>SKVR01000304.1 GCA_007129355.1 Bacteroidales bacterium | reverse complement strand
TACCGGCTGCACCAATAGAAGCCAGCAAAGCAGTTATCATTACTATAAGCTGCTGAAGAATAGATAACTCAACACCATACGCCTGGGCAATAAAAAGTACGGCAATGCATTGGTAAAGTGCTGTTCCGTCCATATTAATGGTTGCCCCAAGGGGTAAAACAAAACTTGTGGTTTTATTGGAAACCCCGCTTTTAAATTCGACCGCTTCAATAGTTAGAGGCAGGGTAGCACTACTACTTGATGTAGAAAAAGCAGTTAAAAGAGGAACCGACATGTTTCTTAAGTGTTTTACCGGATTAGCTTTGCCCAGAATTTTCATAAGCAAGGGTAAAATGATAATTCCATGTATGGCCAGGGCTGCAATCACTGTTAGCATATAAACACCCATTCGCCCAAAAATACCGGCCAGATTTTCTGAGTTTTCTGCTATAATAACCGAAACAATGCCAAATATGCCTAAAGGGGTAAACTTAATGACAAACATGGTAATTTTCATCATGATGCCAAAAACTGCATTGAAGAAATTGATCACCGGTTCGCCGTATTTGGATTCCACACGGGTGGCAAAAAATCCGAAGAAAATAGCAAAGAAAATGATAGAAGGCAAATCGCCACGAGCCATAGATTCAATAATATTTGTGGGAATGATTTTGAGAAGCGTTTGTCCGAATGAATCACCAGTGACAGCCAATCCTTCAATGGCTTTGCTTAACCCCAGGTCGGCACCCACACCAGGTTTTACAAGATTTACCAATAATAAGCCTGTGATTATTGCAAAAATGCTGGTTGTCATATAATAACCAATTGTTTTAAGTGTCATTCTTCCCAGGTTTTTTCCTGATCCGATTCCTGTGACACCTGAAACAATAGATGAAAAAATCAGCGGCACTATAATCATACTCAGCGCACGAAGAAATAAATCCCCCATCCAGCTTACATATTTCACATAACCCGGGAATGTAATACCAAAAATAACACTAAAGACCAGAGCAATAAGAATCTGCCAATGCAATTGTATGCGTTTTAACATATACGATTTACTTTAAAACTTTTTAAATTTCACAGAAGATATGAACTAACTATCCGCTGAACCTGAAAATAACAATCGGCAATAATACAAAAAGATCACTTCACATGCTGCACTTTTAAAAAATTTTATTTCAAAGCAGGTAATTTTGACAGAACCTGAATTATCAAATGTGCCATTATGACTTTAAAATCAAATCATACCGACTTGGTTTGCTCTTTGAAGGAAAGAATATTGTTTTTATTAACAGGAATAAGTTATTTGTTTCGAGTCATTGAAATTGATAACATACAAATAAGATAAGACAATGAATCTTGATAATTTCACGCTTAAGTCACAGGAAGCACTTCAGAAAGCCCAGGAGATTGCCATGGGCTATCAGAATCAGGCCGTTGAAACAGGGCACCTGCTCAAAGGAATTCTTGCTGTCGATGAAAATGTTACACCATATCTTCTGAAAAAGAACAACGTAAACCTGCAAAGTTTCCTACAGGTCCTTGATCGTATTGTAAATAATTACCCTAAAATATCAGGAGGTAATATTTATATTTCGCAGGATACAAACAGAGTTTTACAAAGTGCAATTGCACAACTCAGGGAATTTGATGATGAGTTTGTATCCATAGAACATCTTGTGCTTTCGCTTTTAAAAAATAATGACAACATCGGCCAACTCATGAAGGACAGTGGCATAACTGAGAAAAATCTCAAAGCAGCCATCACAGAACTTCGCAAAGGATCAAAAGTTGATAGCCAGTCGGCCGAAGAGACCTATAATGCATTAGGTAAATACGCCAAAGATCTCAATAAATTTGCCCTTAGCGGGAAGCTAGATCCGGTAATTGGCCGTGATGATGAAATCCGGAGAATACTGCAGATTCTTTCTCGTCGTACCAAAAATAACCCGATACTCATCGGTGAACCAGGTGTAGGTAAAACGGCCATTGCCGAAGGGCTGGCCCACAGAATTATTAATGGGGATGTCCCGGAGAATTTGAAATCCAAAAAAATATTCAGCCTTGATATGGGTGCACTCATAGCCGGTGCAAAATACAAAGGTGAGTTTGAAGAAAGGCTTAAAGCGGTAATAAAAGATGTTGTTTCTTCAGAGGGCGAAGTAGTATTGTTTATTGACGAAATTCATACACTCGTTGGAGCGGGTGGAAGTGGTGAAGGTGCAATGGATGCGGCCAATATTTTGAAACCAGCTCTTGCACGTGGTGAGTTGAGGGCCATTGGTGCAACTACACTTAAAGAGTATCAGAGATATTTCGAAAAAGATAAAGCTCTTGAAAGACGATTTCAAACGGTTATGGTTGAAGAGCCAGACCGCGCAGATGCAATCTCTATTCTACGTGGACTCAAAGAACGTTATGAAACCCATCACCAGGTCCGTATCAAGGATGAAGCTATTGTAGCTGCTGTTGATCTTTCGCAACGTTATATTTCCGACCGGTTTCTGCCTGACAAGGCAATTGACCTGATTGACGAAGCGGCTTCAAAACTCAGGCTTGAAATGAATTCAGTGCCTGAAGAACTTGATGAGGCTGAAAGAAAGATCAGACAACTGGAAATTGAAAAAGAAGCCATCAAGCGCGAAAAAGATGAGCAAAAACTAAAGGAACTTAATGCTATACTTGCTAATCTTTACGAAGAGAAAAATCTTCTCAAAGCACGCTGGGAAAGTGAAAAGGAAGTTGTTGACGGAATACAGAAACAAAAGAAAGCACTTGAAGAACTTAAATTTGAGGCAGATCAAGCAGAGAGAAATGGAGATTTCGGCAAAGTTGCAGAAATAAGATACGGTCATATTAAAACTGCTGAGAGTGAACTTGAAAGACTCAATCAAAAGCTTCATGAAATGCAGTCATCTCAGGCACTTATAAAGGAAGAAGTAGCTGCCGAAGATATTGCAGATGTTGTATCACGATGGACAGGTATACCTGTGAGCCGCATGCTCCAGAGCGAACGGGAAAAACTTCTCAGGCTTGAGGATGAACTCCATAAACGGGTTGTAGGCCAGCAGGAAGCCATTGAAGCTGTTTCTGATGCCATAAGGAGAAGTCGTGCCGGATTGCAGGATCACAAAAAACCCATCGGATCTTTTATTTTTCTGGGAACAACAGGTGTGGGTAAGACTGAACTTGCAAGGGCCCTGGCAGAATTTCTATTTAACGATGATAATGCCATGGTACGTATCGACATGTCAGAATATCAGGAAAGACATACGGTTAGCCGCCTTATTGGTGCTCCTCCGGGGTACGTGGGTTATGAAGAAAGCGGTCAGTTAACCGAGTCGGTAAGAAGAAAACCCTATTCGGTTATTCTGCTCGATGAAATTGAAAAAGCGCATCCTGATGTTTTCAATATTCTCCTTCAGGTACTCGATGAAGGCCGCCTTACAGATAACAAGGGGCGTGCCGCTGATTTCAAGAATACCATAATCATCATGACATCTAACATGGGGTCATCACTCATTCAGGAGAACTTTGGAAAGATGACAGAAAGCAACCAAGATGAGATTCTCGAAAAAACACAAAATGAAGTAACCGTTCTGCTAAAGAAAACCATTCGGCCTGAGTTTCTGAATCGGGTTGATGAGATCATTATGTTCAAACCGCTCGATTTCAATGAAATTCGCGATGTGGTAAGAATACAGATAGAACGGGTTAAAGAAATGCTTTCTGAAAACGGTGTGCAACTGGAACTGAATGACTCCGCAATAAACTGGTTGGCAAAGGCCGGTTTCGACCCGCAATATGGTGCACGACCTTTAAAAAGAGCTATTCAGAAATATATCCTTAACCATCTTTCCAAAGAAATTCTTGCAGGAAAGATAACAAGAGACTCAAATATCCGGATTGGAGTTAGAGATGATGAGCTGCTTTTTGAAAATTTTTAAAAACCAAAGCTATCCCGACTTTCTCAATAACGAAGTATTGCAGCTATTTTGTGATATTTGCTTAGGGTGCCGTTGTCAACAAAAACAACCTTTCCGCCTTTATTAACAACAATTTCGGCCACTTCATCAACGGCATCCGGCATGATATCCTTGTCAGGGAAATCACTTACATCCAGAATGATATTATTGTCATTACCGGAAGCCGCACTGATATTATAATCTTCTTCAACAACCAGCATATCTATTCTACCTTCATTTGCAAAACGCCAAACCTCGGTAATACCTGATGCAAGTTTTTGAGCACTGATTGCATTCTGAATTTCATTAAGTGCACTATGTCTCTCCTTTTTGTTTTTTTCGCGAACCACTTCCCATGCCTTCTTACCCAAATCATGTACCGAAGTAGCTTCGTAATTACCTTCCAGTTGGTCATAAATAATTCCCTTTGAATCAGCAGCTTCGCGATAAAGTGACAGGTTTTTCTGTACACTTGCTATCACAAGTTTGGTACTATCTAATTGGTAATTAGAAAGAAAAACCTTGTCAACGCGGTTAAAAAATTCTTTGATCTGCTTTTTCTTTTCTCTTGAGAAATCGGATGGATTCAGCTCAAGCATTTCAAACTCACTTTGCATGGGAAAGCCATTTTGAGTAATTTCATTAGCCTGTTCCCTGAAGCATGAAATTAGCCGTGCACGATGAAGGCTCAAATCCAGAACAAAATAATCCGTACCCCTATTTATACTTTTTATCAGATCGCGAGTGGCAAAAGTCTTGTCGATAATTACTCTTTCCTTTACCCTGAAAGGGATATCAACCATCTGTTCAATATCCTTATTAACAAAAAGTGCCAGTCCGTCAAGTGTGCGGCTGATATCAACTTTTGCAGCAAGTTTCCCGATTTTGTCTACCAGCCCTTTTGACTCACGTTTACCTAAATCTTTTTCAAGCATATCCGATGCCTGTCTGACTAGTTTCTTCAATCGGATTGCATTTTTCTGATTATCAGGTGCAGTACGATGAGTGGGAAGCAAAATGGAAACACATGGGTATTCCTTAACTTCCATCAGTTTGTTTAATAAGCTCTTGTCCATATATATGATTTTAAAATGAGAAGTGTAAATTCAGATATCGAATATAGCTAAAACTGCAGCCAAAGTCAAATCATTTAGTACTTATTAGGGAATGATTCCTTTTGAGAATAACAGGAGACCAATGTTAACAAAACTTAGTAATTTTTGCTGTGCAGGCTAATAAGGAAATAAAAGTTATATTTTTGCACTTAAGGAAAATGGACTTAAAAAATCGAAATTTTGAACTTACCCTTCTTTATAGCCCGAAAAATGGGGGCAGAAAAACCAAAGCTTACCGGCCTGGTAAAGGCTATAGCCATACTTTCTATCTCGTTGGGGCTTGCTGTAATGATCATTGCTGTATCTGTAGTTACAGGATTTCAGGATGAGATCCGCAGCAAGGTAATAGGATTTGGATCGCATATTCAGATAACCAATTTCGATTACAATTTATCTTACGAAGCAAGGCCTGTAAGTAAATTACAAGACTTTTATCCTGATCTTAAAAATGAAGAAGGAATAAAGCATATCCAGGTTTTTGGTACCAAGCCCGGCATCATAAAAACAGATGATGAGATTCACGGGGTAATTTTTAAAGGAATTGGTGATGATTTTCACTGGGATTTTTTCCGCGAAAGGCTCAAACAAGGCAGCATACTTAATATAACTGATACAGCCAGAAGTGACCAAATTATTATTTCTGAATATATCTCCAGACTAATGCAACTAAATCTGGATGATAATGTATTTGTATACTTCATTCAGGACCCGCCCAGGGTAAGAAGATTTAATGTTGCGGGCATATATGAAACCGGGCTGGAAGAACTTGACAGAATCTTTATTCTTGGTGACATCGGACATTTGCAAAGGCTCAATGACTGGACGACAGATCAGGTAGGCGGTTTTGAGGTATTAATTGACAACTACCGCCAGTTGGAAAGAATGAATGAAACTGTAATGGAAAAAATACCTTACACGCTCACATCCAGAACCATCCGGCAGGTTTATCCTCAGATTTTCGACTGGCTTGCATTGCTGGACATGAATGTTTATGTAATCATAATCATTATGATCCTGGTGGCGGGTATCAACATGATAACTACCTTACTTATATCTGTACTGGAAAAGACTAACCTTATCGGGATACTGAAAGCCCTTGGAGCTGACAATAAGCTGGTAAGAAAAATCTTTTTGTACCATGCCGGTTTCCTTATTTTAAGGGGGCTTGTGCTGGGAAATCTGCTAGGTATTGGAATTGCCTTGCTTCAACAAAAATTTGGTTTAATAAAACTTTCGCAGGAATCTTATTTCGTGGATGTAGTACCCATCAATTTTGAATTTCTGCATATTCTTGCCATCAACCTGGGTACTTTTATTATCTGCCTGGCCATGCTAATCATTCCCAGTTATATTATTGCAAAAGTATCACCGGTTAAAGCTATTACCTTCAGATAAAAAAGAGGCTGTCTCAAAAGCCAGATTTTATCTGGACGCTGAGCATCTAGAAGCGATTATATGGCTGGTAATCAATGTATTTTCGACAAGCTCAACGACCAACTGGCACTTTTGAGAAAGCATCTTTCTATATTTCCGGTTATTGTATCAGAAGAATAAAAGTCCGATACTGAATACGATCTGCCGGGGTCGCGTGTCAAATATAAAAGTTGAGTCTCCAATGGTCATTTCTTCACTATAATTATTCACACTGCCTTCATATTTCAAATCAAGGACAATATTTCCGATATCCAATCCCACTCCTAACTGAAATCCGTAAGTTAATGAATTAAATTTCTCTGAAAGATTTTTTTCACCTTCATAAAACTCTGATTCGGTAAGATTGGACGAATTCTCCAACATATAGGATGCTACAGGTCCTAACCCAAGCCGCAAAGGTCCTCCTCTCAAACCCAATAAGACAGGAATATCAACTTTAGAAAATCTTTGTGTAAAAAATATATCACGTTCCAGGTCAGGGTGTTCATAACGGAACTGGTTTCCTGATGAAACAAAAAGAAATTCGGGCTGTATAAAAAAACCTGGGAATTTTGCCTGAGTAATCAACCCTAAATGAAAACCTGTATATGAGTCGGGTAAAGCTTCTATCTGTGCATTATCAATTTCATAAGTTTTTACAGGCAGAGATGTAAAATTCAATCCACCTCTTAATCCCACCGAAAACTGTGCACTTAATGATTGCACTGCAAAAAGCAGAATAATAATAAGAAAACATCTTTTCATCACAAGCTTTTTTTAAGATAAAGGTTACTTCAGGTTAAACTCCAACTCAGTAAATTTATTGCAGTTAAGATTGCGATTCATACAATATTTTGAGTTTTTCTTCCAGAATGGAAATATCGGTTTTAGCCTTTTCTATCTTATTTTCAAACTCCGACTTCAGTACATCTGCTTTTTTAGATGAAGCAAAGAAACCAATATTGTTCTCCCAGAGTTTGATATCATTCTGCAGCGCATTGATCTTGTTAAGCAAAAATGCCCTTTCTTTATTGATGATATTATCAGCGTGGGGTGAATTTTTCAGATTTTCAATCTTGTTTTTGAACCCAATAGTCGATTTTGCCTTGCGGCTAATATTAAGTCTATCGAACTGTTCGTTAATGGTTTTCCTGAACTCATTTTGTATGGCATCTTTCTGCTTAATTGGCACATGACCAATTTCCATCCATTCGCGTTGAAACTCATTGAGAATGTTAAGATTTTCTGTGTTATCCTTCGAGTACTCGTAGGTTCTGATTTTCTCAATAAGTTCTTTCTTCTTACGATAGTTCTCTTCCTGCTTTTCACCTATATTAGAGAAGTATTCGGCCTTACGATTGAAGAACTCATCGCAGGCAGCCCTGAATCTTTTCCATATCTTATCAGAAAACTTACGGGGCACGGGACCAATCTTTTTCCATTCCTGTTGCAAAGCAATCAGTTCATCTG
>SKVR01000292.1 GCA_007129355.1 Bacteroidales bacterium | reverse complement strand
CAGAAACTAAAAGAAAAACCCGATACATTGCTCATTGGCGATGGATTGGAAGCTCTCGACTATACACTTTCACCCTGTTGCAACCCTATACCCGGCGATGATGTTTTTGGTTTTGTTACCATCAATGAAGGAATCAAAATTCATCGCAACAATTGCCCCAATGCCGTACAGCTCATGTCAAAATATGCTTATCGCATTGTAAAGGCTAAATGGTATACCGGAAAATCAATAGCGTTTTTGTCCGGTATCAAAATCCGGGGATTTGATGATATGGGAATTCTCAACGACATTACCAGCCTTATTTCCAGCGAGTATAACCTAAATATCCGATCTATAAACATTGACAGTAATGCCGGCACCTTTGAAGGTACCGTCATGCTTTATGTTAATGATACCCAGCACCTTAATGCCCTTATCGGGAAAATAAAAAAAATCAAGGGTGTAAAACAGGTATCAAGAATAGGTAAATAAACTTTTATCTGCTCGTAAGCTGCTTGTATTCAGTGGCTAGGTTTATTTATTTATAACCATTTCAAATAACAAAAAGTTTTTATATCTTTATGCCCTGAAAGCAAAGTTATTGTTAATAAATCGGGCTTTTGCCGGGCATTAACTTCCAGAGGTACGAAAACATTTTATCAATGTACATGAAAGACCGAAAACAAGATCCTGAAGTTTTGGAAACAGTTAAAAGCATTTTCTCTGTTTACCTCGAAAACAACGGGCATCGGAAAACTCCTGAACGTTTTACTATTCTCAGGGAAATATATCTTACAGAAGGTCATTTTGATGTGGAGTCATTGTATATCAAAATGAAGAACAATAAATACAGGGTAAGCCGAGCTACTCTTTATAATACGATAGAATTGCTTTTACATTGTAACCTGGTTATCAAGCATCAGTTCGGAAAAAATGTTGCCCAGTTTGAGAAATCTTATAAATACAAACAGCACGATCATCTTGTGTGTACAGAATGTGGTAAAGTTCTTGAATTCTGTGATCCGCGTCTGCAGGAGATACAAAACTCCATCGAAAACCTTATGGGCTTCAATGTCAATCACAGATCATTTACATTTTATGGTTTATGTAAAAATTGCGAGAAGTTGAAAAATAACTGATCTGGTTTTATTAAAAAAGGTTTCTTGCTTTTGGATTGGGTCTGTTACATAAAAATCTATTACTTTTGAATCAAATAAATGTTAAGCCGCTGATAAACGGCTTTTTTTATGTGCAATTCTCTAATTGAATTCTAAATGAAGATGATGAAAAATAAAGCTGACGTTCTTCTCGGGCTGCAATGGGGCGACGAAGGCAAAGGTAAAATTGTTGATGTTCTTACACCGGATTATAATGTTGTAGCCCGTTTTCAGGGAGGTCCAAATGCCGGTCATACACTTGAATTTGATAACAAAAAATATATTTTGCATACCATACCCTCGGGTATCTTTCATGAAGGTTCAGTAAACCTGATTGGTAATGGTGTGGTTATTGACCCCATGATTTTCAACGAGGAACTGCGCAGCATTCAGATGCCTTTTGATGTCATGAAAAAAAGATTACTCATTTCACGCAAAGCGCATCTAATCATTCCATCACACAAATTACTGGATGCTGCTCTTGAGCATGCCAAAGGTGAATCAAAGATTGGAAGTACACTCAAGGGAATAGGTCCGGCCTATACTGATAAAATTGCACGGGATGGACTTCGAATAGGAAACTTATTGCAAAGTGACTTCCGTGAGCAATATGAAATTCTTAAGGAGAGCCATTTGCATAAAGCCAGAGCCCTGGGCTTTGACATTCAAACGGTAAAGCTTGATTATCTTGACTTTGAAGAATATGAAAAAAAATGGTTTGAAGGTGCTGAAAAGCTAAAGGAATTTCCTGCTGTAGATTCTGAAATATTTGTTAATAAGGCGTTGAATGATGGATTAAAGCTTCTGGCAGAAGGTGCCCAGGGTTCACTGCTCGATATTGATTTTGGCTCTTATCCTTTTGTAACTTCTTCCAATACTATTGCAGCAGGGGCATGCACAGGGCTTGGTTTGGCTCCTTCAACAATCGGGGTGGTTTTTGGAATCTTCAAAGCTTATTGCACAAGGGTTGGCAGCGGTCCATTTCCCACCGAACTTTTTGATGAGAAAGGACAACTCCTTCGCAAAGAAGGAAATGAATTCGGCTCAACAACCGGGCGTCCCCGCCGCTGCGGATGGCTCGATCTTCCGGCATTACGTTATAGTGTAATGATAAATGGCGTAACTACATTGATTATGACAAAAGCTGATGTACTTAACGGTTTTGATGAGTTCAAAGCTTGTATTGCTTATGGCTATAAAGGTGGTGAAATTGATTATATCCCCTTTGAGTTTGACTCAGAAGAGATCAAGCCTGTGTATAAAACATTTAAAGGCTGGGAAACAAATTTGGGTAAGTTTAGAGATTATGATGAACTCCCTGCAGAGTTGCTTGACTATATCAGCTATATCGAAGATTATACCGGCGTAAATGTCTCCATAGTATCAACAGGACCCGATCGTTCTCAAACACTTATTAAATAGGTTATTCTGCCGGGGCATTTGAGCATGTCAATAAATAGCCTTCTTATTTCATAATTTCAGGATGCAACTAAAACTCAAATGGTTGCATCCTTTTTTTATTTAAACTCATTATAAATTACAGAAAATCAGGCTGTTCCTTTGCCTTTAGGAATGCTTTTTCTTACAAATAACTTAATTTTGAATCCCATTGTAAAGCAGGAACATTTCGAGGGAATCACATCCTGCGGATTTTTAGTACTTATCATTTTACAGATTAAATTATGGAAAAAAGCATTAAAGGAACGAGAACGGAGCAGAATCTGCTGAAAGCATTTGCCGGTGAATCACAGGCCACACGCCGCTACCAGATGTATGCAAAAATTGCTAAACAAGAAGGCTATGAGCAAATTGCCGGGTATTTTACCGAAACAGCCAACCAGGAAAAAATGCATGCCAAAAGGTTTTATGAGCATTTAGAGGGAGGTATGGTAGAAATTACTGCTTCTTATCCTGCAGGAAAACTGGGTACTACTGCAGAAAATTTAAAAGGTGCAGCAGCAGGTGAGAATGAAGAGTGGACACAGCTTTACCCCGAATTTGCCCGTATTGCCGAAGAAGAAGGGTTCAGGAGAATTGCTACTACATTTAAAATGATTGCAGAAGCAGAAAAAAACCATGAAGAAAGATATCTGAAACTCCTTAAGAGAGTGGAAGATGGGTCTGTTTTTCAACGTCCGGAAAAAACCAAATGGTATTGCCGCAAGTGTGGTTATATTTATGAAGGTGAAAAAGCATTGAAAAATTGCCCAACCTGCCAGCATCCGCAGGCTTACTTTGAAGAATGGGTTGAGAATTATTAGAACTCCATTGCTGTTTTTAAAAAGAGGCTGCCTGAAAAGTGATTCATGGTCGTTGAGCAGTTCGATGAACTCACTGTAACACCTGTCGAAACGACTGCTGAATATCAGTAATATAACCGCTTCGACAAGCTCAGCGTCCAGATTAAATCCTGCTTATGAGGCAGTCTTTTTTTTTACAGGTGGTTGCAGTTTGTTTATTCCATCATCAGGGCCACACCCACAGCGCCAAGACCAGCGCTAATGGCCAGTACGGGAGAAACCTCCATGATATACTCGGGTTTCAAGCCTGTAATAGCTTCTACTTCTTTTGCATACCAGTCTGCAGTTTCCGGATCCCTCGCATGTACTATACTGTACCCCCAGACCTTGTTATCACCCATATATTTTCTTACATGATTAAGTGTTTTTTGCAGGCTGCCTTTGTAACTGAAAGCCCTGTCAAGCAAAGCTGCTTTCCCATTCTCATCGATGGAAATAATAGGCTTGGCATTAAGCAGGGAGCCGATAAAGCCTTTGGCAGGGCTTACTCTTCCACCTTTAACAAATGACTCAAGAGACCTGGCACCCACGTATATTTTGCTTTTCCCGATCCATTCCTGTGATTTTGCAATGATTTCATCATGGGTCATGCCCTTCTCAATGGCCCGGGCAATTCTTAAAGCAATCAATCCGAAAGCAGCACTGGTTTGTTTGGAGTCCAGAACAACTATGTGCTTATTTTTATTATCGTGTGTAATACTTTCCGCTGCTTTTTTACTGTTTGAAAAAGTACCGCTCAGCACGCTTGATATATGCAGTGCAATGATAGATTCGTAGTGAGTTGAAAGATAGTTCAGGGTGTTGCTGATGTCCTTGATGCCGGGTTGGGCAGATGTGGGATATACATCTGATGTTTTCAACAAATCAAAAAACTTATCCTGGGTAATGGTAAGCCTGTCAAGGAACTGACTTTCGCCGAAAAAGACATTGAGGGGTATTACGTTAATCTGATGATGATCGATTATTTCTTTGGGAAGGTCGCAGGTGGAATCAACCACCAGGGCTATATCATGCTTACGGCGATGGGCAACGTCGTTTTGCTTAACCATATCATCCACTTTCTGATAAAGCACTGTACTAACATCAGCCAGATGTGCAAATACCACTTCGGGTTCATTGGTGTGAATGTGTATACGCATGCGTGTTTCAGGGCCTGCCATAACCAGCGAATCGCCCATATTGCTTAAAAAGCTCTTTACATCTTCTTTGTTAGTTTGATGAAGTGAAATCAAGGCTTCAGTGCAAAATCTGAATTCTCCCTCTTCATGCTCTTCAAAAATACTGGCATCCTGTTCAACATTAGTAGCTTTAAAACTCAAAATCTTTTTTACATTCTCCTTTTCAAAGATCTGGTTAATGCCTTCGAGAAAAATTACAAACCCCTGAGCACCGGCATCAACTACATTGGATTTGGCAAGTATTTTAAGTTTTTCGGGGGTTTTTGCCAGAGATTCACGAGCTTTAACCAAAGACTCCTGCATGAGGTGCTCAAAGCTTTCATATTTGTCTTTTACATCGTATATAAACTCAGCCCATTCGCGCAGAACAGTAATAATAGTACCTTCAACCGGATTGGCTATCGCCTGGTAAGCATAATTTACTGCTTTCATGGTGGCATCGGCAAATGATTGCACGGTAATCTCAGCCTGATCTTCAAGCTCATTGCTCATGCCGTAAAGAAACTGTGCAATGATAATCCCGGAATTTCCCCGGGCTCCTGTCAATGCCGCGTCAGCAATGGCAACCGAAGTATGTTTGATGTTATTACTGGGAGCAGTATTTTCAACAATAGAACGAAAGGTTGATGCAAGGTTGGTTCCGGTATCGGCATCAGGAACAGGAAATACATTGATCTTGTTAAGCATTTTCTGGTTCTCAAATACATTGAATGCACCTGCCAGAAAGCTGTAATACAGTCTTTTTCCGTCAAGAACATTATCTTTACCGGTTGTGTTTTTTTGATCTGTCATATTACTTTTTGTGAATGTTGACAATAGTCGCTGAGTTGAACTAATGCGGTAGAAATCATAATTTGTCCGAGCCGGCAAAGATAAGTTATTTTTGAAAACCTGCCATAAAAAGTTAAACATATATTTAATACAATGGTTAAATAAAAGGGTCTCTTTTGAAGACCCTTTCTGCTGATATTGAAGTTTTTATCCGTTCTTTAATTTAAGAAATTTTAGGACTATGTGGATAGAGATCCAGAAATCTTTGGGGATTGTAAAGGTGCATGATTTCATAAATGACATCAAAAACATCTTCGGCATTGGGGTTTGAGAAATAATCTCCATCGGTACTGTATGCTGCCCTGTGATCTTTGGCTGTAATGGTACCGGGTTTCGCATCCAGGTAAAGGTATCCATTCTGTTCTTCCAGCACTTTTTGCATCATATATGCTGTTGCACCTCCGGTAACATCCTCATCGAAAAACACGATCTTATTGGTTTTTTTTAAAGATTCAACAATGGTTTTGTTAATATCAAAGGGGAGTAGGGTTTGTACATCGATAAGCTCAACAGAAATTCCATATTCCTTCAACTGGTCAGCAGCATCTTCGGCAATTCGCACACAAGATCCGTAGGTTACCAGTGTAACATCATTGCCTTCACGAAGTATTTCGGGTTTACCAATGGGTATGGTGTATTCACCGATGTTGTCCGGAAGAATTTCTTTCAAACGATATCCATTCAATGGTTCAATGATCAGCGCCGGGTCATCAGACTGTAGCATCGTATTGTAGAAGCCTGCAGCTTGCGTAAGGTTTCGCGGCACAAGAACATGAACTCCCCGTATAGAGTTTATAACCATACTCAAAGGGCTTCCCGAGTGCCATATTCCTTCCAGACGATGGCCACGGGTGCTGATGATCATAGGGGCTTTCTGTCCGCCTGCAGTTCGATAATGCAAAGTGGCAAGATCATCGCTCAGTACCTGAAGTGCGTAAATCAGGTAGTCAAAATATTGAATCTCTGCAATGGGTCGCAAACCACGAATGGCCATACCCAGTGCCTGGCCAATAATGGTAGCCTCGCGGATGCCGGTGTCGCTTACACGAAGCTCACCGTATTTATCCTGCATGCCTTCAAGGGTTTGGTTAACACCCCCAATCTTACCCACATCCTGACCAAAGACTAATGTTTCGGGATATTTGCTTAATATATGATCGAAATTGGCCACCAGAACCTCACGGCCATTTACCTTCTTGCTGTTCTCAGAATACTGAGGTTTTACTTCTTCAACTTTCAGGGGTGATTTGTCAGATTCACTGTACAAATGAGAACTGTATCGCACGGTGCTTTCTTCCAGTGTCTCTTGTAGCCACTTGCTAACCTGCATCTTGAGCGATTTCTCCGATGTACAGGTGTGGCATATCAGCCTTAGGATTTTTTTTGCCGAACTTACCACATCCTTACGGATAGGTTCTCCAATACGTATCAGCTCCTGCATTAATTCATCAATTTTATCCACTTTCAGACACTGGCACTGGGTAATATTTACCATTTCCACAAAATCATCACGCATCTTTTTGATGGGCTTCTGGAAATTTTCCCATGCATTCTTTTTCGCTTCCTTAACACGGGCAACAGCTTCTTTTTCTATCTTATTCAGTTCGTCAGCCGAAGCAATCTGGTTTTCAAGGATCCATTCACGCATCTTATTAAGACAATCAAATTCCTTTTCCCATTTCATGCGCTTTTCGTCTTTGTAGCGCTCATGCGATCCGCTGGTTGAGTGCCCCTGGGGCTGAGTAACTTCGGTTATATGAAATAAAACCGGAACGTGTTCTTTGCGGCAGATCTCCACACCCTTTTTATAGATTTCAATGAGCGCGGGGTAATCCCAGCCATTGGCTTTAAAAATTTCAAAACCTTTGTTTTCTTTATCACGTTGAAAACCTTTAAGAGCTTCAGAAATGCTTTTTTTAACGGTTTGATAATCAATGGGTACGCTTATTCCATAACCATCATCCCATACCGACATAGCCATAGGAACCTGGAGAACCCCGGCTGCATTCATGGTTTCAAAAAAGAGGCCTTCACTAGTAGATGAATCTCCGATGGTACCAAATGCAACCTCATTGCCACTTCTGGAGAAGTTTTTCTGTATCTTTTTTTCGGGATGATTTCTGTAAACTTTCGATGCCTGTGCCAGACCCAGCAAACGTGGCATTTGCCCGGCTGTCGGTGACATGTCGGCACTGGTGTTTTTCTGTTTTGCAAGGTCTTTCCAGTTTCCTTTTTCATCAAGGCTTCTGGATGCATAGTGATTGTTCATCATCCGGCCACCATTGGATGGGTTGGCCTGCAGGTCGGTATCACCGTATAGTTGTGAAAACATCTCCTCCAGGGTTGTCATGCCTGTTGCCAGCATAAAAGTCTGGTCGCGGTAATACCCACTGCGCCAGTCGCCTTCGCAGAAGGTCTTGGCCATGGCAATCTGGGCCACTTCTTTACCGTCGCCCATAATCCCAAACTTAGCCTTACCTGTTAATGCTTCCCTGCGACCCAGAATACTCGCCTGACGACT
>SKVR01000110.1 GCA_007129355.1 Bacteroidales bacterium | reverse complement strand
TAACAAACTGCAAAATGTAAGGAGTAAATGTCTTTTCATGGTTTGCGGTTTTATGGATTTACAGAACAAATATATGTTTTTTTTTAACATGCATAATTTTTTTAACAGAACTTCCACCCTTGCCGGAAGCTTCCAGTTGCTTTGCAAGCTGGAAGTTCCTGCACCGGAGGAACTGGAAGCTTCCGCAGGAACTGGAAGCTTCCGCAGGAACTTCCAGCTTCCGGAATTTGTCCACCCAAACCCGGAAGCTTCCAGTTGCTGCGCAAGCTGGAAGTTCCTGACAGTTCTACTTACCTTATTCCACAATCAATCCCTTTAAATTATCGTCATCTTCCAATCCTCGGATTTGGTGCATATACTTGAAGTTTTCCAGATCTTGAAAATAGTTGAGCACATCTTCATTTTTTAGCTTGGTGTTTTTGGTGGAAGTAACGGTTAGATATGATGACCAGGGGTAATCCATTGCATATTCTGTAAAGCCATGTTTTACAGGATTGTTATGGATGTAAACTATAAGATTTGTAAAGTATTTCTCATTATCTATTCTTATTCGATGAAAGTTTTTAGTAAACAATGACCCTGCTCTACCATATTTTTTATTGAAGTATTTTGTGTAAGAAGCAAACAGGTGCTGGAATTGCTCTGATGGTTTGGGTTTTCGCTGATAATTCCCGCCGGCTTTGTCAGGAAAATAGGTTTTCCATTTTTTATCCAGCTCATCTGATCGGGCATGCGCAGAGTTTAGGTAGCCTATTTCATCATCAGCTCTTATTCTTAATAAAATATGAAAATGATTTTTCAGCAGACACCAGGCATAAGTATCTGCAACAGACTCAATATAAATATCATACAATTTTAGAAAATATTGATAGTCGTTATGATCAATAAAAATATTTTCGTAATTGTTTCCCCGGTTATAGATGTGGTAAAAGCGGTCGTATTCAAGTGGGTTATTCATAGGTAAAGAATTACTCGAAATGAATATATTAAGGTAGAAACTATAATTAGTTGCTATAATTATTGATATTATAAAGTTACCTAAAAACCCGGAAGCTTCCAATTCCTAACCGGAAGCTTCCAATTCCTAACCGGAAGCTTTCAATTCCTAACCGGAAGCTTCCAGTTGCTGCGCAAGCTGGAAGTTCCTGCACCGGAGGAACTGGAAGCTTCCGCAGGAACTTCCAGCTTCCGGTTGATCAGTGTTCCATTTGGAAGCTTCCAGTTGCTGTGCAAGCTGGAAGTTCTCGGACCGAAGGGACTTCCAGCTTCCGGTTCATGAATCAAAGATCCTTTACCTTTTCCAGATAAGGAAGCGGAGACACAAACTCAAATTCAAGGGATGTATCAAAAAATAGGTTTAACAGGTTCAGATGGTCATAGCCCACGATCATCAGTATCCGGTCGTCAGGCGCACGTTCAATGCGTTGCACGTTTCTGAAGATCCGGAGATTGCGGTTATACCATCTGCCGGATTCCCAATCCACACCTGTAAAATCGCCCGGGCTTTCTTCGTATTTGAATGGATGTAAAAGATATATAGAAAGGCTTTCACGGATTTGATCGGGATGATTGTAAAAAAGTATATCATCAATAATACTTTCAACTCTGCCTCTTTCGCGCAGGGTTATGTGCCTGTAGTGTGAATTGAGAAAATAATGCTCCAGTGCCGATAGCCTGGTGCTATCTGCAAAAAGATTTAGAATATTATCGTATTGCATCCCCATATCATCCACACAATAGATTCTGTCGATACCCAGGTTGCGGGCAATGCGAAAACCAAGCTGCTGCGTTTCATTGGTTGTCAACTCCCACTTTCCCGCCTGATAAAGCTGATAAAGGGAATCGATACGGCTCTGCTGCGAAGGATTTGATTCTATGGCAATAATAGTGGGCCTGAACTCCTCAATGGCCTTTGCAATGGCAATAATCTCCGATTGCCAGGGCTCATCAAGAACCGAGATCTTGTCTTCTTCGGCCGTTTTCACAGCATCCAGATTGGGAAAACTAAAATGAAATACACCCAGTGTCATAACCGGGGTTTGCTCAATTTGTGCTGAGGGTTGCGCTTGCAAGTTAGAGCAAATAAGGAAGCTGCAAAGGATAATGGCTGCTTTTTTCATACAGATATCAATATTAAAGATTGCGGAATAATTTGATTTGATTAGGCTTCAATGAAGTCAGAGTTATTCAATTAAATCAAAAATCGCACCTTACAAATCAAAATACTCATTAAATGTCAATTACACTATCCAACCTGATTAGACTTCATATTAAAAGGTGTACATTTCCGAACATATTTCTTGCGAAAATGAACAGAAAAAGTACTCTTCCCATATTCCGATTTTAGCATCATAAATTTGATTCTTTGACTGTTACGATCATTGGCATGGTTTTGAAACAGTTTATTGAGAATAAAACTCGTTAAGCTAAGGAATCTGCCCGGGCAGTCATGCCCTTTAAAACTGAATGAATTTATGATCTTTAAGTAGGATTTCTGAGAAATGAGCAAAAAAATGGAAAAAGAAAAAGTACTATATAAGATAGAACAAGCTTTCAGGACAAAAGTCAGAAAGGATAAAACGATCAGGAATGCTAATCTGATGGTTTACTCCCGCAAGCTTGATATTTGCCTGAAAATTGCTGAAGGCAATACCGGAATCATGACGGCCCATCCGGATCAGCCCAATTATATGGCAAGTGTGGGTAAACTGTTTACTTCTACACTAGTAGCAATTTTATTCGAAAACGGTGAACTTTCCTTTAGTGACCCCGTAGAAAAATTCCTTGAACCTCAGTTAATGAAAGGTTTGCATATTTACAAAGGGAAAGAGTATTCCGGAGAAATACAGATCAGACATTTACTTAATCAGACTTCGGGTTTGCCTGATAACTTCTGGCCCTTGCTTGAATCGGTTGTACAAGATCCGAACTTCAGTATGAGTCCGCAACAAACCATAGAGTGGACCAAAACCCATGCAAAACCGGCCTTCGCTCCCGGCAAAGGATTTAAATACACAGACACCAATTATCATATACTTGGTTTGATCATTGAAAAAATCACAGGAATGTCATTTCATGATGCTCTGAGATTCTATTTCTTTGAGCCCCTGGGTATGAAAAACTCATGGATGCTTCATGCTTCAGAACCCTCTGTGCCTTCCATATATCCAATGACGGATTTCTTCCGCAAAAAGACCCGGTTGAATGACAATAAAGCATATGCGGCACTTGATTATGCCGGAGGAGGGATTGTTGCCCCTGCTGAGGATTTACTCAGGTTCATGAAAGCACTGGTAAAATGCCGGATCGTTACCCCGGAAACCCTTGAAAAAATGAGAAATGACAGCGCCCGTTTCCAAATGGGTATTGATTATGGCTATGGCATCTGGCAGTTCAGAACTGTTCCGGTATTAATGCCTGAAAAACTTAATTGCTGGGGAGTAGCCGGAGCCACAGGGGCTTTTATGTTTTATCATCCCGAATCAGATGCATACATCATAGGTAACTTCAACCAGTTCGAATTTGCCCGTCAGGCTTTAAGATTTATGTTACTTAAAGTTATCAAACCTCTGGCAAGATAAAAATCAGTTATTATCTGGTATGTAAATTATTAAAAAACAAAAAAACAATTACAAAAATTAACCACCTATCAATACTTTCTATATGAGAACTTTTCTGTTGAACGGAATTCTGATTTCAGCTATACTTATCACTTTCATGCAATCAGCCAGTATGGCCCGGGAAACTGCACAAACATTCCGCGGACGAGTGCTGGATGCCTACACCGAGCTTCCTTTGCCTGGAGCCACTGTCATTATCACTGACTCAGACCCGCTTCGCGGGGCAGCCACTGACATCAATGGGGCTTTCCGTCTGGAGAACCTCCCGCTGGGTCGTCTGGATGTACAAGTTAGCATGGTTGGCTACCAGTCTGTGCAGTTAAGGAATTTGCTCCTGGTATCAGGACGTGAACTTGTGCTCGACATAAAGCTTGAGGAACAGGTGTATCTCCTTGAAGATTTTGTGGTAAGGCCGGATATCCGTAAAGACCAGCCCCTGAACGAAATGGCCATGGTGAGCGCCCGTTCATTTACCATTGATGAAACCGAGCGTTATGCCGGAAGTCTGGGCGATCCGTCGCGCATGGCAGCCAACTTTGCCGGGGTTTCATCAGTTTCAGACCAAAGAAATGACATAATAATCCGGGGAAACTCACCCATGGGACTATCGTGGCGACTCGAAGGAGTTGAGATTCCCAATCCTAACCATTTTGGTTCGCTGGCTGCAACAGGTGGCCCGGTGAGCATGCTTAACAATAACCTTCTTGCCAATTCCGATTTTTATACCGGAGCTTTCCCCGCCGAATTTGGTAATGCCCTCGCGGGCGCATTTGACCTGAAGATGCGAAATGGAAACAACCAACAACACGAGTTTATGGGCCAGGTAGGCTTTAATGGTTTTGAACTGGGTGCCGAAGGACCTTTTTCTGACAACAGTCAGGCTTCATATATGACAAATTTCCGCTATAGTACTTTGGAATTGCTGCATGCCGCCGGTATGAACTTTGGAACTGGTGCCGCAATTCCAAAATACAAGGATATGTCTTTCAAATTGAACTTCCCCCTGAAAAAAGGCCGGTTGAGTGTTTTTGGGCTGGGAGGGGTGAATAATATTGCCATGCTCGATAGTGAGGAAGATGATGCACAGTTTGGCTTCTCAGGCACCGATCTTTATTATGACAACAGTATGGGTGTACTTGGTATGAATCATGTGTATTATTTTAATGATAATGCCCGCCTGTCAAGCACTCTTTCGGTTTCAGGCATCGATGGTTCCAGCGAAATTTATGACCTGAATTTAAGCGAGGAAATGCCCTTGATAATAGAAAAGCTTTGGGAAGTTAAGTACACTTTTTCCACCAAATATTCCCACAGGCTCAGTTCACGCAATTATTTGAACACAGGCCTGGTATACGATTTCTATGATTTTGGCTACCACGGAAAATACTTTCACAAAGAAAACGATCAGTACCAGCACTACCTGAATTCTGCCGGAGATATGAGTTTTGCTCGCGCTTTCGCAGAATGGCGACATCGTTTCTCCGATGAACTCTCCATAACATCAGGATTGCATTCATCCTTGCTTTTCTTAAACAACAGCTATGCCCTGGAACCACGTATGGGCATGAAATGGGAATTTATACCCGGACAATCCATAAACTTTGGCGCCGGTCTTCACAGCCAGACCCAGATGAGAGCACTTTATTTTGGTCAACGTCTTGTGGATACGCTTAATCTTTCTTATGAGATGACTAACATAGAGCTGGACTTTACCCGAAGCCTGCACATGGTGGCGGGTTATGAACGACTGCTGGGGCAGGGACACAGGCTCAAAGCAGAGGTATATTACCAGTATCTGTATAATGTACCCGTTGCATGGCGCCGTCCTGAATTTTCTCTTCTCAGCCAGGGTGGCGGATATGGCTTTATGATATATGACAATATGGAAAACACTGGTACAGGAGAAAACAAGGGCATTGAACTTACCCTTGAAAAATTTCTGCACAAAGGCTTTTATTACCTGGTTACAGCATCAGTGTTTGATGCCGGCTACAGGGGATACGACGGAGTGTGGCGCAACTCAGCCTTTAACAATAACTTTGTTTTCAATGCTTTATCAGGCTATGAGTGGCAGCTGGGAAGCAAGTCGCTGTTATCGGTTGATTTAAAAATGGTGTATGCCGGTGGTACCCGCTACCTGCCTATTGATGCAGAACGTTCAGTTGAAGATGACGGGATAAGGTATATCTGGAAAAATGCCTATGAAGAAAGATTTCCTGATTATTTCAGGTTGAACGGAAGGGTCACATTCCGGCTCAACGGCCGATCCGTTAACCAGGAATGGGCTCTTGACCTGCAAAACATTACCAACCACCAGAATGTTTTCATCCAAAACTGGAACAACGAAACCAAAGAAATAAGCACATCTTACCAGATGGGATTTATGCCTATGATGACGTACAGGATTTATTTCTGATGTAGAAGATTATTCTGATTTTCTGCGTTTTTCATCAATCTCTTTCAGGCTAAGAACATCATAATAATCTTTGGGTCTTCCTGCTTTCAACTTTGATTCAATAAGGTCATTGTAGGAAAGAATATGTAATTCCAGAAACTTTTGATCATTTAAAAAGGTAACATCAGACTTTTCATAAGCTTCTGAAAATGAAAGTCCGAAATTGAGATATGTTATAAGCTCAATTTTAAAAACCGGACTTATATGAATGCTGATATTTTGCTTCTGCTCGTAAACTTCTTTAGGAAAATCCTCAAATTTGTAGTTTAATTGTTTAAGAGCCGATTTTAGTTTATCAAGATTTTCTCTATTAGTATCGATCCAGAAATCAATATCGGCAGAATGCCTTTGAACACCATGAAAATTAACCGCACCTCCTCCTATGAGTATCATCTTTAAATGATTCTCGTTAGCAGCTTTAATGAAATTATCAACTATGCTTCTAAGCTCATCGGATGATAAGGGCATTATTGGTTGGTCACTCATTGGGATAAATATGAAAGTTATTATCAGGTTCAGGTTTTTGGGGAGGATAGAGATTCAGATAAAATTCTGACATCTCTAAAAACAAAATCAGCCTGTCAGCCGGTTTCCTTTTAAGGGTTTGTAACAGGCTTTCTTCTTTTGACTGTTCCTTTGTATTAAATGTTACTTGGAAATTGGTCATTACCAGTAATTTAAAATATGATTATCAAAGTTAAGCAATTTGACATATATCATCTCCAAAACAATTCGTTTATTTTCTGATTATCTCTTATCAATATACGAATTTATACCCGTCCATTTTCGTGCATTTTTGTATAGAAACGTGCACATTCCCGGGATTATTAAACTCTTCAAAAAAATGCCAAATAATTGTCATTCAGATATTTAATTGATTTGGCACAAAACTTACATTAAAACAAGCACATTAGCTTGTTAAATTAAAACCAAAAAAATGGACTACATCAGATTTACCCTACTGTTTTTTGTGATACACACCATCACATATTATATTGCCGGAGTTATCAATTATCAATTTTCAAAAAGGCTTTACGGCGGAAGAGACCAGCTTTACAAGTCCTTTCTGAGAAACATGTCAGACCCAAAAGAAGCTCTAGGTGTCAACAAGAAGATCATTCCCGTGCAAGTAGTAAGAGCCATTCTTATGTCGGTGGTTCTCTACCCTGTCATTGGATTTGTAGGCGATCTTTCCTTTGAAATGCGATTTCTGTTTATGGGCGGATTGATGTTTGTTTATGCCGATTTCTGCAGTGCCATCCCTTTCTCAAACACCCTGGAAGGTGTCATTTACATGAAACCCGAATTTGTAAAACCCAAAGTTTTCTGGACCATACAGATGGAAGCGATAATTTACAGTATTATCTTTGGACTGGGGGGGAGCTGGTTGTTGTTTTGATAAAAAACTGACTAAATTTACTGACATCTTCCGGATATTTTTTTCAGTAACAAAATTACTTACCGTAAACCATTATAACATTTTATTTTGGACCTTCGATTCAGAGAAATAAGCGGGGTAGATTTTTCTATTCTCAGTGAATTTCTTCACCTGGCCATTTTTGTGCCACCCGGCCAAGTATCTTTTGAGAAATCCATTATTGATCTGCCCGAAATATCAAGGTACATTGAAGACTGGAATGATTCAAAGGATTTTGGTATTATTTGTTTTGCCAATGAAAAACCTATCGGCGCCATATGGGGAAGGCTATTCACCGCCCAGGACAAAGGATATGGTTTTGTGGATGCTCAAACCCCTGAGCTAACTATGGCTATCAAAGAGACCTACCGTAACCGCGGTATTGGCAACTGGTTAATGCAGCAGTTTTGTCAACAGATTAAGAATAGAGGCTTTAACAGCATTTCTTTGAGTGTCGATAAAAGAAACCGGGCATTTGGTTTTTATAAAAGAATGGGGTTTTTTG
>SKVR01000215.1 GCA_007129355.1 Bacteroidales bacterium | reverse complement strand
GATGGAATAAGTGAAACAAAACGCAAAGTTTTTTTGGAAGCAAGACTTCTGGCCACTATATCGGGCTCATATTTCATTTCTTCAATAATTTTCAAAACTTTTTCTCTCGTCCTGGCAGCTACTTCCCCTCTATGGTGAATGACCCTGTCAACAGTACCTACAGATACTCCAGCCTTTGTTGCAATATCCGAAATGGTTACTTTGGTCATCTTTTTTTCACTTTTTTGCAAATTCCTGTACAAAGTAACAAAAAATTTTTTAATTTCGTGTGCGCACACGGTAATTTTTTTAAAAAATTTCTTTCATTGTAAACAATAAAAATTATGGAATTAGGAAGGTACTCTTTGGGAACAGGTGACAGGTTTTCTATGCAGGGAGAAGCCCAGTTAAAAGGCATTATAAAAGCCCTTGAGCACGGAATAGAAATACATCCGGTATGGAATAAATCCAACCGCGAACACATGACCATTCATTCAGAACCGGCACAAACCCGACAGGAGGCCGATGCAGCGGTAAAGGCCCTGGGTTGGGACAAACCATACTTTGTCGACGCCGATCATATTAATATGAGTAATGTTGACAAATTTGTTGACCATAGTGATTTTTTCACCATGGATGTGGCTGACTATATTGGTAAAAAAGCTAAAAACGAAGAAATTGAGCAGTTTGCAAAAAACAATGAAAAGTATCTTGGCCAATTTTCCATCCCCGGGGTAAAAGAACAATTTGAAATCACACGGGAAATGCTGCACGAAATTGCAGGCAAATTCCTCTTTGCCATCAAGCAGGCCGGTATCATATACAGGCACATTGAACAGAAGAAAGGCAAAGGAAATTTCATAACTGAAGTAAGTATGGACGAAGTAGCTGAGGCCCAGAGCCCCATTGAGATGTTTTTTATACTATCCATGGTGGCTACTGAAGGAATTCCTGCCCAAACCATTGCCCCCAAATTTACCGGACGATTTAATAAAGGTGTAGATTATGTGGGTGATGCGACACTGTTCCGAAAGGAATTTGAACAGGATCTTTTCGTAATCGACTTTGCTGTCGAAAAATTTGGACTGCCCCGAAATCTCAAATTGAGTGTACACAGTGGCAGTGACAAGTTCAGTATATATCCCATAATGGGAGAACTCATCAAAAAGCATAATAAAGGTATTCATGTGAAAACTGCCGGTACCACATGGCTTGAGGAAGCTATTGGTCTGGCCATGGCCGGTGGAGAGGCCCTGCAATTGATAAAGGACATTTATAAAGGAGGACTCGACAGGTATGATGAGTTGGCCGGACCCTATGCTACTGTAATTGATATTGATACCTCCCGATTGCCTTCAATTGAAGAAGTGGATAGTTGGGATGGTGAAACCCTTGCCAACACCTTGCGCCATATACCTGACCATCCGCAGTACAACCTCCACTTCAGGCAGCTGATGCATGTTTCCTATAAACTTGCCGCAGAAAAAGGAGAAGCGTATATCCACCTGCTTCGCCAGCACAAAGAACTGGTAGGCAGCCAGGTAACTGAAAATATCTTCGACAGGCACATCAAAAGGCTTTTTGCACTCTGAAAAATATTCTTAATCAATATAATCCTTTATTCCAGGTCAGGTGCTGGTCAGAATTAAATCCCTTACCTGCCCGGCTAAAAAACTCAGTACTATGAAAGCATTTATGGACGAGAATTTCCTGCTGCAAAACAAGGCTGCAGAAGAACTGTATCACAATTACGCAAAATCGATGCCTATCATCGATTACCACTGTCATCTTCCCCCTGAAGAGATTGGTGAAGACCGTCAGTTTGAAAACATGACCAAAATCTGGTTGGATGGCGATCATTACAAATGGAGAGCCATGCGTGCACTGGGTATAGACGAAAAATACTGCACAGGAAATGCTCCTGACCCCGACAAGTTTGCCAAATGGGCAGAAACCGTTCCCCATACTTTGCGTAACCCCCTCTATCACTGGACACATATGGAGCTACGCAGACCTTTCGGTATTGAAAAACTGCTTAATCCTTCTACCGCATCAGAAATCTATGAGCAAACCACTTCTTTGCTCAATAAACCAGAATTCAGCGCACGCAATATCATGCGCAAAATGAATGTGAGGCTGGTATGTACGACTGATGATCCGGTGGATAGCCTGGAGCATCATATCAAGGCAAAAAATGATGGTTTTGAAATAATGGTACTGCCCACCTGGCGCCCCGACAAGGCCATGATGGTTGATCAAGCCGATACTTTTAATGCTTATTCAGATAAGCTGCAGGCTGCTGCAGATGTGGACATAACATCCTTTGCCACTTTCATGCAAGCCATACGGAAACGGCACGATTTCTTCCATCAGCAGGGTTGCAGGTTATCGGACCATGGTGTTGAAAATATTATTGCTGAAGATTATACTGATGCTGAAATCAATGAGATCTTTGCACAGATACGTTCAGGAAAACAACTCAATACAGAACAGATTCTGAAATTCAAATCGGCCATGCTGTATCATTTTGCCATCATGGACCATGAAAAAGGCTGGACACAACAATTTCATCTGGGCGCCCTGCGCAACAACTCCAGCCGTTTGTTCAAAACCCTGGGACCCGATAAAGGATTCGACTCTATTGGTGATTTTGAAATGGCCAGGCCTTTATCACGTTTTCTGGACAAACTCGACAGCAGCAACCAGCTGACAAAAACCATTTTTTATAACCTTAATCCGCGCGACAATGAACTCCTGGCTACCATGGCCGGAAACTTCAACGATGGTTCGGTAGCTGGTAAGATGCAATTCGGCAGCGGATGGTGGTTTCTGGACCAGAAAGATGGCATGACAAAACAAATCAATGCCCTTTCGAGCCTGGGACTGCTGAGCCAGTTTGTGGGTATGCTTACCGACTCGCGTAGCTTCCTCTCCTATCCACGCCACGACTATTTCCGCAGGATATTATGTAACCTTTTGGGCACAGACATGGAAAACGGTGAAATACCCTATGATATGGAAATGGTGGGAAATATGGTAAGCAATATTTGCTACCACAATGCAAAGAAGTACCTTGGCTTTTAAAATGAGTTCATAAAGTAGCAAGATTTAGAACTTACGTACTGGAGTACTGCAACATCGGGTAGTCAATATATCCTTTGGGGCCGCCATGATAAAAGGTATCTTTATCCCAGGGGGTTAGTTCTGCAAGATTTCTGAGCCTTTCAAACAGATCAGGATTAGAGATAAAAGGCTTGCCGAAAGCAATCAGATCGGCATGATGGTTTTCCAGCATCTGGCTGGCACTTTCAAGGCTATGACCTCCGCAGGAAATTAGAATACCATTGTATATTTTTCGGTAAAATGGAACTATGCTGGTATCATAATTATTCAGGCGGTCCTCGGGTGACATCATTTCACTCAGGTGCAGATAGGCCAGATCGTAGTCGTTAAGCTTATTAACGATGTACCCATAGGTTTCTTCGGGCTGCGAGTCTGCCATTCCTTCTTTTACAGATCGGGGTGAAAGCCTGATACCTACCCTGTTTGAAGGTATTTGTTGCAATATTTCATCGAGGATCATAAATAAAAAGCGGGCACGGTTTTCCACAGAACCGCCAAATTCATCCGTTCTTTTATTGGTTCCATCCATAATGAACTGGTCTATCACATAGGCATGGGCACCATGCACTTCAACACCGTCAAACCCGGCTTTAATGGCGTTTTGGGCTGCACGGGCAAAATCCTTAACAGTCTGATAAATTTCATCTTTGGTCATTGACCTTGACGATTCATAGGGCAATCGGCCATCTGATGTCAATACCTCCCCTTCAGGAGTGATTGGTGATGCTGATAAGGGAGCCTTATTGCCTGGCTGAAGCAGGCTATGTGAAAAGGGACCCACATGCCAGAGCTGCATGAAAATTTTACCACCTGCACGATGCACGGTGTCAGTTACTTTTTTCCAGCCTTCCATCTGAGCCTGTGTGTAACCACCGGGACTACCGGTATATCCGTATGCCTGGGGTGATATCTGGCTTCCTTCCGAAATAATGAGCCCGGCAGTGGCACGCTGCTGGTAGTATAATGCTGTCATATCATCGGCAGCAAGTGCGGGATTATTGGCCCGGCGACGGGTAAGGGGTGCCATCACAACCCGGTTGGATAGCTGAATATTTCCTAAACTGAAAGGTTCAAAAAGTCTGGTTTGCATTTAATTCTTAATTACGTTTCAATAAATAAATTACGCTTTAACTCTTTATAAAACGAAAGTAAACATAATTGTTTATGACTTTATAAAATTTTAGGATTACGCATTAAATCGTTTTAAAAATAGTTTTTCACTATGTTTTTTCTATGGGTAGCCAGCGCTAACCAAAAACAATGAACCAAGCTTTGTGAGATTATAAGCGGCAAGTTTATCAATCTGGATGTTTATGCTATCTTTTAGCAAAAAACCTGACTCGAAAATAATA
Source organism: Bacteroidales bacterium (assembly GCA_007129355.1). Taxonomy (GTDB): domain Bacteria; phylum Bacteroidota; class Bacteroidia; order Bacteroidales; family UBA7960; genus SKVR01. Next base: position 3,570 of record SKVR01000215.1, on the reverse strand, counting down.
AGCTAAAAGGGATAAAGACTATTACAACTCAAAACAAACTCAGCTGCACACCTGCACTATGACCTGATCTTACCAGTTTCCTTTTTACCTGATCGGGTTGAAGTTTAAAACTTTGATCGGGAAGTTCGCGGCAAAGGATAAAGTATTTTGACCGGTTCAGGGCCACTCCCATCCTTTTCAAATGCAGAAATGATATCTTGCCAAACTTGCGGTTGGCTAAAATCAGTTTAGCAGAACGAACCCCAATTCCGGGAATACGCAATATCATTTCGTAAGAAGCCGTGTTTAAATCTACCGGGAAAAACTGCGGATTACGAAGTGCCCATGCCAGCTTGGGGTCCATGTTCAGGTCAAGCGAGTCGTGCTGATTGTCAAGTATTTCATCGTACCTGAACTGATAAAACCGCATAAGCCAGTCGGCCTGGTAAAGCCGGTTTTCCCTTACCAGCGGGGGCTGCTTAAGCACCGGCAAACGCGAATCGCTTGCATTTACCGGTACATATCCCGAATAATATACCCTTTTCAGATTTTGCTGGTTATAAAGCCCCGATGCCAGTTTCAGAACTTCAAAATCCGGTTCGGGGCTTGCACCCACAATCAATTGCGTGCTTTGACCTGCAGGCACAAAACGCGGGGCCTTCCGGAATTTTTTCCGTTCCTCTTTATTGCTGATGATGCCACCGGAAATCTGTTTCATCGGAGAAAGTACACTGGGGAAATCTTTTTCAGGGGCAAGCAATTTCAGGTTAGTTTCAGAAGGAATTTCAATATTAACACTCAGCCGGTCGGCATATAGTCCGGCTTCATGAATCAAATCAGCACTGGCACCGGGAATGGCTTTGAGATGGATGTACCCGTTAAATTTGTGCTCCACCCTTAAGGTACGGGCAATGGCAATTAACCGCTCCATGGTAAAATCAGGGCTTATCATAACACCTGAACTCAAAAACAAACCCTCAATATAGTTTCTGCGGTAAAAACTAATGGTAAGGTCAATCAGTTCCTCCACTTTGAAGGCTGCACGCTTAACATCATTGGATTTGCGGTTTACACAATAGGCACAATCGTAAATACAGTAATTGGAGAAGAGAATTTTTAAAAGAGAGATACACCGCCCGTCTTCAGTAAATGAATGACATATACCTGACTTTGCCGCAGTACCAATACCACCGGGAGTATTGGCACGACTGCTACCACTTGACGAGCAGGACACATCATACTTAGCGGCATCCGACAAAACTTCAATCTTTTTGAGTAACCCTTCTTTCACGGTATCAGACTAAAAAGCATTTGATTGTTTCACAAACAAAAATATGCTTACAATATAATCAAAATGCTTTTAGTGCTTTGTTAAATCAAGAAGAATTTGCACAAAAATTTCATTAGCTTTGTAAAGCTGAACACAATCAACAAAGCAATTTTAATCCTTACCCAAAAACGAGTAATATGAAAAACTTCAGGAGTATTTTGATGGCTGTTTTTATCCTTGCCCTTGCGGCTTGTGGACCACGGACAGAAACTGATTCGGAGGTGCACAGCCCGGAAGTTGCGGCAGACCTTTTCACTTTTGAGCATGATTCTTTTACTGCTTTCTTCAACAATTTGAAAAGCCTTTGCGGGAAATCATTTGAAGGCAAACAGATTTATATGAAGGAAGATCGCGAAAGCTGGGAAGATAAACATATGGTAATGCATGTTACTGTTTGCGAAGATGATGTAGTGCATATTCCATTTCACATGGATGAAGATCGCTCTCGTACCTGGATGTTTTTCAACGAAAACGGAGAGCTGCGTTTTCGCCATGATCACCGTCATGAGGATGGTACCCCTGAAGACATGACCATGTATGGCGGCTATGCTGATCAGGAAAGAGGCACTGCAACCCACCAGGTATTCCCGGCTGATGCATATACCATCGATATTCACCCGATTTCCGCTGACAGCGAATGGGTAGTAGAACTCAAAAACGACATGAGTATTTTAAGCTATCAGCTACATCATGAAGGTGAACTGCTTTTTGAAGCCCATTTCGACCTTACGCAACCATTATAAAAGCCGTTAGATAGCCATTCGAAGTCCAAGGGTGAAATTCCTGGGTAATCCCGGATAGTAATAGCGTGGCCGGGCAGTGCCAAAAGAAGGCGCATTTATCAGTATCATAGATGCGTAATGGGTGTTGAAAAGGTTATTAATGCGTAAAAACACATCCAGGTTTTGCAGGAAATCAAACTCATTTTTGTAGCCCAGCGTTAAATCCACAATCTGATAAGAATCGGTATACCGGCTGTTGGCATCATTCATGGCCATGCTTCCCACATATCTGAAACCTGCCATGGCATAAGCTCCAACGCCCAATTCGCTGTAAAGTCCGGCATAGAACACATGATCAGGCACTCCGGGAATCTGATTTTCTGAATAGTCGTCATCAAAATCCACAAAATCGGTAAAATAAAAATGATTGTAGGAATAGTTGGTTCTGATGGATAATTCTTTAGTAGAAAGCCCTGCAGCAAAGAAATTCTGCAGCAACACCCAGTGTAGTTCGGCTTCCAGGCCGCGGTGGAGTGATTCTCCTGCATTTCTTCCCACCCAGGCATCTGCCTCTACTCTTTTAGCCACCAGCAGATCCTGCACCTGCATCCGATAAATGTTGATGTCATAGAAAAGACGATTTTCAAGCAAATTTCCACGGAAACCCATTTCCAGGTTCCAGCTTTTTTCGGGCCGGATATCGGGGTTCACAAATCCGTCGGGGGTTAGTGTTTCTGCCAGTGAAGGCGGAGAAAAACCATGGCTCAGGGTAACAAAGACAGAGTTGCGCTTATGATACACATAACCGGCACTCAGGCGCGGCGACACAATAAAACCGTAATCGTAAGTTCCGGAGCGGTCTTCGGGTCCGGAACGAAACAGGTCATTGTAATCCCTTTGAGTAAAGTTCACATTTAAACCACCGGAAAAATTCCAGCGGTTGTAGGTTGCATCCGATTGTAAAAAAACATTCCAGGTTGAAACCTGCTCCTTGTTATCACTTAACCGGCTACCCTGAACCCCTTCACCATCTATATTCTCATGATTGCTGTAAAGATAGTTCTCAAGAAATAATTCACCACCACCAATGAATTCAAATTGCAAAGAATTAAAATTCCACTTTTTACTGGTTTTTAACCTTGACCCCAGTGTAAGTCTTTCTTCATAAAAAACATCGAAAGGACGCATTTCCTTTTCATCATGCCAGATAGAAAATACACTCAAATCTGCTGAAAGATCAGGATTGAACTGATGTGATGCGGTTATGCCTCCCAGCAAACGTCGGGAATCTTCGTAACCCCTGGTTTTAAGCCAGTTGGCGGCTGCAGATTGCGGTTCAACGGCAAAAGAAACACTATCAATGGAACTGGGAATATGTGATTTAAGATCAGAAAAAGCTACAAGGGCGGTAAACCGGGTATTTTCGCGCCAGTCGAACTGGGTAACGGAGGTTATGGCATCACGCCGGAATTCATTGTTTTCCCTGTATCCTTCACTTTGGGTATGACTATAAACCAGGCTCGATGCAAAATTATCCTG
>SKVR01000084.1 GCA_007129355.1 Bacteroidales bacterium | reverse complement strand
CGGCACCATACACACTGGTGGCAGGTCCTTTGATTATTTCCATACTTTCAATTACCGCAGGGTCAATATCCTGAATAAAAGTAACCCCGGAAGTATTTGTAAGCGGAATATTATTGAAATATGCCCGGATCTTGCCAGTAGCATAGGGTACCCGTGCTCCGATACCCCTGATGGTAACACGGCTGGTATTGGTAGCACCCGAATGGGCAAATATTCCCGGAACATAATTCAGCAACGGAAAAAAATTATAGGTGGGCTTTTCCCTTTCTATAAGTAAACTACCCAGATAGGTAAGTGACCCGGGAATTTCCACTAGTGCCTGCGAACGGTTAAAGGCCGAAACCACCACTTCATCCAACTGAAAGACCAACGAATCGGGAACAGGGTTTTGAATTGTTCTTCTTTCTGATATAGAAAGATTGCCTGCAAACGAATCTTTTACAGGGGTTTGCAGAATTATGATTGTTGCAATCAGAATTGCTATAGTATGTATTTGTGTTATTTTCATATGTTTATATTTTTAGCGTTCGGTCAGATAGCCTGTCCCGCTTTTTCAGCGGGAGAGCTCCCGCGAAAATCGGGATAAATCGCCAACAATACTCTGACTGCATGTTTTACCATGCTGTTTATCATAATCATCCGCGTGTGTGTCAATAACTATTGTCATGGCTCGGTTCATCATATCAGGAAACAGATATGAATTGGAATTGGTTCAAAAGAATGTTCAGTTATAAGCTTTTTAATTACTTTGATTATAGATTAAAAAATCAGTTCTGTAAGAATCGATAATAAATCCGCTACTTTTTAAATGACCTTATTATCATTAATTTCGCAATTAAAAAAAAGAAACTGACTTAAATGCCCGTTCATAATGAGTTCAGATAAACTGGAAAAAGCCTATAGTTTAATTACTGACGAAGGAGAGGAACGTTCGTGTAAAGCTATATCGGAAGATGCCTGTAAGGAGGTTCCGGGAAATTTTTTTAAAAATATCCTGAATGGTGCATCCACCAAACTGGCTGAGCAACTGGTAAGTCCGGGCACCACACTACCCTGGATTTTTGGAGCACTGGGAGTTCCGGGTGGTATGGCAGGGGCACTGGTTCCTGTGAAAGATGCAGGCTCTTTGCTTCCCCAGCTTTTTGTTTCAGCAAAGATCAGGGCATTTGACCGCAGAAAATGGTTTTGGGTAATACCCGCATTTGTGCAGGCTATCTCTTTGGTGGCTATGGCTTTTGTGGTATTAAATACCGGGGGCATAACTGCAGGAGTTTTGATCCTGTTGCTGCTGGGTATTTTCAGTATTGCCAGCGGTGTGGCAAGCCTGGCATTTAAAGATGTGGTTGCCAAAACCATCCCTAAAGGTAAACGTGGTCAAATGCTCGCCATGAGAGCTACGACAGGGGGAGTTCTTACTCTTATTGCAGGAGTTTGGATTAATACCACAGTAAAATCTGATGATAACATTTGGGTGTTTTTCGGGCTTATAATAACTGCTGCTATTTTATGGGCTTTGGCAGCCATAATATTTGCAAATATAAAAGAGGCGAAAGGTGCAACTGATGGTGGTAAAACTCCCGTGAAAGAACTCACGGATGCCTGGAGCTTTTTCAGAAAAGATGTAAATCTAAGAAATTTTATCTATACCAGGGCACTTCTTATGGCTATTCCTCTGGCGCAACCTTTCTTTATTATTATTGGGCGACAGGAAGTAGGTTCAGAGGTATCTTCACTGGGAATTATTGTGGTTGCTGCAGGTATTGCCAATATCATCAGCAGTCCGTTCTGGGGCCGGTTCAGTGACCGGTCAAGCCGAAAAATGATGATTGCAGTGGCAGCGCTGGGTATTGTAAATATATTGGTCATGGCCAGTTTCCCACTTTGGGCCGGCAATCTGAAAAATATATATACCTTTTCTCTGTTACTTCTGATTCAGGTTATGGCACATGGTGGTGCACGCCTGAGTCGCAAAACCTATCTTGTTGATTTTGCTCCCGACAAAGACCGCTCACTTTATGTTGCCCTGTCAAATACGATGATCGGACTATTTACATTATTAGCAGCGGGATTTGGATTGGTAGCCACACTTTTCGGCCTGCAGATTATGTTAATTTTTTATGCAAGTATGCTGGTTGCAGCTATTTTACTCGGGCTTACATTAAAGGATGCATAAATGAAGCTGGCAGCTGATAATCTAATCATTGCACAAGGAATTCTCTGAGACTTTTAAAAATCCGGCACATTACTTAAATCTATCAGCTTCGTTAATAACTGAGAAAAAATGCTTGACGGAATCAATATCCGATTCAAGGGCCTTTTTCAGGCTTCCTTCAAATGCAACAACACCGTTTTCAAGGTAAACGATCCTATCGGCAATTCGCATGATGCTGGTAACTTCATGGGTAACCATCAATACAGAGATCCCAAGTTGTTTCTGCAGGTTGATGATAAGTTCATCCAAAGATGCCAGTGAGATTGGATCGAGTCCGGCCCCGGGTTCATCGCAAAATAGCAATGGCGGATCCATTACTATAGCCCGGGCCAGTGCTGCCCTTTTTAGCATTCCGCCGCTGAGTTGCGACGGAAAAAGATGGAAAGCATGCTGAAGGTTTACCAATCCCAGTTTCATGTATACAATTTCTTCAATAAGGCTATCAGGCAAATTACTATGTTGCTTAAGAGGCAAAGCTATATTTTCGCCAACCGTCATGGAGTTTAACAATGCCCCGCTTTGGTAAAAAACCCCCATTTGCAAATACAAATTGAGTTGTTCGGCTTCAGTGATATTTGAAATATCTTTCCCTAAAACCGAAATAAATCCTTTCTCTACAGGAATAAGACCAAGTAAATGGTTCAAAACTGTAGATTTACCTGAGCCACTGGCACCCAGCACCACTGTTATATCTCCCTTGTAGGCACTGAAGTTCACATCAGATAAAACCACTGTGTCATCAAATGATGCACCCAGTCCATTTACGTCTATTACTCTTTCTTTATCCATAATCAGGCTTTAGTAAAAAAGAAGTCCCAGAATACTGTCGGCAAGAATTACCAATGATATGGCTACCACAACAGCAGTTGTAGTAACTTTTCCTACTCCTTCGGCGCCTCTTAACACGCGAAAACCAAAAAAACTTCCGGTAAGAACAATGAGGCTGGCATATACCTGGCTTTTCACAAAAGCAGTGATAAGATCTTTATTTTGCATGACCGTTCCCATTCTGTTAAAGAATATCTCAGGAGTAATATCAAGATAAATATAAGCAGCAACTCCGCCACCCAGGATCCCGAAAACGTTGGCAAGAATAATTAGAAAAGGCATAGTAAGTAAACAGGCATATAGTTTTGGGACCACTACAAACCGGATAGGGTTAAGCCCCATGGTTTTCAATGCATTCAATTCAGCAGTAACTTTCATTGTTGCTATTTCTGCTGCAATGGATGAACCACTCCTACCTGCCACCAGTATTGCGGTTATCAAAGGACCCATCTGGCTCATCATTGAAATTACCGTAAGATCTACTATATAAATGTTAGCCCCGAAATTTCTTAACTGACCTGATGATTGCAAGGCTATTACCAAACCAATAACGAAAGACATAAAAATCACAATCAGTGAGGCATTTACACCAATCAAAACTGCCTGGTTTGAAACTTCCCCTGCACGTCGTGAACGCGACCTGAATAAATCAGCCACTGACCAGTAAAACACATCTGCGGCAAGGGTTATAAACCCGAAAACAAAGTCTGTAAAGAAGCGGGATACAGCATCACCTGTTCGTTCCAGAAAACCTGCTTTTATGGGTATCTCATAAACAGGCAAATGACCAGGTGAAAAAAGTTCAATCTTTTCAAGTATAGACTGGCTACCCCCTTCTATCCTGGCACTTATTCCTGCTTTTTTCAGTTTATCTTTCAAATGGTAAAGAGCCATAACACCGGCACTGTCGATATCCTGCAACTCATCAAGGTTCAGAATTACACTCTTTACTTTAAAGGATCTGATCTCCCTGGGAATCTTTTTAGTAAGCCAAATGGTTTGCGGGAGAAGCAAAGATTTTGAGAGATAGAGGGTATTATTCTGAAACCGATAGATAAAATCTTTTTCAGGTGCAATATATCTTTCTTTAGAGTTCGAGTTATCCATCTCACAAGAATCAGTTATCTATTCTGCTGAAAATTCATAAAGTATTTTCCGGGTAAAAAATTGCAGCTCTTCAAAAAACATATCATTGATAGCTCCTGCGAAGAGGTTGAGATTTCTTTTTTCCAGAAGTCTGGTATTATCAGCAGAGTGTGTTACAACGGTTACAGTACCTTCTGTCATTACCAATCGAAAATCAACATGCAAATGTGCCAGATAATCATTCCCATCTTTTAATACTTCCAAATGGTTTACAGATGTCAGTATTTTATAGTCAGGTTGGATGTTCCAGTAACGAGTATCCGTACTCCTGAATACTTGAACATTTTTGAAATAATCATTAATGTACCTTGTGAGGCTCTGAACAGGCCGTACAGCCCATTCGTGGTGAGAAAAGTATCGGATTTCATGTTGGCCTTCCCTGATGGCAATCTGGTGTGTAGCAAAAGCCGGATGAAGGTCAATTTCGGTAATCTCAAGTGAGTAAGGTAAGGTAAGAGGTTTCTCATCGGGAATTCTTTCCATGGGGAATTCGAGAACGTAAAACGTGGGTGCAACTGGTTTGCTGCTGCGGCATGCTCCCAAAAGAAACATGGGAATAATAATACTGAGTAATAATATCGGATTTTTCATCAGTTAATAATTTTATTAATTCGGTCAGATGCCTGTCCCGCGCATGCGTGGAGAGCTCCCGCGAAAAGCGGGATAAATCGCCAACAATATCCGTATTGCATGTTTTGCTTTGTTACGAAATTATAATTATCCGCGTGTGTGTCAATATTTATTGTCATGGCTCGATTCATGTCGTGCCCTTTTATTAATCAAATGGATTGATCATTGTAATCGTCTGTCAGGAATATCTCTTGCTCTTTGTCCCCTGATAAGTACAGACGGGTCATTACTTATCCTGCGCGATGTTTCATGCAGGTTTTCAAGGGTATGTTTGAGAATAATCAGATTTTCCGAAAAATCCTCTGAACCCTTATCAAGATCTGAATCCAATTTAATGAGAAGAGCTTGTGTTTGAGCAGCAGTTGTGGCAAGGTTTTCAATAAGTTCCCTTAAATTGGCTTCCCGCAGGGTAATGGATATATCACGCATATTACCCAGTACTTCTTCAATTGCTTCGCCTTGCATTATATGGTTAAACTGCGATATTGCAGCATGCAATTCTCCGGCTGAGTTATCGAGTTGCTCAGTTATTACTGTTGTTCTTTGCATCGATTCTCTCAGATCTTCTCGGTTTTCAGCAATAACCTCAGTTACAATCGAAAAGGATTGGTTGGCATTTTCGGCCAGAACAGATATCTGTTCAACAGCATCTGAAATGTTTTCGAGGTTTTCCTGTTTGGTAAACTCCAAAAGGTTGTTTAAAACTTCTTCTACCTTAAAGGCAATAACTTCTGCTCTTCCGCTTATATCTTCCACAAGAGATGTACCTTGCTGTATAAACATTTCTTCTTTAAGAAAGGGAGCTTCATTACTACCTCCACGTATTTCTATGGTTTTCAAGCCTGTGATACCCATAGCAATAATATCGGCAGTAGCATCCACTTTTACAGGTGTGCCATGCTTTAAGGATAACCTTATAATGATTTGATTTACATCATCGGGATCAATATAAATATCTGAAATACTTCCCACATTGATTCCCATGTATTTGACCGGGCTGCCGGTTTCAAGACCACTCACCGAAACATCCCGATAAGCTACGTAGTAAACATCTGTTCTCTCAAAAAGACGACGAGCTGTGAAAAACCCCACCAGCATTAACAGCAATACCGAGCTGATCATAATAAAGATACCTAGCCGAATCTTTTGTGCTTTGGTTTTCATGGAATTAGATTTTTCAGGTAACAAACAATTGCAATCTGAAATTATTACATGGTAAATATATGAAAAAACCGGCAATCTTTTTGTATCATTAATCAAAGGATAGTTTTAGCAGCAGATCAAATATAAATATACTATTGACCGAAAAATAATTCTAATATTATTTCATGGCACAAATAGATATTCAGGCACCTAAATTCAAAACTTCATGATGAAATTAATATAAAATCATTTTTTTCGTTAGTTTTGCAAACCAATTAAAAAAAAAGTTGTTATTATAATCAATCAGAGCCTTAACTTCACCAACTAGAATAGCCATAAAATTAATTGAAAATGCACGCATCCGGAATATCAGGGAAAGAAATTATTAACATAGAGGGTACATCAGAAACCCCTGAGATACTATTAAATTCCAGGGAGGGGGTTATCAGATTCTCAGGACGGTCATTACCTGAAAATCCAAAAACCTTTTTTAACCCTATTAAGGAATGGCTGGCAGAATATGCAAAAAATCCGGCTCCTACAACTCATGTATCTTTTATATTCGACTATTTTAATACGGCATCTTCCAAGCTTATTATGGAGATTATTGATATTATCAAAACAGTTGAAGAAAATGACAGTAAACTTATCATTGACTGGCACTACCAGGAAGATGATGAGGATATGCTGGAGGCCGGAGAAGATTTTGAGGCTGTAACTGGAGTCAATTTTAACTACATTTCCTATCCCTGAATTATTGCTGACGTCCAAATCTCACAAAAAACTTTTCTGTTAATCCATTCTTTATGTGCCAGAGAGGCCCGTGGGTTCTACCATTTATATAATGCGCGTATCTTTCAGGGTAATTATGAGGTAACTTTTCAAAAAACACCCAAATACCCTGTTCAAGACCATTTATAAACCTGCCGGTTCTTTCAATTGAACCATCTTCTCTGAAAAATCGCCAGTTTCCAGTTGGCTTCCCTTCCAGATACTTACCAATTTGTTTTAAATTCCCATTGGGGAAATAAACCTCCCAAAGACCATCAAAAATTCCATCACGGAAAGTTCCCTTTGTATACAATTTTTTGTCAGGGTAGCGGGCAACCCAATCACCTTCTCTGTTATTTTTGTAATAATTTCCGCGGGTGCTCCAATTCCCGTTATCGTAATACTCAACATATTCACCGGTGAGAATACCATCAAGATAAAACGATTCAATCATAACCTGCCCGTTGGGATGATAGGCAAAGTAAGGGCCTTCTAATACGCCATCAAGGTAAACGCCCATTCTCTGCAGGGATCCGTTTTCATAATATACCCTTAATGTATCGGTAAATTCACCATTTTCCCTCCTGCCTTTGTAATTGATCATTCCATTCTCATGGAATTGCAGCCATTTGCCTGTCTCTGACCCCAAATGCATGGTAATTTTCTGGTAAGGACTGCCATCAGAAAAGTTTATGATTTTTATACCATGCTGCAAGCCCATATGATATTGAATGATGCTTTCAATATTTCCATCGTTATACCATGACACAAACTCACCGTGAAGGTTGCCGCCCGAATAAGAGCCTTTTTGCATTATACTGCCATCATGGTAATATGAATAGTAATCTCCATGCCTTAATCCATTGCTGAAATGAATAATCTGGTGCAAATCGCCTGACTCGTAATAAATATGCCATTTGCCATCTGTGAGATTATTGCGGAATTGTCCTTTCTGCCTTTTGTTTCCATTTGGGAAATAAAAAAGATACTGACCATCTTTTATGGTATCATTGCCCGAAACAAAACCTTCAAACTTTTCCATTAGAGTTTGATTTTCAGGGTAGAAACGACTGAACTCTCTGCTTTGAGAAAATGCAGACATTTTTTCACCCGGAAAAAGCAACCAGGATAAAACCAATAAACTATTAAGAAAACCTTTAAAAGAGTTATTCAACATTGATAACTATTTGAGTACCTTTCAGCGATGTGCTACCCGGGTAATCAAGGATTGCTGCAAGGGCGTATCTGCCCGGAGGAAGTGTACCGGGCAAAAAAAGCTCAACAGTTCGGGCTGTTTGCGGATAGGATACCACTTCGACCGTTCTGAACTTATGCTCTTCACCGGTTT
>SKVR01000152.1 GCA_007129355.1 Bacteroidales bacterium | reverse complement strand
TTTATGTTGAACTTTGGGATATACAGGGGGAATTGGTAAAAAGCCTTATTGCACAGCCTGATGCAGGTAGTTTTTATGGTGAATTTCTCATTGAGGAGAATATTCCTGATGGAAATTATATGATAAGGGCATATACAGATCGTATGTTGAAACAGCCTGATTATGTATGGTTTCATCATTATTTTTATATTTTAAATCCCGAATTTGCCCATAGAATTGATAATTCTACACGTCGTTTTAACAGAAATTTCAACCGGCAACTTGACAGATTAAGGGAGGAATACCTGGTAAGCTTCTATCCTGAGGGAGGAAATCTTTTGGATGGATTCAGAAGTCTGGTTGCAATTAAAGTGATTGACGTAACAGGAAGGGGTTATAAAGCAGAAGGAGAAATTATTGATTCTAACGGGTCAGTACTCACAACTTTTTCAACCAATAAAAATGGATTAGGTAGTTTTGAGTTGATGCCATTGTCAGGAAACCATTATTATGCAAATATAAGAATTAAGGATGGGGATTTTAAAAGAATATCTCTTCCTGAAGTCTTAACTGATGGTTTTAGTATGAGTGCCAGGCTGCTTAATGAAGAAACTCTTGAATTGGTTATCAATGCAACAGGAACAGGTAAGCAAGCTGGAAAAGTTTTATTAATGAGTCATAACCGAGGTAATGTAATAGTTTATGAGCCAGATTTGGAAATTGAAAAAACCCTGGTTAAACAATTTTCTCTTAAAGATTTTCCCACGGGGATTGCTCATTTTGCCTTATATTCGGACGATGAAACACCGCAAACGGAAAGATTGGTGTTTGTGAACCATCATGATCAGATATTTTTTGATATGCGTGCCAGCGCAATGCGCATTGGAGAAGATACTGCAATAAATATAGAAATACTTCCTATTGATTTGGATGACCGGCCTGTTAAAGGAGAGTTTTCTTTAGCTGTGCAGTTTGCAGAACAAATGGATAGATCATATGATGAAAATATTTTTAGTTACCTTCTCTTAAGTGGTGATTTAACAGGAATGATCCAGAATCCTGGATATTATTTTGATTTTTCACAACAGGATATTGAAAAAGAAATTGATATATTGTTGTTGGCTTATGATAAGCAATGGATTAACTGGCAGAGATTAAACAAAAGTTCCCTTCATGATAATGAATATTATCCCCGATACGGCATTTCCATTGAAGGGTCTGCTTATGACCCTTTAACCAGTCGTGGTATTTCTGATTCGGATATAATTTTGCGCCTGGTTGCCGATCATGATAAATCATTTTCAACTATGACAGACTCAGATGGAGGTTTCAGTTTTGAAAGTCTTCCTATTGTTGATAGTGTTTTGGTAGAAATATTAGTATTGGATGATTCAGAAGGTGAAATTGCCCCCGACGTATCTCTTGAAAATATTATTAGTGGCGGTGATGCACCTGAAATGTTGCCATTAAAACCAAACGTTTTAACACGGCACCAGAAGGTTACCGAAAGAGGGTCAGATTGGAGACGTATAAGGCCCGAAAGACAAACACGCGATCGGGAAGTCGTAAGGTCTTCTCCCTATGGTAATCCTGATCAGGTTATTTCTCCTGATAGAAATATTACTTACTCCAGCATAATTGACTTATTGCGTGACAGATCTACCGGGCTAAGTTTCAGTCCTGATGGAAATATTGTTATAAGAGGACCATCCAGTATCGGATTTCAAGCACCGCCACTTTATATAGTTGATGGAGTGGAAAGTCAGGGAGCATTTGAGTCTTTAGATGTTAGAGACGTGGAAAGAATAGAGATATTTAAAGGGGGAAGTGCAGCTGTATTCGGGGCAAGAGGTGTAAATGGTGCACTTGTTGCTTATACCCGAAGAGGTGAAGTTTTAGAACAAGTTACCTCAGAAAATCAATTTTTGATTGGAGGACTGCATGCTCCTGCTGAATTTATTCTTGATATGGATTTTGTCTCCCAGGAGCCGGATCCGCAACGGCCCATTACTCTGCACTGGCAACCCAAATTGCAAATGGAAGAAGACGGTGTAGGTAGCTTCCGGTTTTTTCCTCATAAATCATCTGGTCAATATCGTATTGTAATTCAAGGCATAGGGGAAAATGGAAAAATTGGTTATGGTGTGTTTATGCTTGAATTGTAAATATTCAGATATTCAGAAAGTTAATGCCTGGCTATAAATCACAAAAAAAATATTGGGTTGTTATATAAATTGAGACTTTTGATAAAATTATCTTTCCGGAATTGATTTTTAATAAAAATCCAGGGAAATACTATGATTCTGTAAAGAAAATTGAGTTTTATAATTTTTTCAAGTCCAGGGTTCTTTTTAACACATAGCTAACATATAATATAACAATAAATTAATGCTATGATCACATTTTTTTATAAATTTACACTCTGTTACGCTGTTTTCGGACAGCAAACTACCAAAAATTAATTTTAATTATTAACCAAAACAAAAACAACATGAAGAGAATTTGTTTGATTTTTTTCGTAATTCTGGGCTTGCTCGGCAATAGCCTCTATGCCCAGGAAAGACGGGTTACCGGTACCGTTACAGATGGTGCCGACGGTTCCTCTTTGCCTGGTGTAACCATCACGCTGCAGGGTACAACCCAGGGAACCATTACTGATGCCAATGGACAGTATGGGATTACTGTTAATGAGGGAGACGTATTGATTTTCTCATTTATTGGTATGGCCACACTACAACGTGTTGTTGGCACGGAGTCGGTTATCAATGTGGTTATGACTGCGGATGTTGCCGTATTGCAGGAGATTGTCATTACCGCAGGTGTAGCAGGTGCCACACCGAGAAACAAAATGAGTGTTACCGTTAACCAGGTGGGTTCCGAGCTGCTGGAAGCCGTTCCTGCCACATCGGCTTCTGCTGCCCTTCAAGGTAAAGTGGCCGGTGCCACCATTGTGCAGGCTAGTGGTAACCCCGGACAGGCATCCAGCATTCGCCTCAGAGGGGCTACCAGTATTCTGGGCGACTCCAACCCCTTGATTATTATTGACGGGGTAATGCTGGAAGGCAGTCTTGCTGATGTTAACGTGGATGACATTGAGAATATGGAAGTAGTGAAGGGCGCTGCTGCTTCTGCATTGTATGGCTCTCGCGCAGGTTCCGGTGTAGTGGTAATTACCACCAAACGTGGTAACGTTGCCGCTGAAGGCACTACTGCCATTCGTATTCGTAATGAATACGGTATGTCTACCTTGCCCAGGAAAGTGCCTATCTCACAAAGCCACCCTTATGAACTTGCAGCTGACTGGCAGGATTTTAATTTATTTACCAAATATGCAGGAGTAACTTTCCCTGAAGGATATGCCGGTGGTGCTGATGGTAGTATCAGCGGTAACCGATTTTTGAAATTTGACGGCTATGCTGATAATCCTTTTGCACGTCATTTCGATCATCAGGATCTTGTATTTCAGGACGGTGAGTTTTTTACCAACTACATTTCTGTAGCGCACAATGCCGGAAGAACCAGGATTTTTACTTCTTTTGAGAATTCTGTCAATTCAGGTATTGTATGGAACACAAACGGCTCAGTTCGCCGCAACTTCAGATTGAATGCCGACCACTGGTTTGGTGAAAGTCTGAGCTTTTCTTCTTCTACTTTGGTTTCTCAAAGCGCTATTGATGTTGCCGAAGGCCGTTTCTTAACAGGTTGGGGCGGTGGACAAGGTTCTGCATTTTTCAATATGTTGTTCTTTGATCCCGATACCGATCTTATGATGGATGCTCCTGAAGGTGAACCCTTACCCAACTATTTTGCCAATGCCAACCACTGGCAAGACGACAACGCCAACCCTTTGCATGCTTTATACTATCAGGACCGGGAACTCAACAGGAGAAACATCCTGCAGAGTATTCAGTCCAATTTCTATGCTACCGATTGGCTTATGCTGAATGGTAACTATAGCTTTGAACGCTACAATACCTTTAACAGTACTTTCCAGCCCATCGGCTTTAATACCGGACAGGCCATAACCCAAGGCCAAATGTATAGATCCAGTAATGAAGGTATCAGCCAGACCTTAAGCTTTACAGCTAATGTTGATGAAGATTTTGGCGACCTGAGCCTGCGAAGCAGACTACAATACATGTATGAAGATTTTCAGTCTGACTTTTTTTCTGTCAGAGGTAGTGACCTTCAGATTGCCGGTATCCGTACTCTGAATAACATTTCTACAGCCGGTAGAGGCGCACCTGTTTCATCCGTTACAACGATACGTTCAAGGAACTATTCTGCTATTGTTGACATGGATTATCTTGACAGGTATATTATTTCAGCTCTTTTCCGTATGGATGGTTCTTCTTTGTTTGGTGAAGATGCACGCTGGAATCCTTACTACAGGATATCAGGTGCCTACCGCCTTGCTGAAGAATTTGATATCCCCGGTGTTAGCGAGTTACGTTTAAGGGCTTCTCTGGGGACTTCAGGCCAGCGCCCGGGATTCAGTTACCAGTATGAAACCTTCAGTGTATCCAGTGGTAGCGTTTCTAAAGTTTCCATAGGTAATAAAGACCTCAGGCCGAGTGAAACAAAAGAACTTGAGTTTGGCCTTAATGCTGAATTCCTTGATATTTTTGACCTGGAAGTAATTTATGCTGATATTGTAACAGAAGGTGCATTTCTTAATGTACCCCTGCCCGCTGCTTCAGGATTCCAGTTTCAATGGCAAAATGCAGCCGATATTTCTGCACAGGTTCTGGAAATTTCTTTGGGTGCAGTATTGATTAACACACCTGACTTCCGCTGGAGAACTATTATCAACTTTGACCATATCAGACAGGAAGTGACCAAACTTAATGCTCCCGCTTTCCGCACAGGGCCTACCATAAACGCGCTTCAAGCATTCTATGTGCGCGAAGGTGAACCTTTCGGTATGATGTACGGTGGCGACTGGGTAACTTCTTTAGACCAGATGGCTCAGCAAATTGGAAATGATGACTCCATTGATAACTATATAATCAATGCCGATGGACATGTTATACGAAGAGGTACAGAAGGTACTGTAAATGAAGCACCTATCAGGTTGCTTGATGAGAATGGTGAAGACGCTTTCGTAAGAATTGCCGATATGAACCCTGATTTCAACCTTACCTGGAACAATACTTTCCAGTTCGGGGGCCTTGCACTTAACATGCTCTGGCACTGGAAACAAGGTGGAGATGTGTACAACCAAACCAAGCAATGGCTGTATCGTGACCTGCGCCATGGAGACTTTGATATGGCTGATAAACCTGCCAATGAAAAGAAAGTGGCCGACTATTATACAACTTTCTACAGGGTAAATGAACCCAACTCTTACTTTGTTGAAGATGGTACATATTTGAAACTCAGAGAGGCTTCCCTGTATTACACATTCAACACTGAACAACTTGGACAGTTTGGTGCCATGACCTATCTTAGAAACGTAAGACTGGGTGTAATCGGTCGTAACCTTCTTACTTTTACCCGCTATTCCGGATGGGACCCCGAAGTTGCACAGGTTGACTATGCTCAATCCAGCTCAACTAACTATTTCATTGATATGTTTAACTATCCCAACTTCCGGACGCTTACCTTCTCTCTTGAGCTTAATTTTTAATAAACCCAAAAAATGATCTTTATGAAACGAATATATAAAAACATCATCGTAGTTACGGTCGTTCTGGCTTTAGGCTTTGTTACCGGTTGCGAGAAGCTGGAGGTAGAAAACCTTAATCAGCCCGATATCGCTACCGTACTTGGCTCGCCCGAAGACGTAAGAACAGCTGTGCAATCTGCATATCTCTCTTTGTGGGAGTCTATGAAGTTGTACACGACAAACATGCCTGCCTCTGTTGCTGCAAATCATACCACTGCTGCCTGGGGTAACTTTGCATGGCTCGATAGCGGGCAGGAACCCCGTACACCATGGAATAATGACCCTTCTTATGGTGATTCCGATTTGACCGAAACACCTTATCAGGGCTTTTATGCTACCATATCGCAGGTTAATGATGCATTGTTCCTTATCAATCTGGAAGATATGCAGATTGGCCCCAATGGAAGAGATAATGATATGGTGCTCGCTTCTGCCTACCTGATTCGCGGTATAAGCCTGGGGCAGTTAGGAGTAGCTTTTGACAAGGCCATGATCCCTTATGAAGATAGTGACCTTACACTACTTGAATTCCAACCCTGGGATGAGATTATTGAAGCTGCTATTGAAGATTTGCAAAGAGCCATCAATATAGCTTCTGGTGCTGATGCATTTTCAATGCCTTCAGCAGCACTTCCCGGTCATACGGTTAATAACAGTTTTGTTGTTGAGTTGGCCAATTCCTATGCTGCACGTTTTCTTGCTCATGGTTCGCGTACAAAAGCTCAAAATGATAATGATATCTCCTGGTCTTCTTATGGCTGGAGTGATGTGTTGACTTTTGCCGAGAATGGCCTGACAAGTGACTTTGCTCCTGCAGGCGATGGCCTTCCATGGGAAGGGGGTACATGGTGGGATTTGAACATCAAGTATTTG
Source organism: Bacteroidales bacterium (assembly GCA_007129355.1). GTDB lineage: Bacteria > Bacteroidota > Bacteroidia > Bacteroidales > UBA7960 > SKVR01. Next base: position 1,584 of record SKVR01000152.1, on the reverse strand, counting down.
CGCAACCCCGGTTGGGGAAGGATTGATACACGGGTAATAAAACTTATGGATCCTTTGCACTGGACACGCTACCCAACCAATGATTTAGGTGGGCCTCTGGGGGTTGATGACCCCGGATTTAACAATCCTCACGGCCCCGATGAAGATCCTGGCATAGCCTACTCTGATGATGCAAGACTTCTTACGGACTTTCAATACTTAGCCAGTAACAATTTTCCACCCGACCGTGGTGGCTGGTTTTATTCACACTACAGGCATAGTCGCTATGACTTTCCGTCTTCAACAAACGAAGAAGGCTTTTATATGGGTGAATCCCTGGGGCCACTCAGAGAGCTTAGAGCGTACGATTTAAAATTATTGCAGGCTGAAGCTATGGTGCGTACAGGTAATGTAGCGGGTGCCATCGCTATCCTTAATGATCCTGACAATGAGCGTAAAGATCGTGGAGAGCTTCCTGATGTGGAAACTACAGACCCCGATGAAGTACTGGATATCATCTTTTATGAAAGAGATATTGAGTTGGCCAACAATGGTTGGATGATACACTTTGGAGATATGCGTCGTCGTGATTTGCTGCAGCAGGGAACACCCTTGCATTATCCCGTGCCCGGTTCCGAGCTGGAAGCACTGGAATTGCCCATCTATACTTTTGGTGGCTTTAACAATGCAGATGGTGTGAACACCTCTGATGGTGGCGACTGGATCAAGCCGTATTATCATTTTTAAAATTAATTCATCTTTTTTAAAAGCATTAAAGATATAACGACATGAATAATAAAAACATAATTCTATATTTAAGCGCTTTGTTCCTGGGCATGGCGGTCATCTTTTCAGGTTGTGAGGAAAGTGATGACTATGATTATGATGCCATTGAACCTGCAGTGCAAGGCGTAACCGGAAATACTCAAATCAAGGGTGGTACCGAAGGTATGTACCGGGCCCGCGGACGAGACGGCTCTACATACGAATTCTCTTCGACTGGCGCCATAAGTAGTATTACACCTGTTGCGGATATACCCAATGGTGCAGTGGTAGCATTTGAAGAATCTCATGATGATGAAACGGCTACACTTACCGTTGTAGAAACTACCATGGGGGGTGTATCTTCTGATCCTTACAGTATTGATATTTCTGTGCTTGCATTGAATGTTGAGATAACAGGGGAAGCTGAATTATCTGTTATTGAAGGGTTTCCTGTAGAGAGAGAGTTCTCTGTAGATTTTCAATACACGGATGCATCTTATTCCTGGAGTGTTGATGGTGATATTGCATCAGTTGTTGGGGGTACCAGTAGTGAAACCCTGGTGGTTAGCTTCGACTACCCCAATGAGTCGGTAGATACCGTGCAAATTGATGTTACAGTTACCACTGCAGGTGGAAACAATATCGAAGCAACCTACCATGTTGCGGTATTGCAATTCTGCCCGCTGGAGATTGACTATATGCTGGGCAACTGGGTATCTGAAACCATGGTTGGTGACTGCCCTGTTACCGCTGTAGTTAGTGCTGTTAATGAAGCGGATACCACCATTACCATGACCGAAATGCTCGACTTCTACACCATTTGTACCTGGGGTGATGCCT
>SKVR01000323.1 GCA_007129355.1 Bacteroidales bacterium | reverse complement strand
TTTTATATTTCTTTACCAGGTCTTTTACAGGTTCAAGCAAAATATAATCCTGTTCGCCCATAACATAAAGTATGGGGATACCCGGATCTTCTGATTCCATGCGCTTGAGTTTGGCTGTAAGACGGGTGGTAAGTTTAAACCACCTTATAAATTCATGACGTGCCAGTTTGCGGGCTTCCCTGATAAAAACACTTCTGGATTCCTCATGCTGATCCATGGGCATTATTATGAAGGCAAACACCTTGTAAAGCCACATATAGGGAATCACTTTATGGAATAGTCCGCCAAAACGCATCAGGAAACGCGATTTCAAGTTAAGTTTTGTGATAGCCCCCACCATAATCATGGATTTTACATATTCATTCTTTATTTCGGCGAGCTTACGAACGATAATGGTACCCATTGAAACCCCCACAAAATGAGCCCTGGGGATTTTTCTGTAATCTAAAATCTTAATAATATCAAGAGCTATATTCTCAAATGAATAACGGGTATCATGGAGTTTATCTCCTTTAGCGGATTTGCCATGACCATGCAGGTCTATAAGTAGCAGATTGAAATGGCGGGCATAAGATTGTATCTGTTTAAACCATACAACCGAACTTCCTCCTGCTCCATGAATAAAAACAACCCAGTCGTCGGATTCTTTATTGGGGTATATCTTGTGGTATAACATAACTTTAATTACATGCAAAAATACCAATAATTAAGGTCTAAACAGAAAAAATGTTTTTAAAAAACAATAAAACAATGTTGTGTTCAAGAAGTTTTAATATCATCACGTGCATAAAAAAAATATGTAGGTTTGTATAAAAAATTGTTGGTATGTCAGTTAAGGATGATTCTTCTGAAAACAGAGATTTTCGAAGTGCTTTGAAAGTGAATTTGGGAGTGGAAAGATTACCTGTAATAAATGAACAGGCCATTCGCAATATGCAGTCAAGAAGGAAAGCCTCCTTAACTGCCGATAATTTTGTGGAAGGGATTCTTTCCGGTGACCGTACCATTCTGAGCCAGGCCATCACATTGGTGGAAAGCTCATTGCCGCATCATTTTGAGAAAGCCCAGGAAATCATTGAAAAATGCACTCCCTATTCAACCCGTTCGTTTCGTATTGGTATTACCGGTGTTCCCGGGGTTGGGAAAAGCACATTCATTGAAGCTTTTGGCATGCATCTGATTTCCCGGGGTCATAAGGTTGCAGTTCTGGCCGTAGATCCCAGCAGTGAGATTTCCAAAGGAAGTATCCTTGGAGATAAAACGCGTATGGAAACCCTTGCGGGTCATCCCGATGCATTTATCAGACCCAGTCCCTCTGCGGGTTCTCTGGGTGGTGTGGCACGCAAAACCCGTGAGATTATTATACTTTGCGAAGCAGCCGGCTTTGACCGTATTCTGGTTGAAACCGTTGGTGTGGGACAATCGGAAACCGCTGTTCACTCAATGGTTGATTTTTTTCTCCTTCTCATGCTTTCCGGAGCAGGCGATGAATTACAGGGCATAAAGCGCGGCATTATGGAAATGTGCGATGGTATGGTTATCAATAAGGCTGATGGAGATAATCTTATTAATGCGCAAAGAGCCAGGGTTCAATACCAGAACGCCCTTCATCTCTTTCCTCCAACGGCCTCAGGCTGGATACCCGTGGTCGAATTATGCTCTTCTCTCATGAAAACAGGCATTGAAAAAATAAAGGATATGATTGAGAGTTATGCCGGCATGGTCAGAGAAAACGGATATTTTGACAAAAAAAGGCAGAGTCAGCAAAAATATCATATGTATGAAACCATACAGCAAAAACTAACTGATAATTTTTACCAGGATATTCATGTGAAAGCCCCTACAGCAGAAGTACTTGATATGCTTAACGAAAATAAACTTACCTCCTACCAGGCTGCCCACAGGTTACTCGATGCTTATTTTAAGGGTTTAAAAAAATAATTCATGTCAATCAGTTTTAGAAACAGAACTTTACCAGCATTGTTTCTGGTTTTATTTTCATTTTTTAATGGAATATTATCAGCGCAACAATCTTTTTTTACCAGACAGCCTGATCCTGTTTTTACTCCCGATGAGAATTTACCAATCGTGCGCTGGGTTTATGGAATCAGTTTTGGAATGTATTTGCCAAACAATTCAACAGCAAATTATTACAATGGCACGGGCGAACATAGTGTTGAAACTGCACTGAACCGGCAATGGAATTATGACCGCATTGTAAGACACCTGGATGAAGTAATCGAAACTTTCCTGGTTTACGAACTTCCCACAAATATGAGATATAATCCCGGGCTTCAGGTTGGTTTTTACGGTGGTCTCAATCTTAACAATAGCTTTGCAGTTTTGGGCGAATTCAATTATACAAGGCTTACACTCGCCGACAGATTTACTATTGAAACCGACAGAGAAACATTTACATCTGAACCTTACCTGGTTCTATCTGATATTTCGGGTACCGAAGAGCGGATTGAACTCAGGCTCGGATTTCAATATACTATGCTGACAAATGGCTATATGCACCCGTTTGTGGAAAGCGGTCTTAATATTACCGATGTGAAAGTGATAGAGAACCGGGTTAATATAAAAGGCTTAACCATCAATATTCGCGATTTTCGCGGAGAATATTACAACATAAGAGATTATGGAATGGGGCTGGGGCTTTATACAGCTCTGGGGCTTAAAATGGATGTAAGTGATGCGGTGGCCATCCGGGCCGGAGGTTCTGTAAGTTTTAGCAGGATCAATCTGGGCGATAACCATAAAATCAAACCGCAGTTTACAGCATTCATGAGATTAAACCTCAATGATGTTTTTTCTCCGGCTGCTGATTAACCTTGTAGGTTTTGGGGTGAAAGATTAAACTTCTCGGGGTGTCGCGCTTGCTTGTCTTTATAAAACTCCTGGATTTTTTTCAGGTCTTCTTCATAATTTCCGCTGGGGTAGAGAACAGGCCCCAGTCCGCCGGTTTTGGTTTTATAGTCCAGAAATCCCATAATAATGGGAACCTTTGCCTGCTCTGCTAAAAAATAGAATCCTTTCTTCCAGTTTTTAACAAGTTTCCTGGTTCCTTCAGGGGTTATGAGAAGGAAATAGGTTTCCGACTCTTCCATAAGCTTGGTTACCTTTTTAATGGTTCCGCTACTGAAGCCACGATCCATAGGAATAGCCCCCAGGGCTCTGAGGATTATTCCCAAAGGGAAAAAGAAAGATTCCTTTTTTACGATGATTTTGGGGCGTACACCACGGGAAATAAAGCCCAGTTTACCGAATACAAAATCAATATTACTGGTATGTGGAGCCATGATTATAACAGCTTTGGGAATGCCCTCAGGCATACCGTGGGTAACTCTCCAGCCCATTATTCTCAGCAGAAAGGCGGCAAATCTTTTCATAACAGGTTCTTTTGAAATTAAAAATAAATGCCTGGTAGCATCCTGTGTTCTAAAATACTTTTGAAATCAGACTTTTAAAATTACATCTTTTGCGTTACTTCGCCTATCATGGCAAAGATAAGCCAAAAAATTTTCTCCTTATCTGGTTCGGTGAATGATTTTGATGAAAAGGATCAATGGAATTTTATACTTTTGCATTTTGTATATGGTTAAAAATTAAGCATTTGTTTAGTGTTTACCCGGCAAAAAAGCAATTGAATGGCTGTAAAAACTTCATCAATCACGTGGGAGTCAAATCCATTTGTCAAAAGAGCTGAAAAGGAAAATATCCTTAACCAGCGGGGAAGAGTTATCTGGATGACTGGCTTATCCGGCTCCGGGAAGACGACACTTGCCATTGATATTGAAAAAGAACTGGTAGCTCGTGGTTTTTTGACACAGGTATTTGATGCCGATATTATAAGAGCCACCATAAACCGCGATCTGGATTTTACACTGGAGGGCAGGCTTCAGAATATTCATCGTGTGGCACATCTCTCACGAATATTTCTGGAAACAGGTTTCATAGTTATCAATTGTTTTATTTCGCCTACTAACCATATACGGCACCTTGCAAAAAAAATAATTGGCCCTGATGATTATATTGAAGTTTATATCAATGCACCATTAAGCTTATGCGAGATTAGGGATCCCAAAGGTTTGTACAAGGAAGCACGCCAGAAAAGGTTACTCAATTTTACAGGGATTGATTCTCCTTATGAGCCGCCAGAAAATCCTGACATTGAGCTCAACACTGAGTATTTTTCGAGGCATGCACTCGTTGAAAAGTTTATAGATTTTATTTTACCACGAATAATACATACTAAATAACTGAAAATGTTGTCATACAATCTGAATCATTTAAGGGAACTGGAAGCTGAATCTATTTTTGTAATACGTGAGGTTGCAGCACAATTTGAAAATCCCGTATTGCTCTTTTCAGGTGGTAAGGATTCAATTGTAATGTTGCATCTGGCTGTAAAGGCTTTTATGCCAGCCAAAATTCCATTTCCCCTGCTACACATAGACACAGGGCATAACTTCCCTGAAACTCTTGAGTACCGGGATAAACTGGTTAAAAAAACCAGTGCCCGCCTTTTGGTCGGAAGTGTGCAGGATTCTATTAACAAGGGTAGGGTGATTGAAGAAACTGGCATCAATGCAAGTCGTAATGTTTTACAAACCATAACCCTGCTTGATGCACTTGAAGAGCATGGTTTTGACGCGGCTATAGGCGGTGGAAGAAGAGATGAAGAAAAAGCAAGGGCAAAGGAAAGGTTTTTCTCTCACCGAGATGAATTTGGACAATGGGATCCCAAAAATCAAAGGCCCGAATTGTGGAACCTTTTCAATGGTAAAAAATATCCAGGCGAACATTTCAGGGTTTTCCCACTCAGCAACTGGACCGAGATGGACATCTGGCAGTACATTCTGATAGAAAAAATTGAAATGCCTTCGCTGTATTTTGCTCACGAGCGCGAATGTGTTGACCGAAAAGGAGTTTTACTTGCAAAAAGCGAGTATATCAAACTTCAGGATGGTGAAAAGTGGGAAAGAATGACCATAAGATTCCGCACCATCGGTGATATGAGTTGTACGGGCGCATCTGCTTCCAATGCATCTAGCATAGAAGATATTATTATGGAGGTTGCAGCTGCCCGGAATACCGAAAGAGGGTCAAGAGCTGATGATAAAAGATCCGAAACTTCCATGGAAGACAGAAAAAGAGAAGGTTATTTTTAAAATGAAATTTTCAGATTTCATCTTCCTGAAATGAACCGAAAGGAGATTTTAATCAATGAAAAATTAAAATTTGATACTAAAGCAATGAACAGAAATAACGGCAATGCCTATCTTGACATGGAATTGTTACGCTTTACAACTGCGGGAAGTGTTGATGATGGAAAAAGTACTCTTATCGGACGGTTGTTATACGATAGTAAGTCCATTTTTGAGGATCAGTATGAAGCTATCAGGATTACAAGTGAGAAACGGGGCGAAGAATTTGTTAATCTTGCATTGCTTACCGACGGGCTTAGGGCAGAACGCGAGCAGGGTATCACTATTGATGTCGCTTACCGCTATTTTGCCACTCCTAAAAGAAAGTTTATTATTGCCGATACTCCCGGGCATGTTCAATATACCCGTAACATGGTTACCGGAGCATCCACAGCAAATCTTGCCATAATACTTGTTGATTCCAGAAAAGGAGTGGTTGAACAAACCAAAAGACATGCTTTTATAGCATCACTTCTGGGAATTCCCCACCTTGTTATCTGTATAAATAAGATGGATTTGGTTGATTATAGCCAAAAAGTTTTTGAACCCATTAAAAAAGAGTTTCAGGGTTTTGCATCTAAACTGAATATACAGGACATTCAGTTTATTCCTATCAGCGCATTGAATGGGGATAATGTGGTTGAAAAATCGGTAAAAATGCCCTGGTATGGTGGTCCCAGCCTGTTATATCTCCTGGAAACCATTCACATCGGAAGCGACCTGAACCTTGTAGATTGCAGGTTCCCTGTTCAATATGTTATCAGGCCGCAAAATGACCAATATCATGGATACCGGGGCTATGCAGGTAGAATTGCCGGTGGCATTTTTAAACCGGGCGATAAAGTCATGGTTCTTCCATCCGGTTTCACTACCACTATTAAAGCAATTGATGGACCTGAGGGTCCTGTTCAGGAAGCATTTGCGCCTATGTCTGTTACCATTCGCCTTGATGATGAACTCGATGTAAGTCGTGGCGATATGATTGTAAGGGAAAACAACAGGCCGCAAACGTGCCAGGATATTGATATTATGGTTTGCTGGATGAATACAAAGAAAATGGCACATAATGGTAAGTACGGTATAAGGCATACCACCAGGGATGCTCGCTGTATTGTCAGAAAAATACATTATAAAGTGGATGTGAATACTCTGCATCGCATTCAGGACGATCTTGATGTGGGGATGAATGATATTGCAAGAATTTCATTGCGCACTACTCAGCCCTTTTTTGTCGACAAATACCAGATAAACAGAAATACAGGAAGCGTTATTCTTATTGATGAAGCAACTCACGAAACTTTGGGCGCAGGAATGATCATCTGATGCAGACGTTTTTCCGTGTAAATCAAGACCGGTACTTTGCAAACTTTGCGAATTCCTTTGCAAGGCCTTGCGAGAGGCAAAAATATCATTAGTGAATTACCCTGAAAAATCTTTGTCAACCACGATATAGCGTGTATGCTTACCGAATCCGATTTTACCATCTTCATCAGAAGCTTCAATATTAAAGGTTAGTTTTTTCCCATCCACTAATATCAACTCCGACTCAGCCCAAACCTTTTTACCCGGTCTCGTTGCTTTTATGTGCTTTATATTTACTTCGGTACCTACTGTAAGATAGCCTTCGGGTAAAAACTTTCCGACGCTGATGTGGGCGGCCCTCTCCATAAGTGCTATCATAGCCGGGGTGGCAAATACATCTACCATCCCCGAGCCGTAAATTCGGGCGGTATCTTTTTCTGTTACTGTTAACTCTGCTTTTCCTTTAATACCGGCTTTCAGTTCAGTAAACATAATTCTGGTTTTAATAATGAAAATATGTTACAACCTTGATATCTGTATGAATACTTTTCGCCACCGGACAGTGTTTGGCAGCATTCTCAAGAATAGCTTTCTGTTTACTTGTGTATTTGCTCCCTCTCAGGTCGAAATCAATAAGGATTTCTGCAATCCTGCGAGGATTGGATGTCATGATCTTTGTGGTTTTCACTGATGCCTTTTCAAGTGAAAAATTATGTGTACTTGCTGTCATGTCCATTATGGTAAGCATGCAACTGCTTAGTGCGGTTGCTACCAGGTCAGTGGGAGAAAAAGCTTCGCCTTTACCATTATTGTCGATAGGTGCATCGGTAATTATGATTTGTGATGAGAGCAAATGCTTTGCCTGAGTGCGATAACCACCAAGATAATCAGTTTTTGAAGTTTCCATTTGTTGTGATTTATTAGCCAAAGATAGGATTTTAAAAAATTTGTTGGCATATTTTAATTTTTACTTAAAAACGCTTGTTTCGTTTGCCCCTGGTATATTAATACCCATCAAATTGAGCATGAAAAACCCCAGCTTCCGGAGAAGCCAGGGAAAAAGCACAGTATTTGGAGATTTAATTAAGAGGGAATTCTATTTGTCGCTGTTAGCCTGTTGTGACCTGATGCCTGAAGGTATCTTGGTGCACTCACCTGGCTGCGGACCTGAAGCCTGAATGGTTGTGGCTGATGATCCTGAGCAATTACTTACAGCAGTTGCGGTTCCTGTGCAACCTGATGTTGCTGAACTGCTGGTGCTGGTTTGTATCATTTGTACATCTGATGATTCTGCACTTGCTTTGTCAGCTTTGCTGGAGCAGCATGCATCAGCATTTGATTTTGCTGCGCATTCTGTCGCTTGGGCTGTAGCCTGAGCATTGGATGCGCCGCAGGAAGAAGATTCAACTGTTTGTGTAACTTCAGCTGTTTGTGAAGTAGCGCAGCAAGTAGAAGCTTTTTCTTTCTTTTCAGTTTCTGTTGCAGTAAGCAGAATGCTGGTTCCTGCAATCAGGATTAAACTCATTACGGATGTTAAGATGTATTTTTTCATAGTAGTCGGATTAATTTTTTTTGATTGCTTATTTTTATTTAGACTAAAGATAAATAAAATAAAATTAGAATTCCAAATATTATTTAAA
>SKVR01000233.1 GCA_007129355.1 Bacteroidales bacterium | reverse complement strand
CGAATGCCCCGTAGACGCAATAGCTGAAGGAGACATCTATAAAATTGATCCCGATGTATGCACCGACTGTGGCTCTTGTGCAGATGTTTGCCCGGTTGAGGCAATTCACCCAGCATAAGTATCTGATCACTGCTTTAAGCAGAAACTTAATAATAAAGGTTGTTTCTATTAAATGAAGCAACCTTTTTTGTTTTCCCTTGTCATGTGTAAGATATGATTTGATAAATTATATCTTAGAATTTCAACACGGTCAAAATGAAAATTAAATAAACTGTATTAATTTAGCGGGCTGAAACAATTAACATCCAAATGGCAGAAAAAGAAAAAACAGGAGGTCGGGAAGATGGCCAGGCTATGTCGTTCTGGACGCATCTGGAAGAGTTACGCGGACACCTGATACGCTCAGCATTGGCGGTTTTCCTGCTTGCCATAGGTGCATTTATTGCCAAGGATATAATTTTTGATTTTGTAATACTTGCCCCCAAGGAACCTTATTTTATTACCAACCGTGCATTTTGCTATCTGGCAGAAATGATTTCCGCTCCTGCGCTTTGTATTAATAAAATCCCGGTTCAGATCATAAACATTGAGCTGGCAGGTCAATTCAAAACCCACATTATCGTATCACTTATTGTTGGTATTATAGTGGCGTTCCCTTTTATACTCTGGGAATTCTGGAAGTTTATTAAACCTGCACTTCATCCCAGGGAAAGAGCAAACAGCAGAGGAGCTGTCCTGGTTACTTCATTACTTTTTATATCGGGAGTATGCTTCAGTTACTTTTTAATTGCACCGCTTACTATTAACTTCCTGGGGTCATACCAGGTTAGCAGTATGGTAGCCAACCAAATTGCCCTTCGTTCTTATATTACAACCGTAACAATGGTAACTTTTGCCACCGGTATTGTTTTTGAGCTTCCGGTAATAGTTTATTTTTTGAGCCGGGTAGGTTTACTAACTCCGGAATTCATGAAGAAAAACCGCAGAACTGCATTTATCCTTATAATTGCCCTTTCGGCCATCATTACACCGCCTGATATTTTCAGCCAGATATTGGTAGGCATACCCCTGTATGTACTTTATGAGATTTCCATTGGTATATCTAAAAGGGTAAACCAGCAAAGGGAAGAAGAAGTCTGATTTTTAATGCATCCCTGCAGATCGGAAAAGAATATCTGCCGCCTGATATACTTTTAGTTTCAGATTTTCCGGAAGTTCAGGATTATCGTTAAGGTACTGATTTACCATTTCAGCCACGTTAGGTTCATTGTAATTTCTTAATGTAGCATGCAACCAGTTCTGAGGGAAAAAAATATCCCCGGTTTTTTGTATTTCTTCCAGTAAAGCCAGGCTTTCAGGAATATAATCTGCGCCCTGCCCTTCATGAAGCGGATGATGCAGAAAGTATAATGCATCCAGAACCCATGGTTCGGGGTTGCGGTTTTCTGCCTGCTTAAGCCTACGGAAGAACTCATCTCTTTCTTCCATGTTTTGTGAAACAGCTGGCATCATAAATTCAAGCCTGCGCTTGCGGTCGGGGTTTTCCTGCCGATCAAGTTCTTTTTTAAGGAGATCTGTTTTCTCCGGCGCGCGCATGGCAATTTCAAAAGCCAGTTGACTGCGATTCTGCTCACTCAGGCTGAATCCTTCAATCTTCAAATCATTTTCATAAACCTGAATCATTTGAGTCAAGCTTTCCTGGCCGCGCACAAGTTTTATCCAGCTTTCAAAAAACAACTCTTTTGCCTGTATTTCATCTTTTTGCAAACTATTCCATAAGATGTAACCGGCTTTCCCACTATAAAGTGGTTCTTGTTCGTATTGAAGAAAGTTCAGGCATACCTGTTCAAGATTAGACAATAAATAATTCTGCAATTGCTGACTGGTTTCATACCAAATGGCATCGAGCACAAAATCAAAATACAGATGAACATCCATATTTCCGTTCAGGAAGTTTTCATGCATATTGACAGTTAGCGCTGCTCTGATGTTCTCATCCTTAATATTCTGGATATTCTCAACCGCATACCGGATCTCTTTTTCACTCAATTCAAAAAATCCGTAACCTTTTCCGTTTGCATTAAGCAAAACCATGTCAGGTAAAAGGCCTGGTTCAAGGGAAACTTCATATGCATCTTTACTGCGAATAAAAAATCCGGTGTTAAAGGTTTGTTCGCGAGCTAAACCAAATCCCTTCAGCAACTGCGAGAAAACCTGATTCTGCCCGGCTGGTGATTTCTGAATAACGCTAACAACTGTATGGTCTCCTTCATTGTTTCCGATTTCATGACTAATTACAGGCATCCCTTTGCCGTAAACCCATGCGTTGCTCCAGGTGGTAATATTTTCTGATGAATATTTGTCGAATATCCTTGCCAGGTCATCCCAATCGGCATTGCCGTGTGAATAGGTCATAAGATACTCTCTTACTGCAGACTGAAAATTGGCAGCCTGCATAATTTCCTCGAGCTGTTCAAAAATGATGGGTGCTTTATTATAAATGATGGGGCCGTATAATGTGCCGGCCATCTTCATGTTTGCTAATTTCTGTTTTATGGGATGGGCTCCCCTGGTTCTGTCGATGGAGTATGCCCTGGGATAGTGATTCAGCAGAAACTGCAACTGATGATTAACTTCAGGAAACATTTCTGCAACCATTTTGTCGGCCATAAAACCTGCAAATACTTCTTTGAGCCATACATCATCAAACCATTCCATGGTAACCAGATTACCAAACCACATGTGAGCAGTTTCGTGGGCAATAAGACTTGCTTTGCTTATCTGACGTGTTATGGGTGGATTTTCATCCAGAAGTAATCGTGCATCGCGATACCATATGGCACCGGGATGTTCCATACCACTATATTGAAAACCCGGAAGAATGACCATATCAAACTTTTCATATGGATAAGTTATGCCGGTATAGTCTTCCAGCCATTGAAGAGAATAATAATGCTGATCCAGAATATCAGGTAAGTTACGTTCAATCTTTTCCTGATCGGTTTCCCTATGAAGAATATTGATGGTGAACCCATTGCGGGTTTCAGAAGCATGTCGGAACTGCCCTGCAGTAAATGCAAAAACATATGTACTTATGGGATCAGATTTGCTGAAATGCATCATTCTGACCTCGCCATTTGTTTCATCTTTTACAAGTGGCCCATTACTCATGGCGATCCATTTTTCAGGAATCTCGAGCGTAAGATCGAAGGTAGCTTTGATATCGGGCTGGTCGAAGCAGGGGAATGCGGTAGAAGCCCTGTCGGGCACAAAAAGCGTATACATAAAATCATCTGAACGGTTCATTGCCTGATCTGATGAGGTAAAACTAATCTCAACCATATTTTCCTGCCTTGGAATTAGTCCGTTTGCATCTAAATAAATATGACCGTTCATAACGTCATATTCTGCTTCCGAACCATTTACAATAATATTATGTATATAATCCTCTCCGGACTGGAAATCGAGTATCACGCCGTGCCTGGCTCTCAGGGGTTTGAAATGGATACGAACTGTGCCCTGAACCGGCTGGTCCTTTTTTTCCGGAATTTGAAAAGACAAATCATAATGCACATCATAGATTTGCCGGGCCCGGTATTTTGCAAGGTCACGTGAAACACCCTCTTCATAAAAACCCCTCATTGATCGCTGACAAGATGTAATGGCAGATAACAGTGCGAAAGCAATCGCAAAAAGCAGAATAAAATTTCTCATTTTATTAATTCAGATTTTAACCATGTAAAAGACGAACCACAAATAGTGGTTTCATGCTTACAAAGTTAACTCATCTGACAAATAATGTCCTCCTGGACGTGTTGCAACAGAGAAAATTTTAATTTTGCCTAACCGACCTGTGGAATATTCGGCTGAAATGGATAGTTTTTTTGAGAAGCCCAGGCCAGATTATTTTTTCCATAAATTTGTCATCCCCGTTTTTCTTAACTTAAAAGTATCTTGTATATTCCATAAAATAAATTATCAGCAGAAAGCAAAAACTATACATTTAAACCATTTATGAAAGCACTTTTTATCGGCGATTCCATCACAGAAGGCTTTGACCTAAAGAAATACTTCACGGGCAGGGATTTTGTAAATTACGGCATATCAGGCTTCAGCTCAGCAGAAGTTATGGATGCCATAAATAAAGGTTGGTTTAAGAGTCAGCCCGATATGGTGTTTCTGCGCATCTGAACCCTGAAGCATATGAGAAATGGAAAGAGTTACTTGAAGTTTTGTGTTGGTCCAACAACAAATTCATCAGAAAATAATTTAGTTAATTCAATAGTGTTGCTGAGCAAGCTTTTTAAACTATATCAGCCAACCCCCTAAGCCTGAAAGACTTTCACATCAAAGTCCGGGGCATCACCCCTGGAAAAAATGCCACAACCGGGCAATGAGGCTAAAGGCCTGAGCTAAAAATCACATTACATTTTTATGATTCATACAACCATGGTAGGTTGCGTTGCAGCACCCATAAAGTTCCCAAAATGGATAGTTCCTGTCACTATATTACCCTTACGCAGCAATGATTTTAAATTTGCAGAAAATTTTCATCCCTGAAATACGTTAGTTTTTTAGTCGATGCAGGACCAGAATCCCTGCTATTTTCATCATCAAAATCCTTCTGTCTTTTTCAGCTGGAGGTTTAAAATTATTTACTACCTTGCGCCTTCAAAAAACCTGGGGCATTATTTTAGGACAATTATGCAGCGTTTGATTTTTAGTCTTTTCACTTTCACCATTATTTTCTCACACCACTATCAGGCTATATGCAATTCAGGAATCACACCTGAAATGCATGCCGACACAGCGTTATATGATTCAGAGATTTATTATGAACAGGCCGAACGTGTATTAATCCACCTGCAAAACATACCCATTGGCAGTCAGAAATACCCCGGCTCTTCGGGTATTGTTAAGCTGGAGAGAAAAAGATACCGACAACAATCAACCACCCTTGACAATATGGCTGGTTTTTTTGATGTACCGGTAGCATCAGGCTATACCGTTACAGGAATCCACAGAAGTAAAACTGAGGCCTTTGGCGAAGTGGATGAGTTGTGGGGAATCTGGAAGAATATGAGCATAAAACCTAATCAGACAGAATTTACTTTTACCCGCGAAATGCCTTATATATTTGACATACAGGTTTACTATCAACGTGAAAACACAGCAAATCCATCACTTCAAAAAAGTGAAGAGCTGCGGTTCGATATTCTCATGCATAATCCTTCCCAAAAAGAATACCGGGGCACCATAAAACTACTGCTGAAAAATACACGTACAGGAAACATCCATGAGCTGGAAAAGGATATCAGACTGGCAGCTAAAAGCAAAAGAGAGTTTGCAAGCATTCATTTTATTGCCGGTGAATCCGGTGAATTTCATCATGCAGCAGGTATATTCTTAAAACAACGAATTAACCAATGGACCGATTTTTGGGACTGGTCGCCCGATCCATCGTTCTTTGTATCCAAAGAGCACCGTACACTTAAATTTGCAGATTACAACTGGGATGTAAAGGCAGGATTCGGAAATCCGGGGGGTAACCTCTGGTCAAATGATACCACAGATGTTTGGGTGGATGATAACGGGCATTTGCACCTTACACTTTCAAAAAAAGATAATGGAAGGTGGTATGCCACAGAAGTAATTTCGCACGAAACTTTCAATTATGGCACTTACACTTTCTTTATTGATGCTGACCCCAGTCATTACGACCCCCATGTGGTAGCAGGCATTTTTCTTTACAGAGATGAAGAAAACGAAATAGATATTGAGTTCAGCCGATGGGGAGATCATCAGAACTACCAGTATGGCAATTATGTGATTCAGCCGGCCGAACGATATGGCAACCAGTTTCAGTTTCCCATCCTTGCCACCGGAACATACACCACTCATCAGATCATATGGGCCCCCGGTGAAGTACATTTCAGCAGCTGGCACGGTCACCATATGAACCCACCGGATGGTAACTTTATTGCACAATGGCACTACAATGGAGAAAATACCCCAAAACCAAATGGCTTAAGATTGTTTTTCAATATCTGGCTTTTCAGGGGAATAATGCCCAAAACAAACAAAACTGAAAAGATTATAATTAAAAATTTCATCTACAACCCTTTGACGCAGAATTAACCTTCATTTTCTTTTCATTGAAAGATTTAGGAAGATTTATATTTTTCTTACTATTTTTAAACATTAAAAAATCAGATTCACACAAGGCTTGCACTTATCTTTCTTTTTGAGAAACATTACGAACACTTGTGTTTATTTATGGTTTAGATATATTCATAAAAAATTGTTTGCATCAAGAATTATCAAAATTAAAACCTGAAAAATTATGAAGACAGACCTTGAAATTGCCAGGGAATCAACTATGAAACTAATTACTGAAATTGCAGCCAAATTGGGGGTGGAAGAAAAAGATTTGCATATGTATGGCAGGCACATAGCAAAATTGCCACTCAGGCTTATTGATGAAAACAAAATAAAAAATAAAAAACTTGTGCTGGTAACGGCCATAACTCCTACTCCTGCAGGTGAGGGTAAGACTACAACCAGTATAGGCCTTACCGAAGGACTCAATAAAATCGGAATTAAAACCACTGTTGTGATCCGCGAACCATCACTGGGGCCGGTTTTCGGAATCAAAGGAGGTGCTGCCGGCGGTGGCCGATCGCAGGTACTTCCTATGGAAGACATTAACCTGCACTTTACCGGCGACATAGCCGCTGTAGAAAAAGCACATAACCTGCTTGCTGCCCTGATAGACAATCACCTGCAAAGCCGCAAGAACAAGCTGAACCTTGACCCAAGAAAAATCATCTGGAAGCGGGTAATGGACATGAATGAAAGATCGCTTCGCGATATCATCATTGGCTTAGGTGGTCCCAAACAAGGTATTCCGAGGGAAACAGGTTTCGACATTACCGCTGCATCAGAAGTAATGGCAGCTCTTTGTCTGGCAAAGGACATTGATGATCTGAAAGAAAAATTCGGAAATATTCTCGTGGGTTATACCTATGACGACGAACCCGTATACGCCCGCGATTTTAATGCCCAGGGCGCCATGGCAGCTCTCATGAAGTATGCCATCATGCCCAACCTGGTACAAACCATCGAAGGGAACCCTGCCATCATACACGGTGGGCCGTTTGCGAACATTGCACAGGGAACAAACACATTGATAGCCACCAAAATGGGACTTACCTTTTCTGATTATGTGGTTACTGAAGCCGGTTTCGCATCAGAACTGGGTGCAGAGAAATTCCTGGATATCAAGTGCCAGTATGGAGGACTTACTCCCAATGCATCAGTTGTTGTAGCTACCATTCGTGCGTTGAAATACCATGGCGGAGCCAAACTCTCATCCCTTAAAGAGCCCAACACCAGCGCGCTTGAAAAAGGGCTTCCCAACCTGGTGAAACATATCGAGAACATTCGTCACTTTAACCTGGAGCCAGTTGTTGCCATCAACAAATTTGCCACTGACTCCGATGATGAGATCAAACTCGTAAAAGAAAAATGCGAAGAACTGAAAGTTAAAGTTGCCGTTTGCGAAGGGTGGGAAAAAGGTGGAGAAGGCACCATTGAGCTGGCAAAACTGGTTAAAGAAGCTGCCGAAAGCTGCACAACCTGCTTCAGGCCATTGTACGACTTTAACTGGGATATTGAGAAAAAACTTCACACTATTGCCACAAAACTCTACGGTGCCGATCACGTGGAATACACCGTTAAGGCCAAGCAGCAAATGGCAATGTTTGAAAAAATTGGTCTTGACAAACTTCCGGTATGTGTGGCCAAAACCCAGAAATCACTTTCAGACGATCAGTACAAGCTGGGCCGCCCGAAAGGGTTTACAGTTAAGATCCGTGAGTTTGAAGTTGCCGCCGGAGCAGGTTTCCTTATCCCCATCGCCGGCACCATCATGCGTATGCCGGGCTTACCATCATTACCTTCTGCCGAAAAAATTGACATTGACAACGAAGGAAATATTTCCGGATTGTTCTAAAAATGCCATATTTGATTATTTTTTAGGAGGCTGTCTTAAAAGTCAGTATTAATTTGGACACTGAGCCTGTCGAAGTGTGTATCTGGTTGGTAATCAGATGTCGTTTCGACAAGCTCAACGACCAGCTGGCAGTTTTGAGACAGCCTCTTTT
>SKVR01000204.1 GCA_007129355.1 Bacteroidales bacterium | reverse complement strand
TTATTTATAAAATAAAAAAAACATAATGTTGTTAATAAAATAACAACATGTGGTTTATTATCTGTTTTAGAGCAAATTCAACGAGCTGATATTAAGTTATCTATAAAATATTTTGTATTGAAAACCTAATAAATTATTTTTTATTAAATGATTTTATTCCCTTAAAGATATATCTTTTATTTTAAACTATAGGTAATTATTTCTTTAAAGACTTTATCCTGTAATTCTTCTTTTTCTTTGAAACGAAAACAAAAAAATTTAATTGACTTATAAATTTTATAGAAAGTAGTGGATGGGGTATGCTGTAAGGTATCAAATTATTAAGCTTAGAGAAACAACCGGGACAGTAGTAACTGTCCCGGCTGAAATCATAAGAAAACCTTTGTTAATAACGCTTTCTAGGAGTATAATGTGTATGCAGAAGATCGTGCGAACGATGTCCCAGGGGTTTGTGCAGGAAGGATTTGTAAACTTCCTCCACCTCGGGATTCTGGTGCGATTTGCGCACAACCATCTTCTCATCTTCATCATAAATAGCTGCTGCACGCTTTTTCCTGATTTCCATGTTGGTGGGTATGGGCTGACCTCCGCCACCAATACATCCACCCGGACAACCCATTACTTCTATGAAGTGATAATTGGCACTTCCGTCTTTTACACGGTTCATAAGTTCTTTTGCGTTTGATAGTCCGTGAGCTATAGCAACTTTAAGTTCCACACCTTCCAGGAAACTCCACTCAGGTTTAACATCCTTGATCTTTACAGCGGCTTCCTTAATGCCATCCATACCCCTTACAGGCTTAATATTCAGGTTGGCAAACGGAACTTCACGCCCGGTAACGATCTCGTAAGCAGTTCGAAGCGCTGCTTCCATTACACCGCCGGTATTACCGAATATTACTGCAGCACCGGTTGATTCTCCCAAAATGCTGTCATACTTTTCATCATCCAGTTTTTCAAAATCAATACCGGCCTGGTGAATCATGCGGCCCAGCTCACGTGTGGTAAGAACATAGTCAACATCCTTATATCCGCTGCCGCGCATTTCAGGTCTTTCAGCCTCAAATTTCTTAGCTGTACAGGGCATGATGGAAACCACCACCATGTCAGCAGGATTTTTGTTGATCTTCTCAGCATAATAAGTCTTGGCCAGCGGACCAAACATTTGCTGGGGTGACTTACAGGTAGAGAGGTTATCAAGCATTTCGGGGAAAATATGCTCCTGGAACTTGATCCATCCTGGCGAACAACTAGTCATCATAGGCAGGGCAACATCCTTGCCGTCAACCAGCGCTTCCTTAAGCCTGGTAAGGAGTTCTGTGCCCTCTTCCATAATGGTAAGGTCAGCTGTAAAGTCAGTATCAAGTACTTTATCGAAACCTAACCTGCGCAATGCAGCTACCATCTTGCCGGTAGACCTGTTGGGCCCCATTCCGAACTCTTCACTGATAGCAACCCTTGTAGCGGGTGCAGTTTGTACTACAACAAATTTTTTGGGATCGTAAATGGCATCAAACACCTGGTCAATGTAATTACGCTCGACCAGTGAAGCAGTGGGACAGCGATTGATGCACTGTCCGCAATTGGTACAAACCACATCATTCATGCGCTTGTCAAGGAATGTGGAAATTTTCATATCCTTACCCTTATGAGTTACGGCCAGTGCACTTACAGCCTGTAACTCGGTGCATGTGCGCACACAACGCTGGCAACGGATACACTTGGAATCATCCTTCTCGATAGATGGTGATGAAATATCTATTGGGTTAATGTTTTTAACATCCAGATAGATATGATCGCCTGTACGGTATTCATTGGCTATTTCCTGCAGCTCACAGTATCCGCTCTTAAAGCACTTGGTGCAATCGGCATTGTGCTCGCTGAGCAAAAGTTCTATGATGTTTTTACGTGCCTGCCTTACCTTCATACTGTTGGTAAGAATTTCCATACCCTCAGAAACAGGTGTTGCACAGGAAGCTGGCAGCAAGCGGTTTCCCACCTGCTCAATCACACATACGCGGCAGTTACCCGCAACGCAAAGGTCGTCGTGATGACATAATGTGGGAATCTTGAAATTCAACTGACGTGCGGCATCCAGAATGGTAGTGCCCTCATCAACTGAAACATTCAGATTATTGATCTTCAGATTTACTTTATATGTACTCATATGTTTTTCTCCTTTTGATTTTTTTATTCAGGATAGTTAAGTATGGATTTTACGGCTTCTCAACCCAAAACCTTAAACTAGTAAATGATTTCCTCCCTGAAGTTATTAATAATTGAGTTGAAAGGATTGGGAGCTGACTGTCCCAGACCACACTTGGATGCAATACGCATGGTTTCAGATAGTTTCTGAAGTTCATCCAGGAAAGATGGGGGCTTGATACCTTTTTTAACTGCTTCAATTCCTTTAAGGAGTTGCTGACAGCCTACCCTGCATGGAGTGCATTGTCCACAGGATTCTTCCTCGAAAAATTCAAGGTAATCGTTCAGAATGTTGAACATAGAACGTGTACTGTTGAAAAGCATCATGGACCCTCCGGTAGGTATACCCTCAAATCCGATTACTGTTTCCTTGAAATGCTTGCGCGCTACACAGAAACCTGAAGCACCTCCGATTTGCACCGCTTTGGTATCGCCATCACCAAATTCATTTACAAAGTCTTCCAGGCTCATACCCAACTCAAGCTCATAAATACCGGCTTTGGGGGTATCACCTGAAACAGAAAATACTTTGGAGCCACGTGAGTCGAAAGTACCCATTTCCTTAAACTTAGTAGGACCTTCATTGGCAATCATCAGGGCAAAAACAAGGGTTTCAACATTGTTGATTGATGTGGGCTTGCCAAGATAACCCGAAGTCGTTGGATACGGTGGCTTGTTGCGGGGTTCACCGCGTCTTCCTTCCATTGATTCCATAAGGGCGGTTTCTTCACCACAAACGTAGGCTCCGCTACCTGATTTGATCTCGATAGTAAAATCGAAGTTCATGTTCTTTAATTCTTCATGAAACTTATCGATAGTAGCATTTAGCTGTGGTAAAAGAAAATTATATTCGCCCCTCAAATAGATATATCCTCTGGTGGCACCTGTTGATTTTCCGCAGAGAGCCATACCTCCCAGTACTTTTTCGGGCACCTGGGTAAGGATCTCACGATCTTTGAATGTGCCGGGCTCGCCTTCATCGGCATTACAGATCACATACTTCTGATCCGCTTCTTCATTTTTGGCAAATTTCCACTTTAAACCGGTAGGGAAACCTGCACCACCACGGCCACGAAGACCGGAGTCAATTACATCAAGGATAATCTCATCCTTTGTTCTCCTGAAAGAACGATCAAGGATTTCGAGATAATCCACTTGTTCAAATATAAGGTCAACCTTTTTTATTTTGTTATCCATAATAATATGCTTTAGGTAAGATAATTAAACTTGTTAAACCAAAGAATTACTTCTGCTTAAGATATCCCTGAATGACCTCTACTGCCGATTCCGGAGTAACCTCAGGATAAACTTCATCATTGATGAGCATTACCGGCCCCTTATGGCACCAGCCAAGGCAGTTGGCCTGAAGCAAACTGAACCTGCCATCGGATGTGTTTTCTCCCAGTTTAATTTTTAGCAGATCTTCCAAAGCACCTATTACAGCATCCTTACCTTTCATATGGCAGGTAATGGTTTTGCAAATCCTGATGATGTTCTTTCCTTTGGGCGTGGTATCCATAAAGGTGTAAAATGAGGCTGTACCAAAAACATCGGCAGTGCTGATGTCAAGCTCCCTGGCAATAGCTACCATGGCATCCTCAGATAAAAATCGTTCTGACCGGATTACAGCCTGAAGAATAGGCATAAGGCTTTCACGGGTCTTGCCGTGAACTTCTGCCTGTTGTTTTACTAATTCTTCAATGTTTGTCATAGAATTCCCTTTCTAATTAATAATGTGTTTTTTATAATGAGAGATTTAGTTTTTTCGGGCCAAATATAAGAAGGCTTTTTGAATTAAATATTTTTTTCTTTAATAAAAATCTTTAAATAGCGTAATTTAGAATGATACTAAATAAATATTTCTTAATTAGGAGTTTATAACGTTGTTTTTCAGCATCATGCACATTTTTTTGTTTCCCCGATATTTCTGCTTCAATATTTTAAATAAAAAATTTCTTTAGGTTTGCACAAAAGTCGGCATATGCAAGAGCAAAATAATTACAGGTATTTTCTTGAACTGGGCTTTGATGGCACAGCCTATCATGGCTGGCAGATACAGCCCAATGCAGTAAGCGTGCAACAGCTTCTGGATGAAGCAATTTCAATGGTATTGCGCGAAAAAATCAGCCTTACAGGTGCCGGGCGAACCGACACCGGTGTACATGCAAAAAGGTACACGGCGCATTTTAACAGCCTGCAATCCCCTGCCCTGCTGCATAAAACAGATCTGGTTTATAAACTCAATCGTGTATTGCCCGCCGACATTGCCCTGTATGACTTATACCCTGTGCGGGCAGATGCCCACGCCCGCTACAGCGCCATAAGCCGTAGCTATGAGTACAGGATCAGTCGTCGTAAAGACCCTTTTCTCATCAACAAGGCCTGGCTACAGGAAAGAGAAATGGATTTCGGGGCCATGCAAGAAGCTACGGCCATTTTATTTGAATATGAAGATTTTGAGTGCTTTTCTAAAAGTAATACCCAGGTAAATCACTATCGCTGTAAAATAAATGAAGCCCACTGGCGCAAAGAAGAACATCAGTGGATATTTACCATACGCTCCAACCGGTTTTTGCGCAACATGGTACGTGCCATCGTGGGCACCCTTACCAATGTGGGGATGGGAAAAATCAATGCAGAACAAATGAAGCAGATTATAGAAAGCAAAGACCGCAGCAATGCAGGCTATTCTGTGCCCGGCTGCGGACTTTACTTCCTGGGTGCAGAATATGATAAATCTATCCTGCTTTCATGATGTTGTAATCCTTTTTCTCAAAATCAAGTAGACAAAATAGGTTATTTCTTAAACTATTCGAAACGACAAGTGAATTCAGGGAAATTAAAACCCCAGTTCGGTTTTTATTCCCATGCGAATCCATCTGCCCGGTTGAGGCACGTTGGCAATAGTTACGCCAGGTTCATTAAGCAAATTGGTAACTTCGGTATACAACTCAATAACACCATGACGATAAAAAAACCTGGCATCCAGCGACCACCAGGGACGGAAATCCGCCATTCGTGTAAATTCACCATCTTCATAAACCATAAAAGCGCCGGCCCGGTCAATCCAGGCCATACTTGTACTAACGCCCCAATGCGCAGCAAAAGGAACCAAGGCACGTAAACCCGCTTTATGGCGTAAATAATCCAGCACGTAGTTGGAAACGAACTCACCACTTGATTTATCGGCTGTCATATAAGTATAATGCAGCGAAATACTTGCCGGGTATTGCGGGTGGAATAAAGAGACGTTGTGATAAGCCAGAGCAGTTTCAAAACCCGTAAAGTTAACATTGGTAAGGTTCATACTCTTCCATTGTTCTTCTCCGGGCCGACGCACCCAGTCTATCATATCCTGGCCCCATCGTCTGAATCCTGCCATTTCAAGAGCCCAGCCATTGAGGGTTGTTTTGAGTCCGGTTTCAGTTGAAATGGCTTTTTCGGGTTGCAGCAAGGCATTGCCCAGATTGGTAGGGCCACTGTAAAACAAGTCGGTAAAGGTAGGCAGGCGCAGGGTACGGTTCACAGAGGCAAACCACCGCCATGCAGGAAGAAACTGCCAGCCGGCATCTAGCCCCGGGAACAACCCTACCCCCTTTTCAAGTTCAGGATTTACCCATGTGAGCATACCTGCCGACAAGGAGAAGTTATTCAAGTAAAAGCTGTGTTCGCCCATAAGGCTTAGCCCTCTTCGTTGCCAGGAATGGGTATAAAACACATTGTTGTAACCGGCGGCCTCCCTGGGGTTATTCATAGGTTTGCCCAGCACAGTGCTATAGATATGCTCAAAGCGAAGATCTGCCCCCAGAGAGCTTTTCCCGTAAGCTCCTGCGTGGGTCCAGTTAAGGCCTGCTCCTATCACATCCGTTAAGTGATAATTATGGTCTTGATACCAGTCAGGCGATTCATTTCTGAATAATTCAAACCTGTCGTGATTGCGACGCCAGTAAACAGAGGGCTTCAGTTTCAGTTTCCCTTTGGGAATCCACTGCAGAGAAACCAATCCCGTTTGAATTTCTTCGAATTGCTCTGGGAAGCGCGGTGTATAGAAACTATTGGCACCAAAAGCTTTTTGGCTGAAAGCAGCCTGTGCGTCCAGTTCATAGCTGCCACCCTCCATGATGCCCCGGTAATAAATATTCAAAGCAGAAAAATCAGTATTTTCGGTAAACCCGTCGGTTCGCATACCCTGTAGAGATAGGTGATGCGATATATTTCCTGTTTTTAGCCCCCCGGATAATCCGGCTGCACCAAAATTATGCTGACCCAACTCCAGGGATGCGCTCAAAAAAGGTTGCACGGGTTTGCGTGTAATGATGTTCACTGCCCCACTGAAAGCATTAGGCCCAAAAACCCTTGCTCCTGCCCCTTGCAGTATTTCAATGCGCTCGATACTGCTGATATCAATCGGAATATTAAGGTTATGATGCCCGGTTTGGGGGTCAGTAATATTGATGCCATTGATGAGCACGATGGTCTGATCGAATGTACCACCTCTTATCCCTATGTCGGCCTGCATTCCGAAAGCACCCCTGGAGCGTATATCCACACCCCTTACATTGTTTAGCAGACCTGCCAGATCCCTGGCCGGAGACTGCTCAATCTGGGGGCGTGAAATGACCTGCACCACGCGCATGAGTTCAGATTGAAGCATAGGCGCGAGTTGCGCGCTCACTACTACTTCTTCCAGCTCCTTTATGCTATCAGGAGGATACTGCGCGAGGGTATCAGGGTTTTCTTTGGAATGACCGGCAAGGACCAGGATAGAACAACTCAGGCTCAGCACGCCGATTCTGATAAGTTTTCCCAAGCTGCTGAATACCGCAAAGGCTTTACGGCTCCAGCGATGGAAACTTATCACATCAAAGCGACCAGGTGATAGTTTTTCCATGATTTCCAGTCGGTTTTAAATTAAGTAAAAAGATTATAATTGAGAAGATTACAATATGTGCCCCATCTTATTCTTCTTCGTATCCAGGTATACTTTGCAATGCGCCCCGGTGGGCACTACAATGGGAATATTTTCAGTGATTTCAATACCATAACCTGACAAACCTGTGCGTTTACTGGGATTATTGGTAATAAGTCTGATTTTGGAGACTCCCAGTTTTCTGAGGATTTGTGCACCGATTCCATAATCGCGTTCATCGGCTTTAAAACCCAGTTCTATATTGGCTTCAACGGTATCCATTCCTTTTTCCTGCAGGTGATAGGCTTTCAGTTTATTAAGCAGGCCAATACCCCTGCCTTCCTGATTCATATATAACACAACACCTTTGCCTTCCTTCTCAACCATTTGCATTGCTTTATGCAGCTGACCGCCGCAATCGCATTTGCATGAACCGAAAATATCGCCGGTAACACAGGAAGAGTGCACCCTAACCAGAACCTCCTCCCCTGGTTCCCAATGTCCCTTGGTGAGAGCCAGATGTAATTTCTCATTAGTGGTTTGCTTGAAAGCAGTTATTTTAAAGTGGCCCCACTCTGTAGGAAGATCAACTGTTATTTCCTGTGTAATGAGACTCTCGGTTTTAATTCGGTAAGCAATAAGATCTTCAATGGAAATGATTTTCAGGTCAAATTTTCTGGCAATTTTCATCAACTCATACAGACGGGCCATAGAGCCATCTTCGTTCATAATTTCCACAAGAGCACCTGCAGGTTCCATGCCTGCAAGCCTGGCCAGGTCTATGGCAGCTTCTGTATGTCCTGCTCTTTGCAGCACCCCTCCTTCACGGGCACGAAGCGGGAAAATATGACCGGGCCGGCCCAACTCATGGGGTTCAATATTTTTATCGGCGAGTGCATTGATAGTTTTGGCCCTGTCAGAAGCCGAGATACCTGTTGTACATCCATGACCTACCAAATCAACCGATACAGTAAAAGGAGTTTCATGAAGAGCAGTATTCTGGGGAACCATAAGATCAAGATTCAGCTGCCCGCACCTCTGGCGGGTTATGGGAGCACATATAAGTCCACGACCATGTGTTGCCATGAAATTCACGATCTCTGGTGTTACAACTTCTGCAGCAGCAACGAAATCACCTTCATTCTCACGGTTCTCATCATCAACCACAATTATTACCTTCCCTTTCTTAATATCTTCTATAGCACCTTCAATGCTGTCGAACACTATCTCATCAGGCTTGATTTCTTTGGGTTGGTTTCCAGACATTTGATTCTATTTTTTTTAAGGATTTAAAAAAACCTATAAACAAAGCAAGGTTCATACTGTAAAAATGCGTGATAAAACGCAACAACTTAATATGTATTTGTATTTTTTTCAGAAAAATATCAAGCAAAGGTAATAATAACAGCAAGCTATGAATTATAAAAACGTAAAAATAAAATTCACTGATAAATGCGAGATAAACGTTTGACAAATAGGCAAGAACCAGTAAAAATGGCCCTATCCACCTTAATACCTTATGAGAAATAAAACAAAAAGAGAGCCCTTTGGTTTTAATCCATAACATATGAGAAAACTTCCTAAGGTTCTGAAAGTTTCCGGTTGAAATCCTGACTTTTCTCCTGAACTCATCTTTTAAGTTATTAGAAATATCTTCAAAAACAACGGCTTCCAGATTATTAATGCATTTGTAACCCTGCTCCAACACTTTCATATTAATATAAAAATCATCAACCAGGAAGTTTTTAGGAACAGGTGAGTATAATTCGCGTCGTATGGCAAAACATCCGCCAAAGGGGCCCATCATGGTTCCCCACAATATGCTTTCATGTTGTTTGATTTGCACTTCACGCGATATATAAGTCTTCTCCTGATGAGAAATTCCGCTGGGATGCATATTGGTATTTACCATTCGGGTATCCACCAGTCCAATTTCAGCATCTTTAAAGTATTTCAACAGTTCATAAATGGTGGATTCCTCCATATTAACGTTGGCATCGGTCAGTACAACAATATCTCCGGTAGATCTTTTAAAAAGGTCATTAACCACATTGCCTTTACCTCTGCGCTGATCAAAAGAGAAAAACTTCAGATTTGGGAAACCGGTTGTAAGTTTGCTGACAATTTCATTGGTTCGGTCGGTAGAATTGTCGGAGCCAATAAGGACTTCCAGTTTGTCTAGAGGATAATTGGTGGTGTATATGCTTTTTATTTTTTGCTCTATTACTTCTTCTTCATTGAAAGCGGCAATCAGAAGGCTTACTTTGGGCAGTTTTTTACTGCCGGTTTCATAGAAATCATATTCTATTCGCTTGCCTATTGATAAAAGGGATATAATAGCCGGGAAAATCAGGTAGGAAAAAAAAATAATTACAACGCTGAGCCAGAAAAGACAGACGACAATCCAGAAAGCTATAGAATAACCGGCTAACATTTTTTTCTGAGATGTTTTATATAGAAATCAGCAAGAGAAGCAGAAATTTTATGATTATCAAAGTTCTGGCTCACAAACTCAACAGCATTATGCCCGATATCATCAAAAAGCTCTTTGTTTTTGATAAGCAGGTCAATTTTTTCAGCAAAATGATCCGGGTCATCTTCAATCATAATATTGGTACCATCGGATACAGGAATTCCTTCAGCGCCTATGGTTGTTGTAACAATGGTTTTACCCAAAGCCATACCCTCTATGATTTTAACCCGCATTCCGCTCCCTGAAAATAAAGGAGCAATCATAATAGCATTGTGAACAATAAATGCATGGGCATCATCAATTTCGCCATGATATATCACACCTTTGTTAGATATCAGCAGTTCCTCAAGCCAAACCGGTGCATTGCGGCCTGCAACATGAAATTCCAGACCGGGATTTAAACTGAGTAATTTATACCATACCTTCTCAAGAAACCAAACTACACCCTCCTGGTTGGGAAACCAATCCAGTGTACCAATAAAAAAGACATTGGGAAAGTTTACCTCTTCCGAGTCGGGATTCAACCGGGCAACATCATATCCGGCAGGCACAACAAAAGCCGGACGTGTATTACCAAGCTCAAAATAGTGTGAAGCATCTCTCCTGGTAATAGGAAGCAACAGATCGTAAGTATTGAGAATTCTTAATTTAAATTTTTTTATCCTGTGTGCAAGTATCCTGAAGTATAATTTTTTGAAATACGAGCGCTCATGCATAGCGATACGATGCCAAATCTCATGTTCAATGTTATGAGCACGGAATGCAATTATAGCCTTGCTGTGCTTCTTTATGGTATCAATATACCATGTCATGTAAAGACCTTCAAGCTGAACCACATCAAATTCTTTTTCCTTCAAAAGATTTACAAGAGCATGGATAAAATCTTTATTAAAAAACCTTACTGCGTTATAAGGTAAACGGGAAAAAAACAGATTTTTAAACGCAGCCCCGAAACTTAATTTGGTATCAACTTTAACATCCCTTATGTCGATACTGCTCTTAAGTGTCTCGGGCAAATCGTTCATTTCGGTATAATGCTTGGTAGTATTAATACCAAGCAAAGTAATTTCATGACCCAGCGAATGAAGCCCCATGGAAATGTTAAGTGTGGCAATGGCACCTCCGTCTTTAGGAGGGAAAGGCATCTTATTGGTTAATTGCAGAATCTTCATTCGCTTTATTTGCTTGCAAAAATATCAGGAATAACGGAAATTCAGGTATGACTTTCATTTTTTTCTGATTTTCTTTGAAAGATTCTTAAATATTTGAGACCTATTTTCATTTTTGCCAATTTCGCAATATAACTGTCCATATCAAGCACGGCTGAATCTGTACTTGCTTTAATAGTCAGCAAAACAGCTATCGGTAAAAGAAGAAAACTAGCCATCCACATTCCCTGCCATGCATCCAAAACTCCTTCTCGCACAAACTTTTCACCTGTAATGGAAATGACATGAAACAACACAAAAAACAAAACCGAAGCTACTACAGGTAATCCAAAACCGCCTTTACGTATAATAGCCCCCAGGGGTGCTCCTATCATAAATAAAACCAGGATAGCAAATGACAAAGTGAATTTTCTGTGAAACTCAATCTGATAGCGTGCCAGGCTACGTTTCCTCTGGCGAAACTCTTCATGAGATAATTGTGCATTCTCTTTAAGCTGGCGTATGGTTCCAAGAGCCTGCTCGGTTATAAGACGCTGATAGTTTGCATCTTTTTCATTAAAAAAATCAAAAACCAATACATCTTCTTTTACATGCAACTTACTCTTGCTCAAACTATCAATTCCCTGGTAATAATAGAATCTTCCAAAATTGGTTTTTATAAATTCTTTTTCCCTATTATTAATACTGCTTTTTATTGAATCCTCAAAATGTATCAATTGGGTTAAATTGAGCATCCTGAAATTCGATCTGAAAAGATCTTCATCAGTACGTTCCAATGCAAAAGCACTGAGATCAAATTTCCTTACCTGCTTGTCAAAATAGGTTCTTTGAAACTCCCTTGACTGATCCCTACTGTCTTCCGAGGGCATATCCTGATAGTTGGATCCATTGTATAGGGTGAACACCAGGAAGTGTTCATCTTCGGTAGTGTTCATGGTGCCCCACTCTGCGAGCGTAATATTTACATTACCTCTTCTTTCTGTATGATCATAAATTTTTAAATTACGCAATACGTTACCATCTCCCTCCTTCTTCTCAACCTTAATAACATAATTATCAATTCCCTTATAATAAATACCTTCCACAATATTAAATGCAGGGCGTTGCTGTCGCACATCATAAAGCAATGAACCCATTTTCAGGTTCGCCACAGGCAAAACGTTATTGGAAAAATAAAACGCTGAAAGAACAAGCATAAGCGAAACTATTACCAGGGGCCACATAATTTTGGTAAGCGAAATACCGGCCGATTTTAATGCCACAAGTTCATAATTTTCACCCAGACTACCAATGGTCATAATCGAAGATAAAAGAATTGCCAGGGGCAGTGCAAGCGGAACAAAAGTGGCTGAAGCATAAAATAACAATTCACCGATAATGTACCATTCAAGACCTTTACCCACAAGGTCATCAATGTATTTCCACAGAAACTGCATCAGCAAAATGAACAGGGCTATGAAAAAAGTCATAATAAAAGGCCCTATGTATGTCCGTAATACTAATTGATGCAGTTTTTTCATCAGTTTCTTTCTATCGGGTAATAAAATTGTTCATATTTGCCTAAATCCATAAAGTTAGAACGTTACAAACCGGCTCATTATTTCTTTGGTTTACATCCTGCAAAAACAGGCTTTCTGAAAAATATCTGCAAAGATACAATTCATTAAAGATTTTGTAACCCAAAAAACACAAATCGCTGAAAGGCTTGTATTGAAATCCAAAAGTTAAGTGTTACTAACTTATCATAAAGTATTTAAAAATCAGAACTCTTTGTAAATAATTAATGAATCAATGAGCTAACTTTGAAGAAATAGGAGGTAATTCAAACTTAGCAGCCCACTATATTGTTTAAAGTGTATAAATAATTTGTTGCAAAATGCCAAAGTATAAACTCTCCATCTTTCCAGCGTTACTTACCTGTAAGTTCATAGCTTACCGGTCGCTTTTACATTTTACCGGTTTTGTTCTCATGTTAACGATGTGGATGTCCTGTGCACCCATTCAAAGATTTTCGGAATTTTCCGGGAACCATATTCACCATTTTGAAATGGTGAATATCGGAGGCACCAGGCAAGCCTTGCTCATAAACGGTGATCGTGCAGATAATCCTGTTTTGGTATTTCTGCATGGTGGACCAGGATTTCCCATGCTACCCTTCGAACCCTTTTTGGAAAGCATGCGCCGTCTCGAGAGCCATTACACAGTCGTTTACTGGGAGCAGAGAGGAACAGGTAAATCATTCTCAAGAAGACTTGACCGAAAGTCGATGAATATGGAACAATTTGTAAGCGATACCCGTGAAGTGGTAGATTATGTGCGGGATTACATGAACGTAGAAAAGGTTTATTTGTGGGGTCATTCATGGGGAAGTAATGTGGGAGCCATTTATGCATCCCGTTATCCCGAAACACTGCACGCCTACATTTCCACAGGTCAAAGTGTAGCCCCCTTTGAAAACGAAAGACTTGCTTACGAATTTGTTAGAGACAAAGCAACCCAGGACAACAACCGGCGCGCATTACGTCAGCTGGCCAGGATTGATACTTTACCCGAAAACTACACATTAAAAAATGCTCTTACCATTCGTAAATGGGTTTACCGGTATGGTGGCATTGTTCATCAAACCCGCGATGCAAGACCCTATGTCGATTTGCGGGAGATTAGAACCATTCTTACAACGCCGGTATATTCGCTGGGGGTGCGCCTAAATCTTCTGCTAAATCCTTATTTCAGCGCTGAAGAACTCTGGGAAGATCTTATGGAAACTAATCTTTTTGATCAGGCTCCCGAAATTGAAGTACCTGTTTTTTTCCTGGTAGGAAGACATGATATTATTGTTTCTCACTACCTCGCTCAGAAATATTTTCAGGAGTTGACAGCACCACAAGGGAAAAAACTTATCTGGTTTGAAGAATCAGCTCATCGTCCCTTCTCAGAAGAAAAAGAGAAATTCCTGAAAACCATGAAAACCATCATCCCGGAATACCAAAGCAGGAGTTACAGAAGTGAACAAATGCACGAATCTCCTTAATGCATAGAATACCAAAAAAGCGCTGAAAATTAATTATTCCAGCGCTTTTAGCGTTTTGCTCTAAAAACATGAAGAGAATTACAAACAAAACAATTCAAACCAAAAACCAAAATCAAATCAAATCAAATCAAACTTATACTAACTGACTTAAGGCAACTCTTTGAATCTTATTAAAGATGATATCTTCGTCATCATCAAGATTTATTTGAACAATCTTTATATCGGGAAAGCGATTTACCAGATAACCCATCAGTTGATAACTGAATTTTTCGGTTATCATAGGCCCCAGTATTACAAGGTCGTGCGGAGTGGTTTCTACCAGTGCACACAGATGATTATATCTTAAGGCCTTGCCCGTTATTTCAATGTGAGGCTTGCTTTGCAATAGTTCAATAATACCATTGAGCATTATGTCGCTGCTTTCTGCAATTATGATTCGGCAATAGATCATATCAGTTATAATTTTTATCAAATTTACATCCAGACTTACAATCCAAAAACCGTATTTTTACGTGAATTTAAATAGCGTATTACGGAAAGAAAAACGGTACAAAATACCGCTCCTCCATCTGGCAAACATTCTTATTTGATTAATTATAAACTAATTAAATCAGACCCTTTAAAAAAATCAGACCCTGGCAGTAATGACCAGGGTCTGATTTTTCAAAAACGAGTTATGAAAATTATGAATTGTTTAAATTTCAATAATCTTATTACGGATGGCAAATTTTATTAGTTCCACTGAATTCTTCATATTGGTTTTCTGAAGAATATGATTCTTATGAGATTCAATGGTTCGTACACTCAGAAAAAGTTTATCTGCAATTTCTGAATTGTTAAATCCTTCTGCAAACAACTGCAATACTTCAAGTTCCCGTTTGGTTAACTGGGGCAGAAGATTTGTACTTTTTTGCCGCTTATTGGCGTAATTCTTAACTATTTCATCTGAGATGGTTGAGTGAAAGTAGTTTTTACCCTTTGCTATGGTTTCGATGGCTTCCACAAGCTCTTCGGAAGAAACATCTTTAGGCACATAACCATCAGCTCCGGCATCAATGGCGTCAGAAATATTGTTATAATCGGAGTGCATAGAGAGGATTAGTATCTTAATGTCGGGGTATTTCTTCTTGATAGCTTCAGTGAGTTCTATTCCTGACATTTCGGGCATGGTAATATCCAGCAAAATAACCTCAGGAGTAGCATTTTTGAGCATAGCAAGTGCATCTTTGCCACTATGGGCTACTCCAACAACCTTAATATCTTTGGCCCCTTTCAGGAACAAACTAATGCAATCGGTAACCAGTTTGTGGTCGTCAACAATTATTACTTGTATGTTATTTGCCATTTTATTTCGTTTTTGGGTTTTGGTTCAATAAAAAAATATCCTTTGATTTCTCTACTTCATTTTATATATTCAGCAAATTAACGATAACTTTCTTAAAAATGCAAAAAAAATCGCTTACACAGTATCCATTACCACTCTTTTTCATTCGGTTTCCTTATTAAATAAGCTTGCGGTTGCCTGAGCTGTAGGCATAATTAACATATCGTTAATATTTACATGTTCTGGCAATTGGGCACAAAACAGAATGCAACGGGCTATATCATCACCTATAAGTGGTTTATATCCTTTATATATGCTTTCTGCCCTTTCCTTGTCGCCTTTAAATCTTACCTGCGAAAATTCTGTATTTGTTGCACCAGGATTTACCAGGCTAACCCTAATATTAAAAGGCAAAAGCTCCATTCGCATAGCCTTGGTAAGACTGTCAACTGAATGTTTTGTAGCACAATAAACATTGCCTTTCATATAAGTTTCTTTGCCGGCAATACTTCCGATGTTTACAATATGACCTTTTTTCCGCTCAATCATTCCGGGAATAACAGCCTTGCTGATATAAAGCAACCCCTTAACGTTGGTATCAATCATTTGCTCCCAGTCTTCAGTATCACCCTCATGTATATTTGACAATCCCATTGCAAGTCCGGCATTATTTATGAGAATATCGATTTTTTTCCACTCTCCGGGGATTGTTGCAATTTCATTGAATACAGATTCTTTGTTTCTTACATCAAAAACCAGCTTTAAAACCTTTATGCCAAAATCATTTTTGAGTTTTTCGGCCAATTCATCAATTTTTTCCTTTCGGCGGGCATTCAGTATGAGTGAGTAACCTTCTTTGGCAAATCTGATAGCACATGCTTCGCCTATTCCGCTGCTGGCACCGGTTATGAACACAATTTTTGATTCTGATAATGACATATTGATAACTTATTCTAAATGACATTAAATGCTTCAAGGTCTGTATACGGTCGATTTAAAAAAAGGTTTTATCTACTTATTCAAAAAGCTCCAAATTTTGGATTTCCGAATCTTCTCTGTTTCGGGTAGCGTGGTCATGTGCACCCAAAAAATCCATAAAAATGGCAGGGCAGGAATTTTATATCTTACAATAGCTCCGTGCAATGGAGTAACCATCCCCACAAAACCAAACAGAACTATAGTATAAAACAGACCCAACCAGAATAATGAATATTTGCTAACTGCTTTTTTGTCGAAATGAAAGAACGTCCAAAGGAACATGCCCCATATAAACATATTTTCAAGCGTTGCAAACCAAACAACTGCGGAATATGCTTCGAAAGGGTGAGGCCTGAAAACACTATAGAACAATCCACGCCAGAACTCAACAAATATTTGCCAAATATTGGTATCAAGATATCGTGTGTGAATAATACTACCTGCATCCAATGCAAGGGCATGATTAACAAAATTGTTTTGCTTACGAACAATGATTTCAATAAAATCATATTGTGGGAAAATCCATCCAACCAAAAGCATTAAAATAAAAAAAGCTGCAAAACTGATGAGGTAACGTAAGACAAGCCTGATGGGCATCTTATTCCGACCCATATAAAAACCAGCCATGCAAGGCAACCACAAAGCCAGTGAATAGGGTTTTAAAAGGAAAAGTAAATAACTGAAAAAAACAAGGTAAATAAAGTAAGTGTACCTGAAATTTTGCTGAGCAAATATTCTATCTGTGTAAAAAATCCAGTAACCAAAAGCCCAGATCAGAAGGCCTTCTTTTAAAATACCTGAGCCCCAGAATAATAATCCCGGAAAAAGAAAAATACCCAGGGGCAACCAGAAAAGTTTATCTCTGTCAGCATACCGGAGTACAAATTTGTAAATGGCTACCAGTCCGCTGAGCGACAAGAAATTGATGAAGATATTGTGTATGTACAATGACCCCAGTGAAAAAACCCCTGCCAGTGCATTAAAACGAATAACTACCCGGTTATCATTATAAACCGGCGATTCCCATGGGCGGTTCCAGTAATTCATCTGGTCATAATATTGTGTAAGATGCTCTGCTGAACCCTGTATTCCTGTTAACATGCGAAAAAAATCAACAGGACTTTCACTAAGAACGCCATACATAACCATCCCATCACGAAAATATTTATGAAAATCTGCAATTTCGAGATCGTAAACATGAGTATAGATCTGGATCATGGAAATTCCAGCCAGTATTTTAAAAACAAAGAATAAGAGCAACATCCTGTAAGAAAGCCCCGGTAGATTTTTAAAAAACGGTATTTTCCCCAGCATCCATGAAAACAATATGATATAAAGGATGATTAGAATAATTTCCATGAAATGTATTTTGGACAAAGATAGGTTTATTAGCATTTATTTTGATTGGCTGACCTGAACTTTAAAACATGTTTATCTGTTTAAAAAAACAAAACCAATTATGAAAACTCTAATTAAAATATTTATACCTGCTTTACTTATTTCAACTTTATCATTTAAAAGCACGGCAAAAGAAACACATAATTATATTACTATGGAATCCACTCAAAATAAATACGAATACGCAACCATTGGAGGTGGTTGTTTCTGGTGTATTGAGGCAATTTTTATGGAAGTAAGGGGCATTCACACGGCCACCAGCGGTTATAGCGGCGGAACCGTAAAAAACCCATCCTACCGTGAAGTTATATCAGGCCGTACCGGTCATGCTGAAGTAGTTCAGCTTGCATTTGACCCCGAAATCATAAGTTACAGAGATATTCTGGAAATATTTTTCCATTTGCATGATCCAACAACCCTGAACCGTCAGGGTGCCGATGTAGGTACCCAATACCGCTCCGTTATTTTCTATCATAATGAAGATCAGAAAAAAACTGCAAGAAAGGTATTTGAAGAAATAGACCGTTCAGATCTGTGGGATAACACGCTTGTTACTGAAATATCTCCCCTGGCTGAATTTTACGTGGCGGAAGATTATCACCAGAATTACTATTCAAACAACCCTAATCAGCCTTACTGTACTTTCGTCATAAGCCCAAAACTAAGTAAACTGAGAAAACTGTTTAAGGATAAATTGTAGGGTTAAGTTTATTAGGTTTAAACTTTTAAACCTTTAAATTTTTCAACTTTTCCACTATGTTCTCCGATGCATCAACGAAAGGCAGCAAAATAAGATCAGCACCGGCTAACTCCAGCTCCTTGGCAGTGCGGCCATAATAGGATGTAACAGCAATTTTACCCTTATATTTAAATTCTTTCAGGTATTTGATAAGTGCCAGATTGATTTGCTTATCAGATAGCGTTGATATCATGCATTGGGTATCGCCGGGAAGGATTTCCATCAATTCGGGGTCGTCGGCATCGCCATACTGTGCAGCGCGACCTTTGCGGTTCCATCGTTTTACAGCGCGTGGGTCAAAATCAACTCCGAATACTTTAAATCCGTTTTTTTCTAAACTTCGTGCAATATTGTTTCCGTAAAATCCCAATCCGAAAATAATCACATCATATTTTTCTTTCTTTACCTTTTCGCCTCCTACTTCGCGGTAAGGGTTTGTCTTTTCGAAAAATCCAAGCGCGGGGGATACATATTCATAAATTTGGTGGGAATACATAATCAGATAGGTTGAAATGCCTATTGTAATCAAACCAACCAAGGTAATAAGTCCCAGGGTTTCTTCATCAATCTGCCCCATCGACAATCCCAGAGCAGCCAATATGAGAGAGAATTCTGATATCTGAGCAACATTAAGTCCTGCAAGGAATCCTGTCCTTTTCCTGTACCCCATCAATCCAAGTATAATCATAACAATAATGGGGTTCCCAATCAATACAAATAATGACAATATGGTTGCAGGCAGGATTTGTTCACCGATCATAGAAACATCAACCTGACTTCCCAGATGAATAAAGAAAAACAAAAGCAGGAAGTCGCGCAGAGATACCAGTCGGCCTGAGATTACTTCGCGGTAAGGTGTAGATGCCAGGGAAATTCCCCCGAGGAAAGCACCCACTTCTTTGCTAAACCCAAGATAATCGCTTCCGGCAGCCAGAGCAATAGCCCATGCCAGAGAGAAAAGGACCAACAGTTCAGGGGTACGCGCCATCAAAGAAGTAAGCCAGCGCATCACATACCGGATGAGAAATATTACAAATACTAACATTCCAACGCCCTTCACAACCACCCAAATAATCTCCTCCATAATGGAATAATCACTTTGAGTTCCCATAGCCGAAAGTACAATCATGGCAAGGATAACCACAATATCCTGCACAATCAGAAAGCCAATGGAAATCTGTCCGTGCAACGATTGTATCTCCTTTTTGTCGGAAAGCAGTTTTACAATGATAATCGTACTTGAGAATGTGAGCGCAACTGCTATATAAATGCTGGTTACTGTTTCGAATCCCAGCCAGATACAGATAAAATATCCGAATACGGATGTGAAAATTACCTGACCCAGACCTGTGGCAAGTGAAACCTTTCCACTCGTGCGGATAAGGCTGACATCAAGCTTTAAGCCTACAACAAAAAGCAGGACTGCTATTCCCATTTCCGAGAGCAGGTGAATCTTTTCAATAGACCGGAGCAGATCAAGGCCATGCGGACCTACAATCAACCCCACTGCAATAAATGACACAATAAGAGGTTGCTTTAACAACCGGCCCAGAAATCCAATACCCACTGCCAGCCCCAACATGGCAGCAAATTCATAAAAAGTATCAGCAAATGCATTCATTTAAATTTGTATAGTGGATTTTATGAAAAGGCATGTTTTGCTCTGTCGAGAAATTCTTCTCCAATATACGCGTTTGTGGCAATTATTTCTCTTCCAAAGTTAAAATTTTTTCCTCCCGAAAAATCGGTAACTTTTCCTCCGGCTTGCTGAACAATAAACCCTCCTGCTGCCACATCCCATGCATTAAGTCCATATTCGAAGAAAGCATCAAACCGACCACAGGCAACATACGCCAAATCAACAGCTGCGCTTCCCAGCCTGCGAACACCATGTGTGTTATGCAGGCACCAGGTAAACAATTCAAGGTATTTTTCAAGACGCGAATAATCATGATAAGGGAAACCGGTAGCCAACAAGCTGTCAGTCAATCTGGCAGTTTTTGAAACCTCTATTTCGTTGCCGTTAAGATAAGCTTTGCCCCCACCCCAGGAATAAAAACACTCATCCAGGTTTATTTCATAAACCACTCCCAAAATAACTTCTGACTTCTGCATTAAAGCAACAGAAATACTGAAACAAGGCAGTCCATGAATAAAATTGGTGGTTCCGTCGAGCGGGTCAATAACCCACATGTACTCCTTCTGCTGCGTTTCGATGGTGTTTTCTTCGGTAACAAATCCAGCATAAGGAAAAATTTCCTGTAACCCTTTCACCAGTTGTTCTTCTGCAGTTTTATCAACGTAGGTTACATAATTATGCGTTCCTTTGGATTCAATATGGTGTCCTTTTATTTTATCAAGTTCAGAAAAAATAAAAGCACCGGTACTTTTCGCAATTTCAACTACCTC
The DNA here is from genome assembly GCA_007129355.1 of Bacteroidales bacterium. Classification (GTDB taxonomy): domain Bacteria; phylum Bacteroidota; class Bacteroidia; order Bacteroidales; family UBA7960; genus SKVR01. The sequence continues at coordinate 4,091 of SKVR01000204.1, read as the reverse complement.
TCTGCATAATTTTTCAGTACTTACCATTTTTATTTACAGATTTTTGATTTAAACCGCAAAGACGCTAAGGCGCAATGAACGCAGAGCCTGGGTTTTAATAAATTACTAATCACTTACTTTCTTACTTTCTAACCTTCCGACTTTCTCAGATTCTTAGGTCCTTAAACCAAATAAACTCCATCCTCGTCTAAATGGTTCAATTGTACTTTTTCAATGCTGTTAATCCTTCCCGAATCAAATGAAGTTTTCACTTTTATATAGTTTTCTGTAAAACCTTGCATACAGCCCTTCACATTGTCCTTCTCCCATAAAACCAAAGATGTGTGCCCCCGGTTTTTCTTATAAAAAACATCTTTTTTGTGCGAAGAAAGCTGCTGCATAATTTTACTGCGCACTGTTCTTTCGGCTGCAGGAATCTGCTTATCGTATTTCACAGCCCGTGTATTGTCTCTTTCGCTGTAGGTAAACACGTGCACATACGAAACATCAAGCTTGCGAATAAACTCGTAAGATTGTCTGAACAAATCATCGGTTTCTGCGGGGAATCCCACAATAAGATCAGCCGCAATGCAGGCTTGGGGTAACAAGCTTTTTATTTTTTTCACGCGCGAAGCAAATAAAGCAGTATTATAGCGTCGGCCCATGGCATTTAAAACTACATCTGTACCGGCCTGCAGCGGAATATGGAAATGCGGCATAAGTTTGTGGCTTGCAGCAACCAACTCTATTATATCATCTGACAGCAAGTCGGGCTCCACTGACGAAATACGGATGCGCTCCAACCCATCTATTTTGATAAGTTCTTTAAGAAATCCAAGGAAATCTTCACCGTGTTCCTTTCCAAAATCACCTATATTGACACCGGATAGAACAACTTCTTTCATGTTGGTTTGGGCAATTTGTGTAGCCGTTGTAATGGTTTGTGCAATCGTATTGCTTCTGCTGCGACCACGGGCCATGGGTATGGTGCAATAGGAACAAAAGTAATCACAGCCGTCCTGTATTTTGAAAAAGGAGCGGGTACGATCATCCATTGAATAAGTGGGAACGAAACTTTCAGGTTCTTCTACCACAACATCAATATCTTTTCCATTTCCCTGCCTCCTGGTTTCCAGGTTTTTGATATGTTCAAAAAGATTAAATTTATCAGAGTTGCCCAAAACAATATCCACACCGGGTATGGCTCTTATCTCTTCAGGATTTAACTGGGAAAAACAACCGATTACCGCTACGTTAGCATCTGGATTCTTTTTTAATGCCTGCCTGATAAGGGTTTTACAACGCTTTTCGGCATTTTGGGTAACAGAACAGGAATTAATGACATATATATCGGCCGGTTCAGAAAAACCTACCTGCTCAAAACCATCTTCACCAAACTGACGGCTTATGGATGAGGTTTCACTGAAATTTAGTTTACATCCTAAAGTTTGAAATGCAATTTTCTTCACAAAACGATTATTTAGATTAAAAAGGGAAACATTCGGAAAGCTTCTCCGGATCTCCGAGAACCGGAAGGAATACCAAATAATCTTCTTATACAAAGTTATGAAAAATAAAAAAAGCAGGGAGTTATCTGATCTTATCCAAAAGCTAAACTTAAACAAAAGGTCGTATACTAATTATTTTTTGTTGCTTATAATTCAAGATTATTTGAGCAAATTAAAGTTTTTATCATAAAAATTAAATTTTATATGAGCCGGTTTTCTGTGTTTTCTTGTAATAGAGAGTATAGAAATAATCATTTAAAATCAAAAAAACTATGAAAAGAGTAAGCATTTTTATTTTTCCCATTATTTTCATTTTTACCATCACTTTTACCTCATGTGAAGATGAGTCTGCTTTACATGGTCTTACAGCAGTTGCAGGAGTTGACCGTGAAGTAGCAGTAGGTCAATCAGTTGAACTTAATTCAGGGGCATCTATTGATGTAACCGGCGAAGGCTTTAACACAAACTGGAGTTTTGTATCAAGGCCCGATGGTAGTTCAGCCAGCATTAACAACGCAAATTCCGATATTGCCACCTTTGTGCCTGATATGACCGGTGACTATCTGGTAAGGCTTACCATATCGAACAACCTGGGCGAGAGCTCCGATGAAGTGACATTAACAGCCATAAGTACAGGTACCCAGGAAATCGGAGGAAACTATAGTGAAGAGTTGCATTTGATAAAACTTACTGAAGACCCTGATATTCCGGATTATATAGTAACAAGTAACGTAAGTATGACAGCCAGGCTAAAGATTGATCCCGGTGTGACAATCCATGTAACAAGCGATGCATTAATCAGAATCAGAGGTAACGGTTTTATAGAAGCCAACGGAACAGCAGCAGAACCCATTCTCATAACCGGAACCAGCAACATGGCGGGCTTCTGGCGAGGAATATGGAGCGAATCATCCGATTTTGATAATGTACTAAACCATGTTCATATTTCGGGGGCAGGTAGCAATAATATGGCAACCGGGGCCCCACGCGCAGGATTACATGTTTCAGGAAACCAATTGAATATCAATCACTGTACTTTTTCCAATATAAATGGTTATGGAATAAGTGTTACTTCCACTGATGTGCGAATTCCTCTTCAGAACTGTAGCTTCTCTGAAAATGATCAGGGAGCCATGCATATTACAGCAGCCCAAATGCGTTTTATTGACAGTGAAACTGATTTCAACAACCATGAAATCGCAATTACAGGAACCACTTTAAATGACGATATAAATCATGTGTGGCCTGCAGCCAAAAATGGAAATTATGTTTTTACATCAACAATAAGTGTTTTCGATAATGTTACTATTGAAGCAGGTGCAGTTCTGTTATTTGATAATGATGTGCATCTTCGTTTCCGGGGCGTAAGCGGAAAATACCAGGCTCTGGGTACAGAAGATAATCCAATCATCTTTAAAGGTTCGGTAGAACAACCAGGTTCATGGAGAGGTACTACCATTGAAAGCTCCAATCTTGAAAACCGGTTTGAGCATGTACATTACTACCATGCAGGTCATACCAACCTTTTAACCGGATTTGGAAAAGCTGCTGTGGGTTTCTCAAGTGGTGCACGTGGTACTTTTTCTAATATACATTTCGATGAAATAGACGGTTATGGAGTGTATATCAGGCATGCGAATACAAGCATAACCTTTGAAGAACTAAGTTTTGGTCAGAATTTGAGCCATGGGGCCATACGTATGCTTGCTGAACAAATTGCCGACTTAGATACCCAAAGCAACTTTGCCAATAACCATGTTGTTGTTAATGGTGGTCAGATTTCGGATGAAGAAGATGTGGAGTGGCCTGCATTATTGAATGGATCCTATTTATTTACCAATACAACAACCGTTTGGGGCAAAGTAAGTATACAGCCCGGAGCAATTCTTGAATTTGATAACGATGTTACGATGCGTGTGAGAACCAATGGTGTGCTGGTTGCAAACGGAACAGCATCAGACAACATTATATTTACAAGAAAAAGCGGTTCTATGGACCACTGGAAAGGACTTGCCATTGAAACCAGTTCACTTGAGAATAGCATGGATTATGTTGAGATTTCATATGCAGGAAACAGCAATCTTATTACAGGTGTAGGACAAACAAACCTTGCACTTGGAAATAATGCCCGGTTAACGCTAACCAACAGCACAATCAGTAATAGCCTTGGCTATGGTATCTGGCTAAGACCTGGCGCAGAGCTCACCCTGTCAAATAATATGTTTACAAATAATGCTGAAGGTGATGTTAACGAGCCATAATAGTTAATAATTAAATTTTCCCGGCATAAAATAGTGTCGGGAAAATTTTTGTAACTTTAATAGAAGTTTTATTAATCCTTATCAAAATTTTTGAGAAATGAAGAAGATATTTACGCTATTGATTGTATTCACTTTTGTTTATCAATTATCAGCAAGTGAATCCGGTTTATTTCAAAAAGACACTGTAGAATCAACAGGATATGAAGGTGTAAGTCTTTTGGGTGGGGGCTTTTACTTAGGCTATTATGGATATAATATTATAGGCACCAGAAACCTTGCAATACCACCATTCAATGCTTATTATGAATTTGGAGTACACGAATATGTAACCATTGGGCCTTTC
>SKVR01000023.1 GCA_007129355.1 Bacteroidales bacterium | reverse complement strand
CGGCAGCGTAGGTCAGAGTATTGCAGCAGAAATTATCGAAGCTCACAACCGTGGTGTGGATATACGGGTTATAGTTTCGGGACATACGGGAAGCACCAATGAAATTGTAACCCAGCTTTCCACTTCAGGAGTGAAAGCTGTGCAAAGTCTCGGTACTGCACAAATGCATAACAAGTTTGCGGTTTTTGATACTCACCACAGCGATCCTTCACGATCATTTGCCATTACCAGTTCGTGGAATGCCACCGAGCAGGGTACCTACAACCAGTATCAGAACATGGTTGTTATTCAGGATGTTGCACTGGCACAGGCCTATTTGCGTGAGTTTAACCAAATGTGGGGTGGCAGTTCAGGAGCATTTAACCTCAATCAGGCACTCTTCAGTTATGAAAAAACAGTTGTAAACCCAACGGTTTTCTGGATCGGTGATGATGAAACCAAAGTGGAGGTATATTTCAGTCCGCAGGCCAATGTGGAAGCACAGATCAACCGTACAATAACAACAGCTGAGGCCAGTATTGACCTTGGGCTTAATATTATCACACGGCGTACCATCGGCAATGCCATGCGTTCAAGATTTAACGATGGAGTAAGTTTACGCGGGGTAATAGGATCCGTAGCAGAGCAGGGAAGCGAATTTGCCTATCTGAGTACATGGGCCGATGTGCATCATTTTTCGCAGGCAGCCTTCGGTTTGCTTCACCATAAATACGCAATTATTGACGGGCTGGATGGCAGTCTTGACTCAAAGGTTATAACCGGTTCGCACAACTGGTCGTCGAACGCCAACTTCACCAACGATGAGAATATTGTCATCATTCACAACTCAAGGGTTGCCAATGAATATTTCCAGGAGTTTGCAGCAAGATACTGGCAGGCAGGCGGAGAAGCAGATTTTGATGTTACCACTTCGGTGGAAGAAAATGTAAATGATATTTCATCAAAACCCTTTCTGCAGAACTTTCCCAATCCTTTCAATGAAATAACTCATATTAGTTTTTCACTGCACAAATCACAGAAGGCGAGCCTTAAAGTATTTGATATCTCCGGACGGGAAGTTGCCAAACTGGTAAACCATAAATTTCTGGAAAACGGCCGGCATACAATAAAATGGGAAGCTTCACATCTCGAAAGCGGAATGTATTTCTTCCGCCTGGTTCTGGAAGACGGGCAAATCTATTCAGGTAAAATGATACTTATGCAAAGATGATAATAAGAAATCCTATGTAATGACCTTTTCATCTCTTCTGAAAAAATTGCGGGCCATTACAAAACCCTTAAGGATTAAAAACTGCAGGGTAAGAATAAAGATAATGGCGGCCCCTGATGGGATATTGAAGAAATAGGAAAAAAACAAACCTGCCAGAGAGCCCAGGGCGCCCCATAAGGCTGCAAGTGGAATAATTTTGGCAAAGTCGCGGGTGAACAGCATAGCCGTGATCTGCGGGATGGTAAACAAACTCAGCACCAGGATAATCCCTACTGTTCGGATGCTAATCACTATTGCCAGGGCAATGATAACCGACATGGTATAGCGAAAGAATGCCACCGGAATACCCATTATCCTTGCAAATTCAGGATCAAATGCAGTATACACCACAGGCCGGAAAAAAACAATAAAAAATGCCAGGGTTAAAATAAAAAAAGCTAACAAAAGATACAATTCGGCTTTTCCCACAGAGAGAATACTTCCAAAGAGAAAACTCATCAGATTGGGAGAATAACCGGGTGTCATAAAAACGAAAATTATACCGAGGGCCATACCCAGCGACCATAAGATCGCAATAGCACTATCCTCACGCACTTTTCCCTTTTGCGAAATCCATTCGATGCCTGTTGCCGATAAAACAGCAAATACTGCTGCGCCCAGTAAAGGATTTAAGCCAAAAAAATAAGCCATGCCTATTCCACCGAATGATGCATGGGTAATACCTCCGCTGATAAATACAATTTTTCGGGAAACAATGTAGGTTCCCACCATGGCGGCAAGTAAACTGGTTAGCAAGGCAGCAGCCAGTGCATTGCGGAAAAAGGCGTACTCCAGAATGGAAAAGACTTCGCTCATATTCAATGATCTTTTAACACCCTGTGCGGCACGGGTCCGTGGGCGATTATATCAACCGGACAATTGTAAACTTTCAACAGATCTTCGGTAAGCTGGTTGGAAGGATGATAGTGCAGGGTTCCATTTACGCAGGCGATGGTTTTTACCATGGGAGAAATGGTACCGATATCATGCGATACAAGTAATATAGCCATTTCCTTATTCAGCTCTTTCAGCCATCGATAAAGCTCCTGTTCAAAACCTTTATCGACAAAGGTATTGGGTTCATCAAGTATAAGCAACTGGGGGTGATTAATCAGTGCCCGGCACAGGAAGGCTTTCTGGGTTTGGCCCCCCGAAAGTTCGCCAATGGGTTTAGATGCCAGGCTCATCAATCCTGCCTCATCAAGCATTTGATTAACTTGTTTCTTTTGTTTCGCACTCAAATGCGGAAACCAGCTTCGTTCTGTCTTGAGACCTGATCCCACCAGGTCTCTTACAGTGATAGGAAAACTCTTGTCAATTTGTGAGATCTGAGGCAAATAACCCATGTTGGGCTTACCTTGCGGAAAAGTTACTTTTCCTTTGAAAAGAGGCAAAATACCCAGCAATACTTTGATCATGGTAGTTTTACCGCCACCATTAGGACCTATGACCCCGATAAAGTCGTTGGGGAAAATTTCCAGATCTACATTTTTCAGCACAATATCCGAAAAATAACCTGTTGTTACATTTTCCAGTATGGCCAGGGGTTTGCTCATCGCAAATAAATATTTAAATTTTGAGAAAGTTTCTCCATTTCCAGAACCCAATCGTAGGCCAGCGGATTGATCTGAACAACTTCAGCCCCGGTTTCTTCGGCCACAAGCCGGGCATTGCGAACGTCATATTCTTCCTGGATAAAGATTACCGGCACCTTTTCAGCCCTTGCATGCCTGATTAAATGGCTCAGTTGAGCAGGCGAAGGCTCTTTGCCCTCATATTCTATGGAAACCTGCTCCAGACCATAATCGCGAGCCAGATAAGTAAGTGCAGGATGAAAGATCATAAACCGGCGCTGGCTTAAATTCTGTGTAAGTTCCTGCATTTCAAAATGCATCCGCTCTATATCGGCCAGCACATAAGGGTAGTTCTCATTTATCGTTTCTGCCAGTTCCGGATAAATTTCTACAACTACATCGCGTAAAACGGGCAACAAATCCATCATCACCCCGGGCGACATCCAGATATGGGGATCAATTCCGCCTTCATGAAAATGATCACCATGATCAATGCGCTCGCCACGAATCAGTTCAATATAATCTCCCAGATCCACGTGTTTTATATCAGGATTCATTTCGTTAAGCCTGCGTATAAAAACCTGTTCATAGCCCAATGATGGTACCTGAAAATAAACACCCGAATCAGAAAGTTTCTGCATCTGTCGTGCAGTGGGCGAATAGGTACCATGACTGGCTCCCTGGGGTACCATCACATTTACTTCAAGTGCTTCACCTGTAAGGCGATCCACAAAATAATGCAATGGAGGGATGCTTACTGAAATAACGGGTTCAGGGGCTTCTCTTTCTGCACAACCTGGCAAAATGATTACCAGCACTAATAATATGATAACTTGCTTTAGCGATTTCATCTTTTTTATTGTTTTCATTTTTTCCTTAATAAATGGTCGGGTATACACCAATATTAGCAGGTTAAAGTCAAAGGTAAAAGGTTAATTTATTTAGTAGTGTTTTTAATCAGGATGCAGATTTCATAATTTTTGCAACCATGTTGCAAATTTATGAAAAATAATTGATTTAATGGTATAAAACTTCGGTCAGATTTCAGAAAAACTTTGAATCAATAAGAGAAACCAAACCAAAATAATATGCCAGATTCAACAAAATATAGCACAATACGAATGCAAAGGCAGGTGCAACCAGCCACACCATAATGACCCACTTAGCTGAACATTCCCTTTTAGAAAAACGATCAACGCTATTTAGGCATTAACAACTTATCAAACCATCAACCCAACCTAATACCCGCTCCTCTCCAAATCCCTCTTAGTATCTTTCTGCTTGAGCGTTTCACGTTTATCATAAAGCTTTTTCCCTTTACCCAAGGCAATTTCCAGCTTTGCCAACCCCTTTTCATTGATAAAAAGTACAGTTGGAATCAGGGTAAGTCCTTTTTCTTCCAGTTTGGATTTAAGTTTTTTCAGTTCGCGTTTGGTGAGGAGGAGCTTTCTTTCCCGTTTGGGCTCGTGATTGTTGTAAGTTCCGTAATCGTATTCAGCAATATGCATATTACGAACAAACAACTCATCTTTTGTAAAAGCACAATAGGCTTCGTTGATACTGGCTTTGCCTCCGCGAATGGATTTGATTTCGGTTCCGGTAAGTACAATGCCGGCAACAAATTTCTCAATGAGAAAATATTCAAATGAAGCCTTCTTGTTTTTTATTCTGACCGGATTTGCCATAACGCTGAATTGGGGCACGAAAGTACGATTTTTTTAGCATAGTTTGTATGCTAAAGCCGGAGTTTACTTTTAAGAAAACAATATTGTCCGGTAAAATAAAATATAGCACTGTTTTGAAACGAGATTGGCTTCGCCGAGCTTACGGTTCCTCAATACGTTCGAAGTGACAGGCAGTCAGCTTTCATTGGGGTGGTAAGAAAAGTTAGACAAAATCAACTACTCTCTAAAGTAATTAGCGTAATTTCAGGTCTCATACCCATTCTTCCCGGAAAACCCAGAAATCCGAATCCACGGTTGATGTAAAGAAACCGTTCATTTTCGCGGTAAAGCCCATACCATTCGGAGTATTTGACAGAGACCGGACTCCAGTTAAAGAATGGTAGTCTGATTCCGGCCTGCATAGCATGTGTATGTCCTGAAAGGGTAAGCATTATATTTGTTTCGGGCAGCACCTGCTCGCGCCAGTGCGATGGGTCGTGAGAAAGCAAAATGGTATTACGGAACCATGGATAATCGCCCATCGCTTTCTGCAAATCACCTAACTGTGTAAACGGTGGTAAGCCCCAGTTGTCAACTCCTGCTATCATGAGCGAATCATCGCCACGATAAATAAACCTGTGATCGTTTCGCAAAAGGGTAAATCCCATTTCCTGCTGCACTTCCTGAAGGCGTTCCAGGTTGGCATCTCTTTCTTCAATGGTATACCAGCGGCGGTAATCGCCCATATCGTGATTACCCAGAATAGAATACATACCGTATGGTGCATTTAACCTTTGAAAGGCTTCAATGAACCTTTCTGCCTCCACTGCTTCGTTGTTTACCATATCGCCGGTAAACATGAGTGCATCCATGGGTAGTTTTTCGATTTTACGAAGAGCACGCTCAACCGGCCGTCTTCGGGCAAAGCTGCCAAAATGGGTATCGGTAATGTGCACAAAGCGAAATCCGTCAAAGGATTCGGGTAAATCATCGATTTCAATGGTGACTTCTTTAACCTGAAAGTTAAAGCGACCATACACAACTCCATAAGCTACCCAACCGAACATAAACAGCGACAAGAAAAAACCAACTGTCAGCAATAACGGATAAGTGCGGATGATTCTTTCCCTGCTTTTATCAAAACCTGACATGATCTTTCGCATAACAAAAAGCAATAACAGCTTTAAATCATCCAGAATATTGAAAATCAGAAAAACAATCTTAGGTAAAAAGATAAGTATAAATGCACCGGTAATATAAAAGTAATTCCGGTACATTACATAGTCGGGCCATGAACTGGTGCGGATGATGATGGTCCATACGATGGCAAAAACGATGAAGCTGATATCCATGATCCAGTAGGCTCTGAGAATTTTTTTCCGGTACCTGGAAAAAGGACCATGCCGTAAAAACTTACGAAGACCATACCATCCATAAAGGTCAGCCGCCAGAATGACAAGCAGTATAATTGAAAAGGCAAGAATCATTGTTTGATTTAAATAAGGGTTGAGATGTACTTTTTTCTGCTGATGAAACATTCAGTACAAGGCAATGTTCAAATAAGTTGAAAGTTCTGATGGTTTTTGGGAAATCGCGGAAACCGCGGAGACGCGGAGTCGCGCAAAGTATTCTCCGGGTGCGACTTTGGTTCGTGCCCGGAGTTGTTTAAAATTCCTTACTTTCTTATTTTCCTACTTTCTCACTTTCCTTATTTCTTATAAAACTTCAGGGATTGCATCCCTCCAATCCATTCTGATATACACTACCGGGCTGCAGAGAGCAGTTTTTTTATCAGACAAACCAACGGGGTTGTCAGGGATGCCATCCCAGTCAGCTGTTTTTCCTTTTTTCGGATTTAGTTTCGCTGGCCTTGCTCTTGGCTCGTTTCGTGCTTTTACATCACCCCAAACCCCCTTGAAAGGGGGAGTCGGCCGGCAATTATTTCAATCTTCGGTTTCCTTCCCTACTTTCCCATTTTCTTATTTTCTCACTTTCCCACCAACCTAACACTTACCCATCAGCAGGCAAAGTAACCACAAACTCAGCACCACCACCCTGGCGGTCATGAATTTGAATGGTACCGTGGTGTTTCTCTACTATGCTTTGAGTGATGGCCAGGCCGATACCCAGTCCAAAATCCTGACTGGCTGTTTTAGTGGTAAAGCTGGAATCGAAAATGCGTTTTTTGATTTTGTCGGGCACACCGGGGCCATTATCTGCAACCTTAAACCAAACATCATTTTTTTCTTCTGAGAGTCCACATGAAAGGTACAATTCACCCATATCATTCATGGCGTCGCAGGCATTGATGATGAGGTTGGTCCAAACCTGTTTAAGTTCCCCTACGAAGCAACGAACTGGTGGAATTTCAGGAAAATCTATCTTTACCTTTATATCTTTGAACCTGTTGCCCAGTATCTGTAAGGTTTCCCTTATCCCTTCGCGTAAATCGGCCACTTCGGGTTCTTTGCCCGATTGACGACTGTAGCTTTTCAGGCTTTTTACCAGGTATTCGATCCTTGCTGTTGACAAGCGAATTCCATTCATAAATATACCTGACTGGTACGAATCAAGCAACAGCTGAAGCATTTCTTCTTTTTCTGCCTTTTCGGCAAATGGTTTAAGGCGTTCCAGCACATCATGATCCATTTCTGCCATAGTACGAAGCTTACCCCTATGTATATGCGGATATACTTTTGCCAGCTCCTTCATCCTTGCCCTTTGTTCTGCGGTATCGGCATATTCGCGTTTGAGGCCCATCTCAAAAAAGAACCTTACCAGACCTGTGTCGGGCAATGCTGATGCCCTTTGCGCCATATCAGGCAGATTTGCAGACAGGTAATCTACTGAGCGCAGCAGTGCAGATGCGGGATTATTGATTTCATGAGCGAGACCGGCGGTAAGCTCACCCAGGGTTGCCATTTTTTCCTGCGAAATAAGTGCATTGCGGGTACGTTCAAGCTCCTTTATGGTTTTTTTCAAATGATTTTTTTCCGCTTCAAGCTGTTTGGTTAATTCTGCAACTTCTACGTGTAGTATAACCACTTTACGGTAGCGTTCGGCAAGGTTGGAGAAAATAAGACCTTGCAGGGTTTTGCTGATTTCGGGATACCTTGTGAGAAACACTTCAAAACTCTCATGATCCAGGGCAAGGGTAGTAACCTTGGTGCTGGCTTTGGCGCTGGTAAAAACAGGTTCGCCCGTCTGGAATGAAAGCAATCCGATAAAATCGCCGGGACCCTGCATACCAATATTTGTATGTACATCATCACCTTCTTTTACCTGGGAAACATAGCCGTCAAGAATGACATAAAGCTTGTTGTTTTCCTGGTTTTCCCTCAGCATAAACTCTCCTTCAGGGAAGGTTTGCTTCAGACGTGACATCAGCTCAGAGTCGGGCATCATTTCCTTTATCTTTTCCACGAAAGTGGCCTTATCATAAATGGGTCTGGCTGATGCACCAATTACGTTAGGGTTGCGTTCTTTTTTAGGTTTTTCAGGTCTGCGAGTTTTCATCTGCAATTTTGAGAATTAAAATTTTACACGTAACCTTTGCTGCGTATGGTTTCCTGAAGTCTTTCCTGATCAAGTACCGCCATGAATGGAAGCAATTCCTTCTCCTGTTCTATCACATAAGAGGTAAGTTCATCCACAGCAACTTCAAGAATCTGCCGGGGTTTCCAGGGTTTGGAAATGTACCGGTTGAGTTTGGCCTTGTTAACGGCTTCGATGGTTTCCTCCAGTCCGGCCTGTCCGGTAAGCAATACCTTGCGGGTAT
>SKVR01000262.1 GCA_007129355.1 Bacteroidales bacterium | reverse complement strand
TGTCATTCCGCAGCGAAGCAAGGAAACTGTTCGAAGCACACAGAAGGTCATTCAAAACCACTGTCATTCCGCAGCGAAGCAAGGAAACTGTTCGAAGCAGGCAGAAGGCCATTCAAAACCACTGTCATTCCGCAGCGAAGCAAGGAAACTGTTCGAAGCACACAGAAGGTCCTTAAAAAAACAGCAGTGGCAGTAGCCGACAGATCCCTTGCTGCGCTGCGGGATGACAGGCTGGCCCGGAGCAAGAAGGTGAGTGGAAAGTGGCGGGCTGCGCCCGCCACTTTCCGCTTTTTTCCTACCTTTGCAAGGATAAAAATGCTTTATATGAACAACCGCCAGCTTTTTTATAACTTTCTGGGACAGACTTCACAAGCTCCTCTTGCCATTGAGATTGAACGGGCCGAAGGGGTATACATGCACGGCCCCGGCGGTAAAGAATACCTTGACCTAATCTCGGGCATCAGCGTAAGCAATGTGGGGCACTGCCATCCGGAAGTGGTGGAAGCTGTGAAAAAACAAGCTGAAACTTACATGCACCTGATGGTTTATGGTGAGTTTGTGCAGAGTCCGCAGGTTCAACTGGCACATTTTCTTATGCAAAACCTGCCTGAAAAACTCGAGAACGTTTTTCTGGTAAATTCAGGTAGCGAAGCCATTGAGGGAGCCATGAAGCTGGCAAAACGTTTTACGGGACGCAGTGAAATTGTTGCTTTTAAGAATGCTTACCACGGCAGCACACAGGGTTCACTAAGTATTATGGGCGACGAAGCCATGAAAAATGCATTCCGGCCGCTCTTGCCCGATGTCCGTTTCCTGGAATACAACCATATGGAACAACTTGCCCAGATATCGAATCGTACTGCCTGCGTGGTTGCCGAAACCATCCAGGGCGAAGCCGGTGCGGTGATTCCCGATCCGGAATTCTTGAAGCATTTACGCAAAGTATGTGATAAAAACGGCACCCTGCTTATTCTGGATGAAATTCAGGCGGGCTGTGGCCGCAGCGGAAGTTTATGGGCCTTTGAGCATTACGATATTGTTCCTGACATTCTAACCCTGGCCAAAGGTATGGGTGGCGGACTACCCATAGGAGCATTCATTTCGTCCAGGGAGATCATGCAATCGCTTACACACGATCCTGTATTGGGGCATATTACTACATTTGGAGGTAATGCGGTTTGCGCTGTAGCGGCACTTGCCAATCTGCAGGTGATTGTTCGGGAGAAACTCTGGGAAAATGCTGCAAGACAGGAAAAACTGTTCCGGCAAATGCTGGTTCATCCCAGAATAAAAAGCATCAGAGGCAGAGGACTATTGCTGGCAGTGGAATTTGCAGATTTCAATGAGAATAAGCTTATTATTGATAAACTTATTGAAAAAGGCATTATTACCGACTGGTTCCTTTTTGCGCCCCATTGCCTGCGTATAGCTCCTCCCCTTATTATTTCAGAAGATGAAGTAAAAAAGGCCTGTAAAATCATACTGGAAACACTGGATGCGATTTTTTAGCGTTTTATCACTCAGTATTTTTGATTATGTAGCTTAAAGTACTTATTTTTATTAAATCAAAAGTGCAAACCATGCAAGAGGAAATTCTTCATCAGCTTCAAAAACATCCCCTTCTAAACTTGCCCGTCATGGGCTTTTTCCAAAATTACCTTCTCGAAAACGCCATTACCTCAGGTGAATCAATGATCCTTACCGGTACCAGCGATTATACCTGGGCCTATCTTGCGGTGCCAGACGAAGATGAGATGAAAACGTTACTGGGAAAATTTGATTTCAAATCGCTGTATTTTGCCAATGTGGAAGAATGGATGATTCCCCACCTCACACGAAATCATCGTATTGAATGGCGGTTAAGCACCCACCGGTATTATCTGCCGGCTGATGCAATTGTTGCCCCCCCCGCAAATGAATGTACATCCTTAAGCCACAATGATGTTTCATATATTTATCAGCATTCACCCTACAAGGATTACACTTCTGAAACTTATATCCGTGAGAGAATTGAAAAGGATATTTCGGCAGGAATATGGCTGGATGGCGAGCTGGCCGGCTGGGGGCTTACCCACGATGACAGTTCGCTGGGATTTCTCAATGTGCTGGCCAAATACCGTGGTAAGGGCGTGGGTGAAAACATTTTCCGCTCGCTAATACATGGTAAAAGGGAAAAACAAAAGTCGGTTTTTGTTAATGTTGAACCCCACAACAAACAGTCTATCAGCCTGCTGACAAAGCTGGGGCTGGAGTTCGACCGCCAGGTGAGCTGGCTCAAGCTGGTTTAAACAAGCCGTTTATTCTTCCTTTTCGGGAAGAGACGTATCTACCCCCTCAAGTTCATCCATAATATAGCCCGGTCCTTTGGGCATGCCTGTCTTATGCGCGGCTTTGGCAATCATATGCGAGGCAATGGGCGCAGTAAGAATAACAAATACAACCACCATCAGGGCTTCAACCCACACAATCCACTGAACATAAATTAAGGAAACTGCAGCCAGCATAAGAATAGCACCCAGCGATGCAGCCTTGGTAATGGCATGCATACGCATGTAAACATCAGAAAGTTTTATAACTCCGATGGCAGCCACCAGCATAAAAAGGGAGCCGGAAATCAGTAAAAAAGCAGCAATCCATTCAATCATTTTTTTATCCTCCTGATTAAGTATTTTGCAAAAGCGATATTACCCATAAAAACCAGCAGGGCAATAGCAACCGCCACATTCAGAAAAACGGTCTGACCTGTAGCCATAATGTATGTAATGATCAAACCGATTGACAATGAAGCCACCAGGTCCATCACCACAATACGGTCGGGCAAGGTAGGCCCTGTAAGCAAACGGTACAGCCCCATAAACAGACTAATGGTCAGACTAAAAAAGCTGAAATAAATCGCAAAAGTCAAAACCGGTGATGTTTGTAGTTCCATAAATTTGGTATTTAATCTCTGATATTTTTACTTAAAAAGTGATCTGTAATGTGTTATGTGTGCTCGGTTTCTCAACTTCTCAACTTCTCAACTTCTAAACTTCTAAACCTATCAACCTATCAACCCATCAACCCATCAACCCATCAACCCTATTCAAATATTTCCGCAATCTTTCTCTCCAATTCACCTTTCATCTTGCGGATGAATTCTTCCTTATCGTGCAGGTACATGGCATGCACATAAATTTTCTTTTTGTCAGCGCTCATATCCATGGTTAAACTTCCAGGAGTCATGGATATAAGGTTGGCAAAGGCAATGATGGCTGTATCATTCTTCAGGTCAACGGGCACTTCCACAATACCGGGTTTCATCAAATTCTTGGGAGTAATGATATCGTAAGCTATATAAAGGCTCGACAGGATAAGCTCTTTCAGATAATAAAAAATGAAGAGCACCGACCTGACAACCCTAACAAGAAATCCGAATACTTTACGCATATTTATTTATATTATTGATTAATTAAAACTACCTGCCTAAAACTGCGTTGATATACATTTCGGGATTAACGATCTGTTCACCCGCATTCATGCTGATTTCCATGACCGGACCAGCAAAAACACCCAGAAGTATGACTGCCAAAGCCAGCAAGGCAGTTGCTACAAAGGTTGATGGGTGAACTTTACCGTTTTTTACTTTCACATCTTCAGGCTCTTTTTTCCAATAGGCTTCATTCCAGATTTTCACCATGGAAAACAAAGTAAATAATCCCGTTAAAATTGCCACTGCAGTAATAAAGTACTGTTGTGCTTCAAAACCACCTTTAATCAGGAAAAACTTCCCGAAGAAACCCGGCAGCGGCGGAATTCCTGCCAGCGACATGGCCGGAATAAAGAACAGCAAAGCAAGAAATGGACTTGCCTTGTACAAACCACCCAGGTATTTGAGATCATAACTACCCGATCTTTGATAAACCAGACCTCCCGCAAGGAAAGTATTGGTTTTGGAAAGCATATTATGAATGGTGAAATAGATGGCACCTGCAATTCCGGAAACGGTAAAGATACCCAATCCCATTACCATATATCCCACCTGACTTATGATATGGAAAGAAAGTATCTTACGAATATCAAACTGCG
This sequence comes from Bacteroidales bacterium, assembly GCA_007129355.1. Taxonomy (GTDB): domain Bacteria; phylum Bacteroidota; class Bacteroidia; order Bacteroidales; family UBA7960; genus SKVR01. Next base: position 4,221 of record SKVR01000262.1, on the reverse strand, counting down.
ATGCAGCCATGAGAACACCAATAAACATGGTAAGGCCAGCCAGTGTGAGTATAAAGATCTGCCAGAACTGCTGATCGAAAACCACAAAAAGACTGTAAAACCTGAACATGGTATAAACTCCAACCTTGGTAAGTGTACCTGCAAACAAAGCCGTAATGGCAATGGGAGGTGTATGGTAAGAAGCCGGTAACCAGAAGAAAAACGGGACGAGTGCAGATTTGACACTGAAAGCAATAAAGAAAAGCATCAGTGCGCTGTTGATATAGCTTCCACCCTCCCAGGTGCGCATCTTTGCTGCAAGATCGGCCATATTGAGTGTACCTGTCTGTCCGTAAAGTATACCAATGGCTGAAACAAAAAATATAGATGCAATGAAGTTGATGGTCACGTATTTTATTGAACCCCGTAACTGCTCTGCACTGCCACCCAGGGCAATCAGCACAAAGGAAGATGTGAGCATAACTTCATACCAGACATACAGGTTGAAAAGGTCGCCGGTTATAAGGGCACCATTCACGCCCATGAGCAAACCAAAAACCAGGGGGTAATAGCCTGCGGTCTGACGTTCCTTATCAATGAATCCGGGTGAGAATATCATTACAATGATAGCTACAAAAGAAGTTGTAGTCATCATAAGTGCCGAAAAAGTATCCGCCACCAGCGTAATACCGAAAGGGGCTTCCCATGAGCCGGGTTGCACAGCCATTATTCCGTTCTGATATACATCAGCTAGAATAAGAGCACTCACAAAGGTAAGGACAATGCTGGCCAGTAAACTGAAAGCCTGCTGGAAGAAAAGCCATCGGCGGGTGAAGATCAACACCACCATAAAAAGCAAAGGCAATATAATGGGTAATACCAGTATCATAATTATTCGTTTTCAGAAAGTTCGTCGAAATCAACCGTTTTTGTTACTTTATAAAACCTGTAAACCAGAGTAAGTGCGAAAGCTGTAACCCCAAGCCCGATAACGATGGCCGTTAGGATCAGTGCCTGGGGCAATGGGTCCGACATACCGATGGTTTCGTCTTGCAACCCGCGCAAAAATGCCGGTCTCCCGCTGGTAAGCCCACCAGCTACAAAAAGCAGCATATTGGTAGCATGCCCTAGGAAGATCAGTCCCAGTATCAGCTTAAAAATATTTCTGCGCAGCAACAGGTAAACCGCTGCACCATATAAAACTCCAATAAGAATTGCCAACAGAAAAAGCATATATTATTCCTCCATTATTGAAAACATTACCAGCATAAGCATTCCTGCCACAGCAAAATACACACCCACATCAAAAATAAGAGGCGTACCCAGCTTCAGTTCAAAAGCCGTTTGAGCAAAAAACGTATACCACTCCCCTGTCATAAAGCTATTGCCCAGCAGCAGTGCAGGAATACCGCTTAAGAGTGCTACCAACAACCCGAGTGCAGTAAGGTTGATGGGATTGAAAAACAATGATTTCTGGGTTTTTTCTACCCCGAAAGCCATAGCATACAAAATGTAGGCAGCACCAAACATAAGTCCGCCGATAAAACCTCCACCGGGCTCATTATGCCCGCGGTAGAGTACAATCAGAGAAAGTACTACCAGCAAGGGGCGCATATGCCGGGCTGCTATTTGTAAAATGATTGACTCCATATTCGTTCTTTTATTTTTTTCCTAATTTGATCATTGCGTAAATACCCAGTGCCGCAATTGAAATAACAGTAATCTCACCCAGAGTATCCAGCGCCCTGAAATCAACAAGAATAACATTTACAATGTTGCGACCGTAAGCCATTGAGTAACTGGCTTCCTTAAAATACTCCGAAATGGGTGTTTCAAGACTGGAAGTACCTGCCTGCAGCACCAGCACCATAAAGAATGTACCCACCAAAGTAGCAACCAGGGCATCGCGCATACGCGCACCCGTACTGGAAAAATTCTGGTATTTTGGAAGATGATAAACCACCGCCATAGCTAGTATTATCATAAGGGTTTCAACCATGATCATGGTAATTGCCAGATCAACAGCACTGTAAGCAATAAAAATGATTGTAATACCAAATCCTATAACTCCCATTGATATTAGGGCTATAACTCTTGAACCGGAAATTACCGAAGATAGAGTTGCGGAAATAATCAGCACTACAACAGCAATAAGATTTAAGGGCATTTCAGAAAAATTCAATTCAAGAATAATGGGATCGGCCCGCCATATCATTACCCACACGAGTATTGATGCAGTTACAAAAAGCGTCATCAGATAAAACCTGTGATAACCGTGCTGCAAAGTTTTGGTCTTGAGCTTGGTAAATGTCAGGAACCCGTCTATCATCGCGAAAAAAAGGCGTGTGAACTCTCTGCGGAAATATTTGATGTTTATCCTGTCGATAGCCGGTATAATCTTTTGCTGGTAACGAAATACAAGGAAACCGGATATTAATGTAAATGCGCTGAGAGCCAATACCAGATTAAATCCATGCCAAAGTTTGAGTACCATTGCATCCATCCCCGGACTTATTGCAGTTATGGCCTTTGATGTAAGCGGATTGGCCATAGCTGCGGGAAAAAGTCCCAGAACAAAGCTTATAAGCACAAGAAAGAATGGGCCCATCATCAAAGACAGGTTAGGTTCAGCGGGTGTTTTGGCATATGCAGGTTCTTTCCCCCAGAAAATGCCAATGGCAAGCCGCAGAGATAAAAATACCAGGATCACATTTGTAAGAAAACCAAGGATCAGGATAAAACCGTAGGCTTTGGGCGCTGCAACACTGGCTTCATAGATGAGTTCCTTACCCAGAAAACCCAGCATGGGCGGTACTCCGGCCATTGAGACCAGCGCCAGTGACATGATAATGGCTGCAAACGGCATATGTTTGTATAATCCACCCAGTTGGGTAAGATCACGGGTACCTGTTTTTTTCTCAATGTTACCGGCCATCATAAAGAGTGTTCCTTTATAAAGGGCGTGAACCAGCAGAAATATAATGGCTGCATTTATAGCATATTCGGTTCCTGTTCCGATAAGAAGAACAAGGGTACCAAGTGCACTTACCGTAGTGTAGGCCAGAATACGTTTAAGGTCGACCTGTGTGATGCTCAGCCATGCCCCTGTAAACATGGTTGTAACACCAACAATAGTAAGGGTATAGCTCCAAATTTCCGTTCCGCCCAGTACAGGATTTAGCCTTGCCAGCAGAAAAATTCCTGCCTTTACCATAGTAGCAGAGTGCAGATAAGCACTTACCGGCGAAGGGGCTGTCATAGCTCCGGGTAACCAGAAATGGAAAGGAAACTGCGCCGACTTGGTGAATGCTCCGATGGCAACAAGAATAAAGGCTGGCAAATATAAATTACTACTTTTAATAATATCCGGATTTGAAAGGATGTAGGAAAGCTCGTAGGTTCCATAGGGAATAGCCAGCAGAACAAATCCACCCAGGAGTGCAAGTCCACCGAAACCTGTAATTAATAACGCCTGCAATGCCGATGCACGCGCTTCGGGCTTTTCATGGTAATAGCCGATCAGAAGATAAGAACTAACACTGGTAAGTTCCCAGAAAACAAACATAGTTATGAGGTTGCCCGAAACCACTATGCCCTGCATGGCAGTCATAAATAATAAAAGGTATCCCAGAAAACGACCTTTCATGGGATACGGACGCATATAATAGCCGGCATATACCAGGATAAAAGTACCTATACCCAGCACCAGCAAACTGAAAAGAACACTGAAACCATCAACATAAAAAGTGAAATCAATGCCCAGGACAGGAAGCCAGGTAAAGGATTCGGTAATTACCAATCCATCATTGATAGCGGGTAGCAAACTCAGATAATAAAGAAAGCCAACAAAGGGCCATATTGCATAGATCCAGCCTGCCTGATGCTTCAGATATTTTCTCAAAAAGGGTGCAACAGCAGAAACACCCAACAGTACAATCAAAAATAATCCTGTAGTCATGAGTTAGTAGTTTTACATAAAAAACCCGGATTACCCGGATTGCCTGTTGTCTGCACAAAAAATGACAGAAATCGGTTTTGTAACATCAATGCGGATAAAATTGTTTGCGAAAATACGAAAAATGTTGATTGGATTGTGGGATTCAGGATTGGGATCACAGGAAAAAAGATCAAAGCCAACTACCAGGAAGGCTTGCTTTATATTAACATTCCCAAACGGGAAGAAGCAAAACAAAAGCCACCGAGACAAATTTCAATCTCTTAAATGTGGCATTAAAAGGGGCT
>SKVR01000097.1 GCA_007129355.1 Bacteroidales bacterium | reverse complement strand
GCTGGTAACACAATACTTAAAACACCCAATTTAGATCGGCTTGCTGAACAAGGTGCGTATTTTAAAAACGCCTATACCCCCCAGGCAGTATGTGGCCCCGCCCGAACCTCTATTTTAACAGGGCATACTGCTGAAAACACGGGTATTACAAATAACGATGCCTATTTCGATGCTAACCCCAACGCGATGTCCATGCCCACTTTTGACGAGATACTTCACGAGCATGGTTATCGTTGTGAATATTATGGTAAATGGCATACCAGCTCATTTCGGGCACCCAATGTCTATCAAAATCCTGTCCAGTATACCAAAGGGGGAAGCTGGATGTTTGGCGGTTCAGGCCAAATAAGAATGTATATGGATTATCTGGATGAAAATGCTACCAAACCGCCGTTTGAAGAGGGCCAATTCATGGATCTGGTATCTAAATTCCCCTATAAACCGGATCCTATTGACCGTTTTTATGGCATGACCATGGCACAGTTGGAAGCATCCGGGCTAAAACATGGTCAACCCGATCAACACGGGCAACTTATAATGGATCCGGAACATACAAATACTGCTTATCTGACTAAACAAGTGATTGAAGCCGTTGAACGATTGAAAGATGAGCCTTTTAGTATAACGCTTTCATTGCATTATCCACATTCTCCCATAACACCCGCCGAGCCATATTACAGCATGTATCCTCATGAGAATATGACACCACCGGCTAGCATTACCAATGAAATGCAGAACTCGCCCTATAAAAACAGACGAAGTCCAGATTATTCCGATCCTGATAAGATTAAATATATGATTTCCAATTACTACGGACTTATAGCCGAAATTGATCATTGGGTAGGAACATTATTAGATAAATTGGATGAGCTTAATCTTACGGAAAAAACATTGGTTATTTTCACCAGCGATCATGGTGAAATGCTTGGAGCCCATGGAATGCGCGAGAAAAGCGTGTTCTACGAAGAATCCTCTCATATTCCATTATTAATGCGCTTTCCAGGCGAAATAGAAGCCGGAACCACCGTTGATGGGTATATTTCTCTAATTGATTTATTTCCAACTATCCTGGATTACCTGAACATTCCTGAACATGACTCGGACGGCGTAAGTCTTCGTGGCTTAATAGAAGGAACTGACAACGAACATGGACGGTATGTTGTTACTGAATGGGATTTTAGGGGGCCTACTGAGCCCAATTACATGGTTCTAAAGGATGGTTGGAAGCTGATGATTCCATATACAAAAAGTTCCACTGTATTAAATGCGTTGTATGATTTGAATACTGACCCCCACGAGATGAATAACTTAATAGGAAATAACCCCGATGCCGAGGATCATAAAGCAAAAGCGGAAGATTTGCGTGGCTATTTATTGGAATGGCTGGATAAAAATAATTCGAAACATTATGGGGGTGTCCAGGCCCGTGTTCTGGTAGGTGAACAGATTATCAGTCACGCCAGTTATTTCAGACAGGAGGTTCCCGAAACTATGGATCCTGGTGAAAAAATAACTGTCAGTATTACCATGAGAAATACCGGAGAATCTACCTGGACGGATACTGATAATTATAAGTTGGGAAGCTGGAATCCTGAGGACAATAACACCTGGGGCATCAGTCGTGTTGTGTTGGATCAGGGTGAACAAATTAAACCCAATGAAAACAAGATCTTTGAATTCGAAATTACAGCCCCATCCGAAGCAGGCAAATATAATTTCCAGTGGAAAATGCTGGAGGAGGATATAGAATGGTTTGGCAATGAGTCCCGAAACGTAGTTATCACCGTTGGAGAAATTGATGAAAGCTATCTGGATGTTTGCGATGATTTAACAGGTTGGAATTCAAGCGGAGCATTGATTTTAAACACTTTAAATCAAAAAGAAGGTACGGCATGTATTGAATTTACCGGACGTGGATCGACTGAATTTTCAAAGGTTTTTCCTGATCCATTTGATTCTAAAGCAACCATTGAAACAGGTAAATTGGAGTTATGGTATTATGTATCCGATCCTTCGAATTTTACTGGTGGCAACCAGATTGAATTAGGAAGCGGAGGTAAGGCTGATGTAGATGAGTTAAACTGGAGACTTAGCGGATTATCTCCGGGATGGAATTTTCTCTCTCTAAAGTTTAGTGATGCAAGTGTAATGGGAAAACCGGACTTAAGTGCCATAAACTGGTTCAGAAGATACCAACATAAATCGGACTATGTAACCACCCGAATTGATGCCATCCGCATTGTTGATTTATCTACCGGTGTTAGCAATTATTTATACTCAAATAAAAAACAGAGCATCAGGATATACCCTAATCCTATACAGGATGATCTGCTTCATATAGATTTGAATGGATTTGAACCGTCAGGGAGTTCTGAAGTAAGGATTACCAATCTACAGGGGCAAGTTGTATTTAGCAAGAGCGTTAGAAATAGCAGCCATGTTTTAATCAACACAGGGGGGGTGCTTTCATCATCCATTTACCTGGTATCAATACATTCAAATAATAGGGTTTTTACAGAAAAGCTTATGGTTAAATAGTGTGAAGATCAATCCATTTAGAAAATATATTTATGAAAAAAACAATCTTCTTTTTATCCTTTATTTGGTTATTCAACATTGGGATAAACCTAATGGCAAACAATTCTCCCGTTGCTTCCATCGAATTTTCAAACCCAGTGGAAGAAAATAATATTTCACTGGTTGTGAATACCAATCCTGATGCCGAAGCATACACGCAATTTACAATCAAAAATGATAAAAATTGCCTGTTTATTCCTTCAGGGAAGTATGCCTACTTTCGCGTAGATGATGCAACCATAACAGCAAGCGACAATAATCTGATTGTAGAAATTACCTATTTTGATGAAGGTTTAGGATGGTTTTCATTTCAATACAATGCAATCAATGAAGTGAACACCGCAAGGCAAAGTTTTTACAAGACCGACTCGAAAACCTGGATGACGGTAAAAATGGGAATAAATAATGCATCATTTCGAAATGCTCAGAATAATAACGCTGATTTCAGAATTAGTGAAAACAATTACATTAGGAGTATTTCCATTTCGAAAGACGAATTAAATCCGGAGGAAGAAGAAGTTCCGATAACTGAAGCAAGTTTTTACTCCGAATTTAAAGGAAAATCGGTGGCCGGTTACCAGGCTTGGTTTACGGCCAGTGAAACAAATTCAGGTTGGGTTCATTGGCCAAAGGGTAGTGGCCCGCGACCCGAAAAAGGGAACTCTTCATTTGATGTGTATCCTGATGTGAGTGATTATGATCAGCAAAAGCTGTATCAAACAGGCTTTGCCAACCTGGGCAATGGAGAACCTTCCTTGTTGTTTTCTTCAATAGACGTTATTGACACCCATTTTGAATGGATGAAGGATGCCGGAATTGACGGAATTGCCCTTCAACGTTTTATCGGCGACACTCCATATCCGATTATCTATTCTCCTGTATCGAAATTGAGTAGAGTAAAAAATGCAGCAGAAGAGAATGAAAAAATTTTTTATATCTGCTATGATATGTCATTGGCTAGAGATGAGAATGCTTGGGTGGAAAGCATCAAGTTCGACTGGGTTTTTAACATTGAACAGACGAATGCCCTAACTTCGTCACCTGCCTATGCTACGGTAGATGGCAAACCCGTCGTTCAAATATGGGGGACCGGAGGTACCTCAAGGCCTGCCACTGCTGCCGGAACAATTGAGCTGATTGAGTTTTTGAAAGGTCGTGGCGCCTATGTGATTGGAGGTGTTCCAAGAAGTTGGAGAGAGGGGAATCGGGACTCGAGACCTGGATTTCTCGAGGCCTATATGTCCTATGATATGATTTCGCCCTGGACGCCAGGTCGGTATAGAAATATTGCAGACATTAATCATCATAAGGTGAATTATTTGATTCCTGACAAAGAGTTTTGTGACGCCAACCAACTGGACTATATGCCGGTGGTCTTCCCTGGTTTCTCCTGGTCAACATGGAAACCAGGTGGTGATCCGAACAGCATTCCACGAATTGGCGGAGAGTTTGTCTGGCACCAGGCTTATAATATCGTAGATGCCGGGATTGAACAAATGTATTTTGCCATGTTTGATGAATACGATGAGGGAACTAATTACATGAAAGCAGCAACCGACTGGAGCATGATACCCACCGACCAATATTTTGTGACCTTAAGTGCTGATGGGATATGGGTATCATCCGATTTCTACCTGCGTTTGGCAGGCGCTGCCACAGAGATGGCTAAAAGTGGTAATCCCTCTCTGGCCATTCCTATTCCTTACTCGCAAGGACCAGTCTATTATCGCAACAGTTTTGAAAAACGTTATACAGAATACCTGGATAATAACAACAATATTCGTAGTGGCATTTATAGTTTAGACCCTTGTTTCTATAAAGCAGAGTTGCTGAATAACAACTCTGTGGAAACGGCTATATGTGAAATAGTGGAGGATGTTTCAAATGCCAAAAGCGGCCAATACGCGGTGAAAGTGTCTGGAAATCCAAATTCAGCAACTAATGCAACCTTTGATTATAAAATTGCAGAAGTAAAAATCCCGGTTGTCGAAGATATGAAACTAAGTTTTTGGAAGAAAACAATTGATGAGCTGGGCCGGTATGTTTCGCTTGATTTGCAATTTGCTTCCGGGCGAAGGTTGAGTCAGTTAAATTCCTACACGGACCAAAATGGTGACAATATGCATCCTGAAACCGGACGTGGAAACGTTGGACAGGGCTACGAACAATTTGTTTGTGAGATAGGGGCAGGGGAGCTTATTAATGACACTATTACAGCAATTATCGTTTCGTATGACAAGGCGGCTACATCAGGTTCTTATACTGCCTGGTTGGATGATATTTTGATTACTACAGGTGATCTTCCATCTTCTGTCAGAGAATTTACGGCTAAAGAACAAAGAACCCAGATACACTTTTCTGGTAACAATTTGCATTTTATCAATACGCCAATGCATTCACAGGTTACAATTTACAATATTTCCGGCGTGGCTTTAAAATCATTCAGATTAGAGAGCTCGCAGGTTCCTGTTCAATTGCCTTTTGGAGTTTACGTGGTCACCACTGAATCAGGAAGTGATTTTCATGTGCAGAAAGTTATCATTACACAATAGTTCTACTTTGGCACATTAATTAACGGACAAAAAATATTTATAACCACAGAGAAGAAAATAAGACGATCTACCTTAAATATTAAGACACTTATAATCTCTATAATTATTAACCTTGCCAACGGGCTGAAACAAATAAGTCATTCTGCCTTTTAGGAAATATGACAAAGAAGAAATAGTTAGCAATCATTAAATATATTCAAATGAACCTCCGAAAGCCATTATTTTATTCCTGCTTGTGTGCTTCAGGCGCACTACTCTCATGTACGCCATCAACTGGCGAAAAAGAACTTCCCAACATTGTCATTATTTTTGCTGATGATATGGGGTATGGAGATGTATCATTTTTCAATCCTGACTCCAAAGTGCAAACCCCGGGTATGGACTATCTGGCAGAAACCGGATTGGCATTTACAAATGCCCACGCAAATGGTTCTATATGTACCCCGTCAAGGTATGGTTTGTTGACAGGAAGATATGCTTTCAGAAATGAGCGTGCTGCCGGTGGATTGAGTGGCTTTGATGGGATCGTTATTGAGCCCGGTCGTGAAACCCTGGCATCACTGCTGGGAAAAGCAGGATATACCACCGCCGGTATCGGGAAATGGCACCTTGGCGTTGACTGGGCAACAAAAGATGGTGCAGGCAAAGCTATTTTCAATCATGAAACCGGATATTCAAATGTTGATTATTCCAGCCCCCTGAAATCCGGCCCCAACGATTTTGGATTTGACTATTCATTCATCCATGTGGCGTCAACAGATATGCCTCCCTATATGTTTGTGAGGGATCATCAGGTAATAGACCAGGAAATAGTGCTGACAAATGATGTTTATCCAAGCAGACTCGACAATACCGTGTATGATTGGGATCTGAGGCAACTTACCGAGGATGATGTTTACTGGCGGAGGGGTGTATGGTGGAGACGCGGTGAAATTTCCAAATCCTTCAGGCTTGAGGAATGCCAATCATTGATATTACAAGAAGGAATCTCCTTTATTGAAGAACAATCCCGGAATAATACCTCTCCATTTTTCCTTTATTTGCCTCTTACAGGGCCACATACTCCCTGGCTACCCATCGAACAATTTCAGGGTGAAACCTCTATTGGAGAATATGGCGACTTCCTCCTGGAAATAGACCATATCGTGCAGCAAATTACAAACACCCTTATGGAACAAAACCTGTTTGAAAACACCATCCTCATCTTTGTGACTGACAATGGTGCGGCCTGGCCACCGCAAGAAATTGTCCGCACTGGTCATGAGGCTAATGTAGGCCGCAGGGGTTCAAAAGGGGATATATGGGATGGTGGACACCATGTACCCATGGCGATATCATGGCCTGCAGGGATCAAAGAGCCTGCTGTATACAATCATCTTGTCAGCCTGACAGATTTATTTGCAACCTTTGCAGATCTGACAGGACAGCAAATGGATGATGATAGTGGCGAGGACAGCTTTAGTTTTTTACATGCCCTTTATGGAAATATGGACAAACCTACCCGCGATCATATGGTGCATCAATCATCAAGAAGGATGTTTGCCATCCGTAAAGATGGATGGAAATACATTGATGGGTTGGGTTCAGGAGGATTTACCGCTCCGGCAATTATTCAACCAGAACCAGGCGGACCACAGGGTCAACTGTACCATCTTGAAAGTGACCCATTAGAATCTGAAAACCTGTATCTGCAAAATCTACCCCTGGTGGAAAAATTGAAACATGAAATGCAAACACGAATAGATGCCGGGCGCAGCCGTTAAATAAAAACTATATTATCCTGAGAATTTCTTAAACCTGAAACCGAATACGATGAGAAAGAAGGAACTGCTAAAACTGGCTTCATTTGGAATGGCAGCATAGCCGCTAATATCGTCTTGTCAGGTAACATCAGTAGGCGCAGCTATAAAGTATGTAGTTTCACAGCTGCTTTGTGCTTTCTGAATCGAGCCCACGGAAATATACTAAGGCACAAATCAATTGTTGTTGAATCCAATGCGTATACGGTGTTATCCGGATCCTCGGTAATATATACTATGCTATTTAATCATAATCTTCTGTCTAATAACAGTATCCCCGGATTTAATCCGCAATATGTAAAGACCAGAAAGGTATGTTTCAGTATTCAATCTGATCGCGGAATTTCCGGTTGAATGAATGATGACGCTATATACCTTCCTGCCTTTGATATCGTATAATGCTATTTCAGGATTTATGATTTGCCCGGTCCATTCTATGTTTAGCTGGTCCCGGACAGGATTCGGAAATACCCGGATCCCGGGGCTCTCAATCTTTTTAATACTAACATCATCTCCCGCTTCCCCGAAAAGTTCCAGTTCGGCCATTTGCATAAGGCCCTGCTCATTCCCGTTGATCTCTGTAATATACAACCGATACCTATAGTACCAGTTGTCATTCTCAAAGGTCCAGACTTTTATCTTAAACCTGCTATCCCATTCCGGATTATCTTTCACGGTATGCAGCGTAACCCATTGGCCGGTTTTATTATCCCAGCCCTTTAATTGCCAGCTCCGCGGATCCCTCGAAGGCACATCGTTTGCTGAGGTGATCGTATATCCGGTAAGCTTGGTATACCTGTTCATTTTAAGTTCCACCCATGACGAAACAGCCCTCACAAGGTATTTTGTATTGATGTCATTATCTATAAGATTTTCTACTCTTTCATTGGGAGGTGAACCAGCCCCGGTGGTAGCATCTATCCATGGCTCATCGTCATTGGACCCAATAATGATGGTTCCTTCAAGATTGGTTACATCTATTCCGGGGGGCATTGCTACATCGCATGTACCGAAGAGATAAGGATCCAGAATTAAATCATCCGCGGGCACATTAAGTTGCCTGTATCCTTCACTGTTGGCACAATCGCCTGTGTTTTGCTCTGTTACAATATCAGAAGATGGATCGGCTCCATCCTGGTAGGCAAACTTGTAAACCAGGTTGCTACCTGCAGTTAACCCCCTGGTAATGGAATATATTGACTCGTTATCTTCATTGGTCATCTCATACCTTATATTTTCCGGATAGGTCAACAGCCAGACACTACCTTCTTCATGAAGATTGGTCACGTCCCTCATATTTACATTGAAGGTGATATCGGCGTAGAGTAATTCGTCAAACATATCTACAAACAGGTATATGTAATTGGATTCCAGTGTTTCGTTAACAGCCTTCAGGCGGTAATGATAAGTGGACTGAGCGATGTTTTCATCTTTATAACTTACGGTATTTGCCGGAAGTGCTGCAATCTGCACATATGTTGCTCCTCCATCGTCTGATCTTTCAAGGATAAACTTGGTCTCATCAGGCACATTATCGGTCCAGCTCAACTCAATGAATGGCGAATCTGTTCCGGTTTCAAGTCCTGCCAGTACAAGGTTTTCAGGAGATGCCAGGCGCTCAATATAGTGGTTGGTGAGTTTACCGCTTCCTTTCCAATCCGTAAGAAGGTCATATATTGTTCCCTGCCGTTGTTCGGGTATTGTAATATTTTCCACTGCTGCTGCTCCTAATCTGTCTTCAAGTTGCTTCAGGTACAAGCTGCGGGTTGCAACAGGGGAACCATGGTGGTCATAATGCCCCCGGTAAACACCCGCCCGGGTATTGTTTATATACTGACTTAGTACTTCGCTGCCGGTATTACCAATGGCGTAATTCATGTGTCCCACCGGCGTATCGCATATGATGGTGGGAGATTCGGTATTCCACATGATGCTTTGAACGCCAGCCCAGCCATGGCCTGAACCCGAGGGACCCCTGTGCTCAAAAGCAATCAGGCTTTGCATTTTCAGGTTATCGAACAGGGTTCCTGTTGCCCATCGCTGATGCGGTCCTTGTGTTCCTCCGCGTTCAGAAACTCCATCAAGGAATACATTGGGTCCGGGAATTCTGGGGCCAAGTACAAAATCGTGTCTGCCATCATCGGTGTAGGTGCGCTGACATAGATTATGGCTGGAGGCAGCATCTATATAAAAAGCATACCGGTACCCACCCCTTTTGGGTCCGAGAGGTTCAATCGAAGCACAATCTTCAGCAGTTATATAATGGGAATCCCATAACCTGAACAATGAATTGGAGGTGTGTTCTGCAGTGATTCCCCTTATCCAACTGTTCTCTGTATATTCAAAATGCACAGCAGTACGCAATCTGTTTGGGCTATCGGCCGCAAAGGTCGCAGTGACTCCTGGTCCAACCAGGCGCATGTGTTCCACCCCAACATTTTGAATCCGTTTCCTGGGAAAAGATAACTTCACAATTTCTCCACCGCCAAATTTTGTTTGCATAGGCAGAATAACCGGAGAATGGATCGTTATGCGGTTTCCTTCTATATGCGTTATAGTCCGCTCATAGTTGATGGTATATAAGTCGGTAGTCCATTCGTGGTCGCCACTGCCCAGGTAATAATTCGCATAGGTCTCATCGAGCCAGGTCTGGTTCGGAGTAAACCGGACAAAAATTTTATCACCCACGGCATAGCCTGTGGCATCTTCCACGTGAAATCCAAACCTTCCGGAACCAACATATGCATCAGTTATTTTTGTTTTATTACTTTGGCCAATGGAGGGTCTTTCAGGCCTGGTGGCGATGATCTGATGTCTTTTTTCAAGTGATGTTTTCAGGATGGTGCCGTCACGTCCCTGGCCCTCCCCCCTGAGTATTACTCCGCTAGTCCTGATCTGCAGAGCATCTTCATCGGGTACTGTCAATTCATAGGTCCCGGCTTTAAGCAGTACAGCACCCCTGAAACCATTTTCATCAGGTTCGAGACCGGAAACATAGTCGATGGCATCCTGGATACGTTTCCTGTCATCGCCGAACTGGGGATAAAGCGTAGCTTTCACAACAACATCAGGAATAGCAACTCCACCCCCCATGTAACCAGAATTTGAATAATCGATAATGATGTTATCTGTATTGCTCTCCTCGGTATTAGCATGTCTCTCATAAACCAGTTTGCCATCTTCGCCGGGATAGACCAGTGAAGCCTCCGATTGGGCAAAACCTGATAAACTGGTATGAAGAAGCAGCAGGATGATAGTCAAACTGCAGGTAAAGTGTGCGAAAGTTCTTTTCATGTTTAAGGTATTTATGTTTAGGGAATCATTTTCTAATCCAGTTAAGTTCCACATTTGCTCCGGTTCCATCATGACCTTGATATTGCCCCATGTGTTTAATACTTGGTAATCAAAAAGCCGTTAAATTTTTTATTTTTTTTTAAATATAAGCCTGGATACTTAAAAATAAATTAACAACTCATTAATGAATCGTTAATCAACTGTTAAGATTTTTAGCGCAAGCTTAACTATTTTATCTATATGTTTCTTTTAAAGCGTTTTGACTGCCGAAAAAAGTCCAGTAGAAAAATTAAAATAATATTAAATAAATACTTGCACCTTCATCAGGTTCAATTCACCTATCTGTAAATAGTGTCTATTTATAAAGTACAACTTGCTTTGAACTTGCAACAAAATCATCTAACCAGTCATTTGTTATAGAATTAAAAGATAGTGTTGAACCAATATGATATTTTTATAGTGCATTCAGGCTATTTGAATATATTCCTGCAGTAGAAAATTTCCCTTCTTTGCTGAGCATTAGTATTTTCTCATTGAAGAAGCAAAAAACATCAGCCTTTGCATTTTCATTGTTCCAGGCAAGCTTGAATTCTTTAATTAGGACAAGTGTCGATGGAATGTTACTGAACATCCAAAAGCATAGCTTGTTTTAGTAACATGAAAACACGAGAAATAATTTTATATTTCCTTTTAACTTTAATGACTTCGGTTTCTATGTCTGCGCAAGAACTCAGCTCCCATAAATGGAAAGACAGATTGTTGCTGATATTGAACACAGAAAACTCAAAATCCCTGCATCAGGAACAGATAAAGATTCTTCAGGACAATATTGAAGGTCTGGAGGAAAGAAAACTGGTGATCTATTCCGTAATGCCCGACCAGTTTAAGAAAGGAATTGGCTCTGAAAGCTGGATGAAATCAGCCCGGCTCAATGATCGTTACAGGCAGGAGGGCAAAGAATTCGAGGTTATTTTGATCGGACTTGATGGGGGAGTAAAGCTTCGGCAATCTGAAATTTTGAGCATAGAAAAACTCTTTGCAACGATCGATGCGATGCCGATGAGAAGAAATGAGATAAGAAATAAAAGCAGATAATTTATGGAACACGGATGATACGGGTGCGTCGAATGTTCACGGGTTATTAATATCTGTGAAAATCTGTTGAATCATCGTCATCAGCGTTCTATCAAAGAAGAAGTAATAATAAAACATATATTATCATAATCGAATCATGGAAACCTTAATCAAAATCATTCAGGTTATTATAGCCCTTGGATTGCTAAATGTATGGCTCCTGCGCGCTAACAGGCAAACCCGCTACCGGGGCGGAAATGCTGAAAACATGAGAGAAGAATTTGCCAACTACGGACTCCCTAACTGGTTCATGATCCTCATTGGTATACTTAAAGTGGGTTTTGCCATTTTGCTGCTTTTGGGTGTTTGGTTCCCTGCCCTGGCTTATTACAGTGCAATTGGCATTGCTCTATTAATGGCTGGAGCGCTGGCTATGCATATAAGAGTAAATGATCCGTTGATAAAGTTTTTGCCTGCTTTTACGCTATTGGTGCTGAGTTTGGTGATCGTGTTGTTTAATTAATACAATGTCGATCGGCCCTTATCGATACTAAACTCCAATAATGCCCATTCAAGGTTCCAGGAATGTATAAGAAAAGAAGCACTAACCCTATTAATCCACTTGGTAAGGGAACTTCTGCTCCTTCTGTGATGCTGCCCAATGAATGGCATTGTGCAACAGCCGTCGGAAGTTTGGGTTTTCATATGCAGTTTCCCCGTGGCCGTTGATGAGGAAAACAATGCGGGAGTTGCCAAAAGTATTGATCCATCCCAATTCATGACCGCTTAAAGGATGCTCGGTGGTCAATAAAACTTCCACATCGTCTTTCACGTAGTAATGATTGTAGACCTCGTCAAGGATTTCAAAATCTTCCATGCCCAGTGTTATCGGATGCTCAGTATCAACAATATTTACCCTGTAACGGACATCGTGTTGATAAACCGATTGCAGGGTGTCGCCTTGTTCGTTAATCAACGGGGTATTATTGTAATATCTGCCTCCGATAATTTCCGGAAACTGGTCCCATTGCTGGTAGGATACCAGGGAGTGGTGGAGAAATATCGCCGGGGCTCCTTCCTCAAAAAAATTCAGGAAGTTTTGTTTTTGTGTGTCTGTAAGAATGACCTCCGCGGGCATATCATAAAATACGATTGCATCAAAACTTCTAATACTGTCTGTTCCTAAAAAATCAAGTATTTCCGGGTGAGATATTTCGGTTGAGTGAATATTTTGAAAGCTATCAAATACGGCAAAAAATGCTTCACGGTTAAACTTCCGATCGTCTGTAACGATCAAAACGTCAATTTGGGTTTTAGGGGTTACTCCTGAGCATTTAAAAAAGCAAAGGACACTGAATATGAAAATAAATAGTCTCATGTCAAATTTTTTAATTGGGTTATTGTATTCACCCAGCCAGGCTGGAGATCGTTTTCTATATTACTTTAAGCACTCTGAGTCCCCCGTCCTGAAAGATTAAGATCCGATAATTACTAAATATAAGGACAATCGTTTAAAAAAATCTACTTCCTCAGCACATATAAAAAATACACGTACCGGCTATCAGCAAACATGTTGAAAGTTTCAGAGCCTAAAGCACCGGCAAAGCTTTCTGCCGTTTTTCGCAACAAACGTGGTATAAGCCTTTGCACCAAATCTTTCCTGCGGGCATCATCTGCCTTGAGGGCATTTACCACATGGGTATTGATAACTTCGTAATGCACAATTTCGAAACCTGAGGCATCTACATCGCTTTTCATTGCCTGCATATCATATTCATACCGGAAATCTGTCAGCAGCAAATATCCCCCTTTTTTCATGACACGGTAAACCTCAGCCAGAAAGATGCTGAACTGATCATACCTGTGCGATGACTCTACATTTAAAACAACATCAAGTGTTTCCTTTTCGAAAGGAATAGCCTGGGCATTGCCCTGAAGGAATCTCATGCCCGGCAACCGGTAGTAAGTGTTGCAGAAATTTACCGCCCTATGGTTCAGGTCTATTCCCACGGAACTGGCAGGTTTGAATCTTTTGTGAATATACGCCAGGCCTCCTCCTCTGCCTGACCCTATTTCGCAAATGTTTTTACCCGAAACGTCCACCCTGGATACCAATTGATGATATAGTTGTATGGAGAACCTGTTTTTCTCATATTCGTCAGACAGGTCAATGGGTTGGTCAGGATCGTGATACCCAAAGTTCATCAGCAGGATTTCGGAGTTCCTGTCAATTTTACTAATATACCAGTACCATTTTCGAAAAAATAACTCTCTCAAAAAACGTTTCATCAATTGATGTTTTGTAAATGGGAAGCTTCAAGATTCTTACCCAAATCATAAACCATTGCCCGCACATACTGTGCCCATTCTTGGGGCTTTTTAGATGCATCAAAATAGCTGTAAGCTATTGGGTCTCCAAAGATCAGATCTATGCTGCTCCCTTTCTTGTTTAACATTTCGCGGGGCAGGCAAAGTATTTCCACAGGCATTTTTATCCTGAAAAATTTTCGAGTCCTTGAAATTCTGTAAAACTTTGGGGTGTTTACTCCTGTGATAAAAGTGGGCACAACATACCTTTGGGTCTGAATAGCTTTGCTTACAAATGACTTATGCCATTCCGGATCTTTGATCCCCCCTTCTATCTTTCGTGACACCAGCCCGGCCGGGAAAATCATGATTTGTGCATCCGACTGAAAAGCATTGTTGATGGCTCGGGTTTGATCTCTGCTGGAACACCCAAAAACATTGACTCCCACAATAAGAGGTTCAAGATTGGGATCATAATTAAAAAACTGGTTGGAGGGGGAAATAACCTTCCCTTTCATTTTATAAATACAGTGCAAAAAAGACAAAGCATCTAAGCCTCCAAGAGGATGATTGGCTACAAAGATACATCTCTCCGCATTCTCAAGTGCATTTTCATTGTGCATCCGGATGGTGATGTTCAGATCCAATAAAATGGCATTTACATAGTCAATGCCTACTTTATCAATATTATTATTATGCAGTGCATTGATCTCCTTCTCACAAATCATTTTCTTTAATCTGTTGACAACAAACCCGGGCAGATTCCTGAAAAGTTTGTTGTTGCTCCCTTTTAACCATTTCGACAGGTCTACAACCTTTTGAAATTCTGTGCTTTCTGAATTCATTCTGAATTGTTTGAATAAAAAATCAATTCCATTGCTTCATTATTTGGAACAGCTCAAAATTAGTTGAATTATTTCAGAATAGTCGTTCTCTATTTATTTCAGAAGAATCTTCTGCTTATTCTTCGGGAGTATGGTTGTCATATTGAGAACTGCTCCATTTTTGAGGTCACAACTGCTGGTAAAAATCATTCCCCTTATCATCCACAATGATAAATGCCGGGAAGTTTTCTACCGTGATTTTTCTTACAGCTTCCATGCCCAGTTCTTCGAAGTCGACGAGCTCAACGGATTTGATGCTGTCTTTGGCAAGGATGGCTGCCGGACCGCCGATGGAGCCCAGGTAAAATCCGCCGTATTTTGCACATGCGTCGGTTACCTGTTTGCTGCGGTTGCCTTTGGCAAGCATGATGAGTGAGCCACCGTGGCTCTGAAACTTATCGACGTAAACATCCATCCGGCCGGCAGTGGTGGGGCCGAAGCTTCCCGATGCCATGCCTTTGGGCGTTTTAGCCGGTCCGGCGTAATAGATGGGGTGGTTTTTAAAGTAATCAGGCATAGACTTGCCTTCTTCCAGCATCTGGTTGATACGGGCATGGGCAATGTCGCGGGCCACTATCAGTGTACCGTTCAGACTCAGCCGGGTTTTAACGGGGTACTTGCTTAACTCGGCCAGTACTTCTTTCATGGGGCGGTCCAGGTTAATGTTAACTGCCGGGGCCATTTCAGGGGCCGATTCAGGCAGGAAGCTGACAGGATTCTTTTCCAGTTCTTCAATAAAGATTCCGTCTTCCGTAATTTTTGCCTTGATGTTGCGGTCGGCACTGCAGCTTACACCCATACCAACCGGGCAGGATGCCGCATGACGGGGCAGACGAATCACACGAACATCATGCACAAAATGTTTTCCGCCAAACTGCGCCCCAATTCCGCTCTCCTGGCAAATCTTCAGAATACGGTCTTCCCATTCAAGGTCGCGGAAAGCCTGTCCGTGAACATTGCCTTCGGTGGGTAAATGATCGTAATAGCCGGCAGAAGCTTTTTTTACCGCTGTCAGTGTGGCTTCGGCACTGGTGCCACCAATAACAACTGCCAGGTGGTAGGGTGGACATGCGGCCGCACCCAGTTCTTTTACCTTTTCCCTGATGAATTTTTTAAGATTTTCTTCACTCAGCAGCGATTTGGTTTGCTGAAACAATACACTCTTGTTGGCAGAACCGCCTCCTTTGGTGAGTAGCAGAAACTCGTAGGTGTTGCCCGGAGCAGCATAAATGTCGATCTGGGCGGGCAGATTGGTGCCGCTGTTCTTTTCTTCTGTCATGCTCTGGGGCGCGATCATGGAGAAACGCAGATAATTTTCCTGCCAGGTATCAAATATTCCTTTAGACAGGTGCTCTGAGTCATTCACACCCGTATACACATTTTCTCCTTTTTTTGCCATGATAATGGCAGTGCCGGTATCCTGGCAACTGGGCAGTTCTCCCTCGGCCGAGATCACCTGGTTTTTGATCATGGTATGTGCCACAAATTTTTCGTTATCGCTGGCCTCCGGGTCTTTCAGAATATCGGCGAGTTGCTGAAGATGAGTTGCCCGCAAATAAAAGGAAACATCTTTGAATGCTTCTCGCGAAAGCATTTCAAGGCCCTCGGGTTCAATTTTAAGGATCTTGCGTCCGTTGAGCATTTCCGTGGAAACATGTTCTTTGGTAAGCAGCCGGTATGTGGTATTATCCTTCCCCACCGGATAGGGATCCTGGTAAATGAAGTCAGCCATGATGTGTAGGTTTTGGTTAGGATTGCGCTTTTTGTTGATACAAATATAATTTTTTCGAATGAGTAAGGAAGGGAAATATTTGTTTTTATTTTACCTTTAAAGTTTCATTAATACCTTTTAACCTTTTAAATTGTTATGATTGGAAAGTTTCTGTTTGTCCCCGTATTCCTGATATTGTTTGCCTGCAACAATGATGAGTTTCAAATCCGCGAACCCTTTCAGGATGATGCAAAATACATTGTACTGATGCACCCCACGGTTTTTAACCTGGAAAGGTTCCAGTTTCTTACGGAAAACGGAATTTTTCCGCTTCCTGAAAATTATCGTGCAGTCGGGGTGTATCACCAGTCTGCATCCTACGATTATAGTCTGTCTTACGATCATATCCGCGAAAATCATTTGGAAAATACCTCAATGCTTGGGTTGAAATATGAGTTACACGAAAATAATTTGTTTATAGCAAATGCTTTGAGCAGTGATTTTAAGATGATATTCGAAAACACTGAGGGGATCATCTTTTTCGGAGGCCCCGATATTCCCCCTTCCATTTATGGATATCCTGCCAATCTTCTTACCGTAATTACAGACCCGCACAGACATTACCTGGAACTTTCATTCCTTTTCCACTTGTTGGGAGGATTCCAGGATGAATCCTTTGAACCATTGCTTGACCAGAAACCGGATTTCAGAATTCTGGGCATTTGTCTGGGCATGCAAACCCTGAATATTGCCACAGGCGGCACCATGTACCAGGATATTCCCACAGAACTTTACAATATCCATACAGTTGAAGATGTGCTGGACCAACCCGCCGATGAACAGCATCGCAATTATCAGATTCATTTCCGGACCGATCCTGACGTGTTTCCCTATTCCTTTCACCGCATACATGTTGAAAAGGGAAGTATTATGGAGTCTATTAATGGGGGTACAGCTATAACACCCTACATTGCAAGTTCACATCATCAGGCTCTGAAGAAAATCGGAAAAGACTGGAAGGTAACTGCCAGGTCGCCGGATCATAAAATTGTGGAAGCCATTGAACATGAGAAATATCCCAATGTATTTGGAATTCAGTTCCATCCCGAGGTGATCAGGCTATACGAAGATGAACCGCTGATTATGGTTCCGGAGCAAACCGGCGGAAAGTCCTTTTTTGAAATCTATCCGGGTGAGATGGGCGTGGATTTTCATCTGGAATTCTGGAAATATTTGGGGAAAGTGTATGATTTAGATGCCGGGGTTTGACAGAAAATTTATTTCGACATTAAAACATTAGTAATCAGGGTAATAAAAGGAAAAGACCAAACAATAGTTTAAGTTTTTTCAAAAAATAGTTTGTTTTAAAAAATTTTAGTCTAAATTTGCATCTTGCAAAATCAAAAACACAATGCATAAGCCTT
Organism: Bacteroidales bacterium; assembly: GCA_007129355.1. GTDB lineage: Bacteria > Bacteroidota > Bacteroidia > Bacteroidales > UBA7960 > SKVR01. The sequence continues at coordinate 7,267 of SKVR01000097.1, read as the reverse complement.
ATATCGCCATTTTTATTATTTTTATTATTCTTCTGCTTCCCCGAAGAGGTGAGAATGGTTTGTAGATATTTTTAAATAAATTATTTTAAGCCCCCTCACCTGAAAAATGAGGGGGCTTTTTTGGTTAGAAAAGAAGGAAAAATATGATACCACTGAGAAGTAATACCACTACTCAGGGTCGTTTAAACGCCGGGGCAAGAAGCCTCTGGCGTGCAAACGGGATGCGCAGTGAGCAGATGGGCAAACCTTTGATTGCCATTGCCAACTCATTCACCCAGTTTGTGCCCGGGCATGCGCATCTTCACCCTATAGGGCAAAAAGTAAAAAAATGGATAGAAGAGCAAGGTTGTTTTGCTGCTGAATTTAATACCATTGCAGTGGATGATGGTATTGCCATGGGCCATGACGGGATGCTTTATTCTCTCCCTTCCCGCGACCTTATTGCCGACAGTATTGAATACATGGTAAATGCACACCAGGCCGATGCTTTGGTATGCATCAGCAACTGCGATAAGATCACCCCGGGTATGCTTATGGCTGCCATGCGGCTCAACATACCCACCATTTTCGTTTCAGGCGGACCTATGGAAGCCGGCAAACTGGGAAATAAAGCCCTTGACCTGGTGGATGCCATGGTAATTGCCGCTGATGATAACGCCACCGATGAAGAAGTAGAAGAAGTGGAACAGAATGCCTGCCCAACCTGTGGTTCTTGCTCCGGTATGTTTACAGCCAATTCCATGAACTGTCTCAATGAAGCACTCGGTTTGGCCTTACCAGGAAACGGTACGGTGGTGGCCACCCACGAGAACCGGCTGGGGCTGTTCAAAGATGCAGCGGCTCTGATTGTTCAGCTTGCTTACCGCTATTATCGTGATGAAGATGAATCGGTGCTGCCGCGTAACATTGCTACCAGGACCGCCTTCATGAATGCCATGGCGCTTGACATTGCCATGGGAGGTTCCACCAACACCGTATTGCACCTACTGGCTATTGCACACGAAGCGGGAGTGGATTTTACTATGAAGGATATCGACGAGCTTTCGCGCAAAGTACCTGTGCTTTGTAAGGTGGCCCCCGCAAGCCATTATCATGTGGAAGATGTGAACCGGGCAGGCGGCATCCTGGGAATTCTGGCTATGCTGGATAAAGCCGGCTTGCTCGATACTTCCGTGTCAAGGGTCGACTTTCCCAATCTGGCTGAAGCCATTCGCCAATACGATGTTACACAACCCGATGCCAATCCCAGAGCCCTTGAAATATACCAAAGCGCGCCCGGTGGGTTCAGAAACCTTACCATGGGGTCGCAAAAATCAAGATTCAAAACCCTTGACCTTGACCGTGAAAAGGGTTGTATCAGGGAGCCGGAACATGCCTGGTTTAAAGAAGGTGGATTGGGTGTATTGTATGGAAACATTGCCCGAAAAGGCTGTATTGTAAAAACCGCCGGAGTAGATCCTTCCATTTGGCACTTTGAAGGTACTGCCAGGGTTTTTGAATCGCAGGAAGATGCATGCAAGGCCATTCTTTTGCGCGATATCAAAGAAGGAGATGTGGTAGTGATTCGCTATGAAGGCCCCCGCGGCGGGCCGGGCATGCAGGAAATGCTGTATCCCACATCCTATCTGAAATCCAGAGGGCTGGGTGCAAAATGTGCTCTGATTACCGATGGTCGCTTTTCAGGTGGCACATCAGGACTGTCCATCGGCCATGTATCCCCGGAAGCAGCGGCAGGTGGCGAAATTGCTCTTATTCGAGATGGAGATAAAATCGTGATAGATATACCCTCAAGACAAATCAATGTTGTGGTAACAGATGAAGAACTGCAGGAAAGAGGCCGGCAGGAGCTGGCACGTGTCAGTCAGGCCTATCAACCGGCACCACGCCCGAGAAATGTATCGCAGGCGCTGAGGGTGTATGCATCCATGGCATCATCTGCTGATCAGGGTGCCATCAGGATTTTACCCGAAAACAGCCCGGTATTCTCAAAAACCCAAAAACAAAAAACACAATAAATACATAAACTATGGAATCTCAAACCTTTGAACCCGTAAAAAAAGAACAATCAAAAGCCGTTAATATGACCGGCGCGGAGGCCTTGATGGAATGCCTGGTGCAGGAAGGTGTGGAACTTATGTTTGGTTACCCCGGTGGTGCCATCATGCCCGTTTACGATGCACTTTATTCGTACTCCGATCGCCTGAAGCATGTGCTTGTCAGACACGAGCAAGGCGCCATTCATGCAGCCCAGGGCTTTGCAAGAGTAAGTGGCAAAGTCGGTATTTGTCTGGTAACTTCCGGGCCGGCCGCAACCAATACCGTTACCGGAATTGCAGATGCCATGATTGACTCTACTCCCGTAGTAATCATCTCAGGACAGGTGGCTTCTAATCTGCTGGGTACGGATGCATTTCAGGAGACTGATGTTATTGGCATTACACAGCCCGTAACCAAGTGGAATTATCAGATCACCCGCGCTGAAGATATCCCCTGGGCCATGGCAAAGGCTTTTTATGTTGCACGAAGCGGAAGACCCGGTCCCGTATTGATTGATATCACCAAAGATGCCCAGTTTGGTAAATTTGATTTCCGCTATCAGAAAATGCAGTCTATCAGAAGTTATCAACCTGTACCTCAACCCGATTTAACAAAAATCAATGAAGCCAGCCATCTCATTAACCTTGCAAAAAAACCTTTTGTACTGGTGGGCCAGGGTGTGGTACTTGCCAATGCAGAAAAGGAATTGATGGAATTTCTGGAAAAAACCGGTATTCCAGCTGCATGGACCATACTGGGATTATCAGCCATGCCCACCGATCACCCTTTGAATGTGGGAATGCTGGGCATGCACGGCAATTATGGGCCCAACATCAAAACCAATCAGGCAGACCTTATCATTGCTATTGGGATGCGCTTCGACGACAGGGTAACGGGAAATCCACTGCGATATGCAACCAACGCCAGGGTTATACATCTGGAAATTGACCCGGCAGAAATCAATAAGGTCATCCATGCTGACGTACCCGTGCTGGGTACCGTGAAAGAAACCCTTCCCCTGCTTACACAAAAGGTAAACAAAAATGACCATACCCAATGGCTGGAAGAGTTCAATGCCTGCTTCAGGATAGAGCACGATCGGGTGATTGGAAGAGAACTCTCCCCTGACAAACCCGAACTCACCATGGGTGAAGTGGTAAAGCGTGTTTCCGCTGCTTTTGATGATGATGCCATCATGGTAACCGACGTGGGGCAGCACCAGATGGTAGCAACACGATATTTTAAGTTCAGGCAATCGCGTAGTGTGGTTACTTCCGGCGGACTGGGAACCATGGGTTTTGGACTACCCGCTGCCATTGGCGCAAAGATGGGTGCCCCTGACAGACACGTTTGCCTTTTTGTAGGTGACGGAGGTTTCCAGATGACCATACAGGAGTTGGGTACCATCTTCCAGGAAAAAGTACCCGTAAAGATCGTACTTCTCAACAACAACTTTTTGGGTATGGTAAGGCAATGGCAGGAGTTGTTTTTTGACTTTCGCTATGCTCAAACAGAATTGATTAATCCTGATTTCCAAACCATAGCGAAAGGTTATTTCGTCCCTTCCATCAAAGTTACGGAGCGTGAAAACCTTGATGAAGCCATCAAAACCATGGCTGAATCCGAAGGACCGTTCCTGCTGGAAGTGGTGGTAGAGAAAGAAGGCAATGTGTTTCCCATGGTACCGTCAGGAATGTCGGTAGATGATATCCGACTTGAGTAGAAGTCATTTAAATAAAACATAATCAATTACTTAATAATACATTTTATGAAGGAAGAATTCACCCTAACTGTATATTCTGAAAACGTAGTGGGCTTGCTCAACCAGGTCACAACAGTTTTTACACGCAGACATATCAATATTGAAAGCATTATCGCTTCAGCTTCTGCTATCAAGGGAATTCACAAAATTACCATCGTTATTTATTCTACATCCGAACAGGTTGAAAAACTCGTAGGGCAGATTGAAAAACGCATTGATGTGCTCAAAGCCTACTATTTCAGAACCAGTGAAATCGTTTACCAGGAGATTGCCCTATATAAAGTTCCTACCCAATCGCTGCTTGAAGGAAATGAAGTGGAGCAACTGGTTAGAAAACACGGTGCCCGCATTCTGGAATTGACAAAAGAATATGTAGTAATTCAAAAAACCGGGTATAAGGAAGAAACACAGGATTTGTATGAGAAGCTCCAGCCTTACGGGCTTACTCAATTCACCCGCTCAGGAAGGGTGGCTGTAAACAGACTCAAAAAAGAACCCCTGACTGCTTGGCTGAAAACCCTTGAAGAAGACCAACTGAAAGTTCAGGTATAAAAACATCGTCATTGCGCCTTTGCGAGCAAAAAAAATAGCAAGAAATATCAAAAACTCAAGATAGAATTTAACAAACATCAATTTAAAAGGAAAACCATGGCAAAAATCAATTTCGGCGGAGTCGAAGAAAATGTAGTAACACGCGAAGAATTTCCCCTGTCAAAAGCACAGGAAGTAATGAAAAACGAAACCATTGCCGTCATTGGCTACGGCGTGCAGGGCCCAGGTCAGGCACTAAATCTGAAAGACAATGGTTTTAATGTTATTATTGGGCAGCGTCAGAATTCCAAATCATGGGACAAGGCAGTAGCCGATGGCTGGGTTCCCGGTGAAACACTTTTCTCCATAGAAGAAGCACTGGAAAAAGGAACAGTAATACAATACCTGCTATCTGATGCCGGGCAAATTGCTTTATGGCCCACCGTAAAAAAAAGCCTGAGCCCCGGTAAAGTGCTTTATTTTTCTCACGGCTTTGGTATTACCTACAAGGAGCAAACCAGCATTATTCCCCCACCTGACGTTGACGTGGTTTTGATAGCCCCCAAAGGTTCAGGCACCAGTCTGCGGCGGATGTTTTTGGAAGGCAGGGGACTGAATTCCAGTTACGCCATTTTTCAGGATGCTACAGGAAAAGCCTGGGAACGGGTTGTGGCATTAGGCATTGGCGTTGGAAGCGGTTATCTTTTCGAAACCACTTTCAAAAAAGAAGTGTACAGCGACCTTACCGGTGAGCGCGGAACCCTGATGGGAGCCATACAAGGCTTATTTGCAGCACAGTATGAAGTATTGCGTGCCAATGGCCACTCACCTTCAGAGGCCTTTAATGAAACGGTGGAAGAGCTTACCCAGAGCCTTATGCCATTGGTTGCCGAAAACGGTATGGACTGGATGTATGCCAATTGTTCTACCACAGCCCAGCGCGGTGCATTGGACTGGTGGAAAAGATTTCGCGATGCCACCCTGCCCGTTTTTAGCGAATTGTACCAGGAAGTAGCTAAAGGCAATGAATCCCAACGTTCCATTGATTCCAACAGCCAGCCCGACTATCGCGTGAAGCTCGAAGAAGAACTCAAAGAACTGCGGGAGTCAGAATTATGGAGGGCAGGTGCCGCCGTAAGAAAACTGAGGCCTGAGAACCAGGAGTGATCTGACGCTCCCAGATCCTTACGGATGCTGTAAGGTCAGGATTCCTGATTTGACGCTTCCAGATCCTTACGGATGCTGGAAGGTCAGGAGCCAGGCCAGAAACAAAAGAAAATCGCAAAGTGATTTTCAAAAACTGCGTCTCTGCGTCTCTGCGAGACAAAACACTTGCGAGACAATAAAATCTGTGAGAATTTAATCGAAACCAAACCAAATAACCCACACTATGAGCAACAGAATAATGATTTTTGATACCACCCTGCGCGACGGAGAACAGGTTCCAGGTTGCCAGTTGAACACCATTGAAAAAATTGAAGTGGCCCGCCAACTGGAAAAGCTGGGTGTAGATATCATTGAGGCCGGTTTTCCCATTTCAAGCCCCGGTGATTTTCAATCGGTAGTGGAAATTTCCAAATCCGTTGAGCTTCCGGTTATATGCGCCCTTACTCGTGCCGTGAAAAAGGACATCGAAGTAGCCGCAGACGCTCTGAAGTATGCCAAAAGAAAACGCATTCACACGGGAATTGGAACATCTGATTTTCATATCAAATATAAATTCAAATCAAACCAGAAAGATATCATTCAGAGAGCTATTGAATGTGTAAAATACGCAAAGAAATTTGTGGATGATGTGGAGTTTTACGCAGAAGATGCCGGCCGTACCGGCAATGAATATCTCGCCCGCGTAATTGAAGCGGTTATTAAAGCGGGTGCTACCGTGGTAAACATACCCGATACTACCGGCTATTGCCTGCCTAAGGAATATGGCGAAAAAATTGCTTACCTGGTGAATAATGTTCCCAATATTGACAAGGCCATCATTTCCACCCATTGTCATAATGACCTGGGCATGGCAACGGCCAATACCCTTTCGGGTGTTATGAACGGGGCGCGCCAGATAGAGGTAACGGTAAACGGCATTGGTGAAAGAGCCGGAAATACTTCACTGGAAGAAGTGGTTATGGCCATCCGGAGCCATAATGATCTGGATTATGAAACGGGTATAGATAGCCGGCAGATTATGAAATCCAGTAAGCTGGTTTCTACTTTGATGCGCATGCCTGTGCAACCTAACAAAGCCATTGTGGGTCGTAATGCCTTTGCCCATTCTTCGGGCATTCACCAGGACGGAGTGTTGAAGAACCGGCTCAACTATGAAATTATCGACCCGGTTGAAGTGGGGGTTAAGGAATCATCTATCATGCTTACTGCCAGAAGCGGACGGGCAGCCCTTAAGCACAGGCTGCAGCTGCTGGGCTATTCATTCGAGACCCAGGAACTGGATGAAGTATATGATCGCTTCCTGGAAATGGCCGATAAAAAAGGTGATATCAGCGAAGAAGATTTGGAAGCATTAGCCGGGACCGGAAAGGAAAAGGGCAAACGACCCATTGAGCTGGTATCTCTGCAGGTGGTTTGCGGAAAATCTACCATTCCTACAGCAACGGTACAAATCAGCTTTAATGGCGATACCTATACCGAAACTGCTTCAGGAAACGGACCTATAAATGCTGCTTTCAGTGCTGTAAAAAATCTTGTGAAACGTCGTGTAAGGCTTGAGGAGTTTCTCATTCAGGCCATAACCAGGGGCAGTGATGACCTGGGTAAAGTGCATGTACAGATTGAACACAAGGAGCATATTTATTATGGCTTTTCTGCCAATACCGATATCGTTACGGCCTCAGTAGAAGCTTTTATTGATGCCATTGGGAAGATATCTTAGATCGATTGGACGGCTGAGCTTGTCGAAGCATAAGTTGTTCTGACATATTC
>SKVR01000038.1 GCA_007129355.1 Bacteroidales bacterium | reverse complement strand
CCGCAGCACAGATTGCCGACTGGCTTTACAAAAAAGAGATCAGTAGTATTGATGAAATGAGCAATATTTCCAAATCTCATCGTGAAAAGCTAACAGAAAAATACTCGTTTGGATTATCCGATCCGGTAAAGGTGCAAACATCGGTTGATGGCACTAAAAAGTACCTGTATCGCTCGCATCATGGAAAATTCATTGAAGCAGCCTATATTCCGGAGCGCAACCGCAATACCCTTTGTGTTTCATCGCAGGTGGGTTGTAAGATGGGATGCCTGTTTTGTATGACAGGTAAGCAAGGATTTCAGGGCCAACTGAGTGCCGGAGAGATCGTAAACCAGATCCATAGTCTGCCCGAACGCAACGAACTTACAAACATTGTTTATATGGGTATGGGAGAACCTTTCGACAACCTGGAAGGTGTGATGCAAAGCCTTGAAATACTTACAGCTGAATGGGGATTTGGAATGAGTCCGCGACGGTTCACTGTTTCTACTATCGGTATCATACCTGCCATGAAAGTATTTCTCGAAAACAGCAAATGTCATCTGGCAGTAAGCCTGCACTCCCCCTTTGAAGATGAACGCCGTAAGCTTATGCCTATTGAAAATGTGTATTCTTTGCCCGAAGTATTGAAAACTATCAGGGAATTTCCGCTGGGCAAACAAAGAAGAACTTCTTTTGAGTATATCGTTTTCAAAGGATTAAATCATAGCCCCAGGCATGTAAAAGAGCTCGCCAGACTTTTAAACGGCATACGTTGCCGCATCAATCTTCTGTATTTTCATCCCATACCCAACACCCCTCTTGAAGCTCCTACCTTAGATATCATGCAGGAATTCAAGGCGGCGCTGGAAGCCAAAGGACTTACCACGACCATACGCAAATCGCGCGGACAGGATATTTATGCAGCCTGTGGTATGCTTTCTACTAAAGAGTTGCAAAATCAAGCCCGTTCTGATTAATAAACAACGGAAAAATGCTGCAAAAAAAAAGCTTGTCCGGAACCCAGACAAGCTTTTTTTACTTTTAATCAGCACCTGCTACTCATCATCAAGCCAGGTTCTGACATTTTTCGAAACTTCGTTCATTTTTGATCTTGCTTTAGTCAGCGACGCACTTGCATTAGCCACCACATTGTTCCATGTTTCAATACTGGCATCTTCAACATTTTTTAACTCTGCCAAAAGTAATTCCTGTTGTGCCTTAAGCTCCTCGCGTGCTTCTTTCAGGTCTTCCTGAAGTTCTCCGGATGCTTCATCAATCTGAGTGTTAACATAATTGATACGTTCCTCAATTTCGTTCTTGTATCTGTTTATGTTCTGAGTAGTTTGTTGCTTTGCATCTTTCAATTGTTCTCTCTGAGCCTTCTTCTGGCCACCCCCCCCGCATGACCACATTAATGTAGTAACAAAAATCATCACTATCAAAGGATAGCTGGCTGTCGTAATTTTCGAAAAGTTTTTCATCTTTTATAAATGTTTTGGGTTTGAAAAAAGAATGTGTCTTAAAATGAGAATATCCTATAAGGATGATAGTCATCAGATTGTGTGTGCGTAAATCTGAAAATTAATTTCAGATAAAAACTTGTTTTCCTGAACCGGTTACGAAAATAAGAAAAATATGTCTCTCCTGAAAATAAAAAGCAACTTCATGGCAAAGTTATCAATGTTTTGATAACGCTAACATGAATCATTGCATCGGCAAGTCATTTAAGAACCGGATTACTCATACTTGATGGCTGAAGCCGGATTTTGCATGGCTGCGCGTGTAGATAGTGTAAGTACGGTTGCGGTTGCAATAATAACAATGATTCCGGCAGTCAGTATAATATGCGGGAATCCCATCTGTATGTGGTAGGCAAAATTATTCAGCCATCGTTCCATGAAAACCCAGGTTAACGGGATCGCAATTGCAGAGGCCAGCAGAATCCATTTCAGAAAGTTTTGCAAAAGCAAGAAGTTGATTTGCAATACACTGCCGCCCAGAACTTTTCTTATGCTAATCTCTTTTCTTTTCTGGGTAACCATAAATGATGTAAGTCCGAAAAGGCCCAGACAGGAAATCAGGATACAAAGGACAGCAAATCCCAGAAATATTTTCATGGTGTTGTTTTCTGTGCGATACTGTCTTGCAAGTAATTCGCTCATATGAAAAGCCTGGAAAAAATACCCCGGGAAAAACCGGTTAAACTCTGCTTCCAGCTTTTCCATAAGCTGAACACGATCAGAAGTCTGATAGCGGATATTGATCACTGGCATATCTCCCGGTCTCCATATATAAACAGCGGGTTCAATGGCATTGTGCAGTGAGTAGTAATGGTAATCTTCAATAACACCTATTACGGTAAAATAATCATATTCTTCTTCATCATTATTTATAATGCGTTTACCTATGGGGTCTTCCCAGCCCAATGCTCTTTGTGTAGCACGATTGATGATCATGGTTTGTCGTGGGTCGGTAAGGTGTTCGTGGCTGAAATTACGACCTTCAGCAACGGATATCTCCATGGTGGGGAAAAAATCCGGGTCAACATAGCCGTATCTGGCCATAAGACTCACAGGAATGGAATCGGCAGTAACGATGCTGCTCTGACGGCCTGCAACGCCGTTATGTCCGCTGGAGATCCCTGCAGAAACAACTTCCGGCATACGTAGCAGTTGATTTCTGAAACCTCTTATTTCATCGTAGTCCGATGTCTGCCGGTTGATTACCGAAATTACATCTTTTGAGTTATATCCCAGATCCTTTTTTTGCATATGGTTTACCTGGTGCAAAATAACGGCAGTAGCAAGTATCATAGCTGTTGATATGGCAAACTGAATAATTACCAAAACTTTCCTGAGTGCGGCTGATTTGGGTTTACCACTGCTGTCGCCCGCTCTTAATACAGCTCCTGGCTGAAAACGCGATAAATATAATGCAGGATAAAAACCTGATACTACTCCCACTACTAACAGAATGGCAAGCAATCCGACATTGAAAAGATAGTTGTTAAGAAAATTAACAGTAAGCTCGGTTCCCAGGAGTTCATTGTACCATGGTAAAATGAGTTCTGTAATACCCAACGCTGCAATAACGGCAAAAAATGTCAACAACATAGACTCACCGATAAACTGTGCGGCCAGTTTATTGCGGCCAGCACCCAGCACCTTGCGCAATCCCACTTCCCTGGCTCTTTTTCCAGAGTTGGCTGTAGCCAGATTTATAAAATTGATACAGGCAATGGCAAGAATCAGTAACGCGACAACACTGAAAATATAAACCGTGTTGATATTGCCCGTATGTGTGCGCATATGGAATTTGAGATGGCCTGAGTGCAGAAAAATATCTTTTGCATTTTGCACATAGTAGGTATTTCGCATCATTTGTCCCGAAGGATATTCATCGTATAAACTTTCCTGTTTTGCGTTGATTTGATCTTCAATAGCTGTTATATCTGCATCAGGATTGGCAACGATATAGGTTGTAAGTGTATTGTTTCCAAAATGAAAGAGGTATGGCGTACTGGGATCAACAGTGGTGAAAGAAAGTAATATATTAAACTTCAGATGTGATTTGATATGCTCGTTTTCAAAGACCCCTGTAATGATATATGCTTCATCGGCCATTCTGAAAGTTTTTCCAACAACATCTGATGTATTATAGAATCTTTCAGCGGTTTCCCTGCTTATTGCAGCCTGATTGGGTTGCAAAAGCATATTGCCCGGTTCCCCCCCGTGTAATAAGGGGTAGCCTAAATGCAGCAAAACATTTCCCTCAGAAAAATAGGAAGCAGTTTCACGGAAAACCTGTTCATCCACTTCGACCACAATGCTGTGCGCGTTCATTAAGCGAAAGCATTCTTCAACCTGGGGAATGTTTTCCTCAATAAAAGGTTTCCATGCTGCGCTGGTTATGGATACATGCTGCTTGTCAAGACCTGTGGGCTCCTGTATGCCCACCAGGCGGTAAACGCGATCGGGGTGAGGGAGCTGTTGGTCGTAACTTAGCTGATCCTGAAGGTACAGTGCTATAAGCAGAAAAGCTGCAATTCCTGCCGTAAGTCCTGTAAGGTTAATAAGGGCAAAGGAAACGTTTCTTGAGAAAAACCGAATAGCTGTTTTCAGGTAATTTGAGATCATATCCATTGATTTTTATGAAGTTCAATCAATTTAATTCCAAAAATGTACCAATTTATTTATGGTTCTGAAAATCAAATGTATATGAGTCAACTATTGAAAAATGTTTTCCTGTGATTGTTCATTTTTGTTCAGTGTTGTGCGAAAACGTACGGCCAAATTGGGATAAAACTATTTTTTGCCAGGTTTGCAGGCAAGGATGTATTTTTCCACAACATTGTTAAATGCATCCTGAATTTGCCTGATTACAGGATGATTTGCATCAAACTCAAGGTCATCAATACGATTTACCGGCAAAACCTTGCGTGATGTGCCGGATATAAAAACGGCTTCCATAATAATTATGGATCGTGCCAAAACCCTTTCTTCTATAAGTGGCAACGTTAAGTTCCTGCAAACTTCTATAATATGCTTGCGGGTTATGCCGGGCAAAACATCCTGCAGGGGAGGGGTAATGACTTTTCCCTGCCGGATAAAAAATACATTAGAGCGACTGCCCTCTGTTATGCATCCATCATCATCAACCAGTAAAGTTTCGTAAACTTCCATTTCCTGCTTCATCAGGTTTGTGGCATTACGCAGTTTTACATCCATAACTTTGGCATTGGGGTTTGTACGAGTTCCCTTAAAAAGCGTAACGGCTACGCCATTTTTAAACTGATGTGGGGTTGGATACTGGTGTTCGGTAATATAAATCAGGAAGTGCCTGTTTTTTTGATCATCTCTGTACAAAACCATTTTCAGGTTGCCGTAACTGAAGTTATTGGCCTTAATGACTTCGTAAACCTGCCGGTAAATATCACCGGAAGAAAACCCATGGCAATGTTCAGAGAGTTGGCAGGTTTTTTTCAGTCTGTCCAGATGGTCTTCCAGGAAGAGGGCAACACCATCAATCACCCTGAAAACTTCGTAAATGTAATGAGGGTTTTTTAGAAAAGAATCGTCAAAGGCAGATGTGTCGGTAAGTTTTCCGTTATGGATGAATAGATTTCCCTGGCATTCGCGCATATCGGCATTTTTGCTGCAAACCTAAGGATTTATTCCCAATTAATTTGCACAATGATTTCATTTCTGCGGTTCCAGAATTTATAAGGACTGTTGTAGCCCAGAAAGCGGAAATTACCAACCGGAGTAATCTGGTTTTCTTTCAAATATCTAAGCAGTTTTTCGCTTTCTTCTTTTATTTTTTCATCACCGGCGTAGCCGCCAAAGGTGAGTGCTGCAACATATTCAGGCTGACTTTCTTTTAGTTCTATTACACTGTTAGAAGGCCGGGGAAGATCATTGAAGTCATATTCGGATGGCATAACAAAGCTCATAGTCGACCCCTCATCACTGATATTCATATGCACGGGTGCTGTCATGGCGATCTTTTTCCCTTCTGAATTATCGCCGAAAATATATCCTGCCAGGGTTCTAAAACCAGGAGAACTCAGTTCGCGGTATGAATTTGCCTGCATATACACAGTGGCAAGTATAGCCGGTGGATAATACCTTACCTCAAAGCCGGGAAATTTTTGCACTACGGTGTATTTTTGATGTTCGGTCTGAGCAAATGAATTACCGGATGCCATAATTAAAAACATTAGTGAAAGTATGGGAACTAGTTTTGCCATATGTTGTAATAACTAAAGATGTACTGATGCAACTATAGATTAATTCTGCACCATGATTTTAGTATATAAACAAAAAACTCTGCGGGAAGGTTTGGTAATGGGTATTAAAAAACCCTGTCTCGAAAGTCTTGAAAATTCCGGACGCTGAGCCTGTCGAATCGTGTATCAAATTGATAATCAATTGTCATTTCGACAGACTCAATGACCAAAGATCATTTTGAGACAGCCTCTTAATTTTAAGGTTCGTAGCAGACTTCCACATCAAGATGCACCACATAATAGTGGTAATTGGGCAGCTCAATAACGAGCTGATCTCCTTTATACGTGGTGAACAATCCGGATGGTGGTCTGGATGTTGGCAGTTCTCCGCAGTTGTAACCCTGAATTTTTACGGGCTGATTAGTATCCTGGAGTCTCAATTTTGGACCAAGCTCAATGACCATTTCAATATTATCAGAACCGTTAATTGGATTGATTTCAATGTAGGCATCTTCAATAAGTTGCTGACCGGCATAAATGGGGTGCTGCGTTTCTCCTGTATTGTCAAGGTAATACCACCACGCAGCTCCGGAACCGGATTCTGAACCACCATATGCGGTTTCTTCCTGCCAAATGCAGTCATCATTATTGGGAATTTCCTGAATGGTAAGAATTTTCAAACCACCTAATCCGGTTGCAACAAAAACATAATTGCCCTGCGATTTCACAAAGTTGGTTGACAAAGGACCTTCAAAGTCAAAGTAGCCATAGGTTAAAAATTCATGGTCGCTTTTAAAAAGATCTGACTTCCCGCTTACCAATATACCTGCTGCACCGTTGGCCGCAAAAAGGAGTGGTTCATTGTAGGAAACGCCGTTAGTAACAAAGTTTTCTTCATCCATTCCTTCCGGGGTAAGAGGTCTGTCCATCACCTGGAATAAAGAAAGATCATCCAGATCATAAATGTGTACACCGCCTCTGTTTAGCGCAGCGAATAAATATTCATTTGAAAGAGACAGTTCAGCCTTGGATGCATATTGAATATAATTGGGGTCGATGGGTATTTGATCACCATTAACAACATCAATATATTCTGAAGTAAGCACAAATACATTGTCATTCACAGCCACTGACCTGGCGTCAGTGTATGGGAGGAATTCCTCGTTCCCGTCGGCATCAATGATTGTTAAACCGCCGGTATCGCCACTTACCACATAAACATCATTGTTTTCAATTACCATGCTCATGGCAGAGTATGATTGTAGTCTATTGATTTCCAAAGACTCATCGTCAAGAGAGTAGAAGCCATAATAAGCTCCTTCAACATCCTGACCGGCAATTACAATATGGCCATTATGCCAACCTACAGTATTTACATCCTTGTCGTCAAATAGTATTGTTCTGACTATTTGCGGATACGCAGGATTGGTAATGTCAATTATATCTATGGCTCCCAATTGCTGGCTTCCACGCATATTGTAGGATACAAAAGCCCAGTTTTCAATGATTTCCACATGGGTTGCCTGAACGGTTTGTCCATCAACTACCGGAGCATCAACTTCTGCAATGAGAGTGAATTCAAAGCCTATGGGTTCGGCTGGCTCCGACTTTAGTCCAAATCCCGGTGTTAAAGGTATAACCTGATTTTTGATTTTTAATCTGCTGTCCCGGGGACCATCCTGCCTGGTTGTATCAGCGTCTTTCTGACAACCCAGGAGCACTATTAGAAATCCAAATAAAAAAAGTTTTGCTGATTTCATATCATTTTTGTTTTATAATTTTTAAACTTTAGATTCAGTGATGTTTTGCCTGTTAAAAAAACCTTCAGTTTATCAACGTTTTATGGTAATTTTTACGTTTTATGGTTTTATCTCCTAAAATCAAATTACACTTGCGTAAGGGTAAAAAGTTTATGCAATATTATAAAAAAAATCGACAACTTTAACTACGGGAAACACCTGTTTTAGGTTTTTTTTACCTGTACGAGTAATATAAGCCAGGCTAAATTGTTCATTTCATTCAAGGTTTTTTTACCCAGGTAATTGAGCCTGTTAGGGAAGTCTTACCAACATACAGAAATTCAGCAATATACACGTTGCAATTATGCTTGATTATTTTTTACAGGTGTTTTATGTTAAAAAGCAGAATTCACTTTAAAAGGTATCTAAAGGCATAAAAATTCATTTTGCTACTTTTCTGGCAGAAGCAAAGTGTCCTGAAACGTATATTTGTGTTCGTTTCCGCACATATCAATGATTGTCTGATTTCTTTTTTTTTATTTTTTTTTCAGGTATTTATTTTTTATGTGTTTGATATACAAACCTGTAAAGGAGTTGGCGCGGTGTATGATAATTATGATGGTAGTTATTTTGCAGTGATTTTTTTAAAAAAATGATATCAATACAAATTCTGTATAAATAGTTATAAAAAAAGAATTAATATTAGAGGTCATTTCCCATTTATGATATGAAAAGAAACACCACAATGAACAGGAATTATATTAAAATTGCCTGGCGAGTCCTGATGAAGAACCGATCTTTTACCATCATTAATATTCTGGGTCTCGGATTGGGTTTCTCAGTATCTGTTCTCATCATGATTTTCGTGTATCATCAGTTGAGCTATGATAAATTTCACGAAAACTCCCACCGTATTTACCGGATTACTCTTGATGGATCATTTGCAGATGGGAAGTTGCTTT
>SKVR01000004.1 GCA_007129355.1 Bacteroidales bacterium | reverse complement strand
TTATGATTTATGGTGAATTTCAAACAATTTTGATTTGAGCCGGTCTATTCTTCTGGCTTCAACTCTTACCTGTTTCATATGCCCATAGTTCATAAAAAAGTAAGTAAGGGGATTGTAAAGGTTGCCCAGCATTCTGTTCATTACCGAGGTGATGCTGTAAAACCTTTTTCTTGCATTGATTTTACCCATTTGAAGTTCGTAGGGAGTCATGTTTCGGGGTAGAAATACAACCGTATTATGGTCATAGTATTTCCAGTTGGCAGTTGTAAGGCGGTTTTCTTTTTTAAGGTTTTCGTAAACCCGGGTACCCGGATAAGGCGTTAACACATTGAAGGATGCTGTGCTCGCTTTATTTTTTTTCAGAAATGCCACGGTTTCCTTAAAAGTTTCTTTGGTATCATTGTCAAAACCAAAAACCATAGAGGCGTGGATCAGGATTCCCATCTTTTTGATTTTTTTCAGGGAACTTTCCAGGTGGGCAATCTCCTTAATTCCCTTTCGCATGGTCTTTAACTGCTCTACCGATACACTCTCAATACCAATGAACAAGGACTTGCAACCACTTTCAGCCGCCAGTTGCAATAATTCATCGTCTTCCACAAGCAGTGAAACCGACGCCTGTCCGCCCCATTTTATATTCAGAGGTTTAATGGCTCTGAACAATTCTTTTGCATATTTTTTATGGCCAATGATATTGTCATCGAGAAACAAAAAGCTTTTTGCCCCCGAACTCTTAATATCACGAACCACATTTTCGATGGGGATATGCCTTATTTTTTTGCCGTAAAGATCGGTTACACAACAAAAATCACAGTCGTAGGGACAACCCCGGGTGGTCATGATGGGAATGATATGGAATTTACTTTTATTTACAACCGTGCTGAAGTCTTTGGTTACATACTTCTGCAGATCGGGGTTGGGATTGTGGTATTTTCGTTGCAAACTATGTTGCTGAAAATCATTGAGCAATGTTTCCCACACTCCTTCTGCTTCACCTACAACAACACAATCGGCATGCTGCATGGCTTCTTCCGGAAGAATAGAAGGATGCACTCCACCCAGCACCACTGTTTTGCCTCTTTCCCTGAATTCTGCGCTAAGTTCATACGCCCGTGGTGCATTGGCGGTCATACAACTTATGGCCACCAAATCGCACTCCTGGTCGGGATCAATAAATTCAGCTTCTTCTTCAATTATTTTAACTTCATGACCCGGTGGCGTTAATCCTTCCAGTATATAGAGAGCAAGCTGTGGCATCATGAGCCATTTATTGGTTCGTTTTTCGGCATCAACGGCTGGGGAGATAAGCAGGATCTTCATCTTTTTAAAATTTGTGACTATCCGGAAGGAGATGCATTGGGTTGATTCCCGGATGCAGGAATTATAGTCTCGTCCTTACTTTTTGTGAATTAACTTCAAAAGTAAATACGATGTAGCCCCCGATGTTACATTTTTCCCGTGAAAAGTTACATAAATCACAGATTTTCCAACCAACGGCAATGGATTTTAGCTTCTGAGAATGAAGTCAATAAAGAATTGTGATGATATACATAATACCTTTTTTAGTAACGGAATAATGCAGCCATTCCGGTTTTGGTTGGCATCTTATCAGGGGGAAACACCATTACATGCCCGCCCATCTTTGTTACAAGTTCTCCCATATCGTCGAGCAGGTCATCTACTTTGGGGTTTTGCATATCTTTTTTCTGGGTATTACCCGTTACCAGGTTGGTTATTCTAACTGCAATGATCCGGTCGGATTCAATAATCAGGGTTTCAACCCTTCCTTCAACAGCAGCCACTGCAATCTCTTTATAATCATCACTACCTTTGCCATTTACCGTTGCCTGCATAAAGCTTCCGGCCAGATTGTCAAGTTTTTGCAGATACGCAGGCTCCATAATTTCCCATGCCTTTTCAATGAGCTTTATATTAGTGAGAGTATCGGGGTTTAAGGTAATGCCATCAGGCAGCAACATTGGGTTCTTATTTACCTGTCTGAAAAGACTGTGGTGCTCTGGCAAAGCTGCAAGTATAAGGGGCCACCCAGTGGGTTTTGAATAGGATTCTGCTATCTCATCCGCTACGGCACGAAAAAAACGCTCGGTGTCCTTTTCGACCTCTTCTTTATATCCGCCATGACCGTGATGGGAACCTTCTCCCCCGGCACCGCCATAAGATGCAACGGTTAAATGCTTTTCTTTCACATCATCATCGCCTGTCAACTCTTCTCTTGTTTGGGTGATGCCAGCATGAAAATCAACTTCAACCAGCGAGTGCTGGTTCCCTTCATAAAGATGTATTTTATGGAGACTCAAACCCAATACATGGTAGCGGTCTGTAGATTGCAAATAATGCCTGAGCGGCTTAGTGTGGAAACTATCAGCTACTACGGCCAATTCGGCTACCGCAATGGGTAAAGCCACCGTTTTAAAAAAACCGGTGGCACAAAACACTGCCAAACCCTCTGATGTATGGTTCCAGAAATCTTTGTCTTCAGCCAGTGCTTCAAGGGGCTCGAGAAATTTACGAGCATCGGCAGATGAATATTTTAGCAAAAGGGATTCTTCCAGTTGTTTTACAAGGTTCCTGAACCGGATAGGATCCTGTTGATTTTCAGGATGGCTGCGGTGTGCAGGCATGTAAACTGAAAGGCACGGTGTCAGTTCTGTTGCCAAAAGCTGCTTTATCAGATCTTTAGTTATTCGTTCCATGATAATTTGTTTTTTTTAATAACGTTCTTTTCTTATTTAATGATTTCATTCTTATTTATTCCCAGGATTGATAATTGATTATCAAGGTCTTTCCTCATCCCATTTATTTATAAACCTTGCGTGACTTTTGGGCTGCATTTTAAATCCGTATTTTTTGGTAAATACCCATGTAAATTCGGCTCCAAAAAATAAAATAAGACATGAATAGGTAACCCACAACATTATGATAATAATGGAACCTGCTGCACCATAAACACTTCCCGGACTGGCGGCTCCGAAATAATAACTCAGCCCTTCCCTTCCGACAGCAAAAAGGAATGATGTAATAAGGGCACCAATCCAAACACTTTTCCAGCCAATTTTTACATCGGGAAGGTATTTGAAAATCAATGCAAACAAAATGGTAATCGCTCCAAATGAAAGAACAAGATCGGATATGATGAGAAGAAAATAAGCAATATCAGGTATCCAGTGCGCAATGTAATCCTTTAAGGCGGAAAGCACTGCCGATAGTACAAAGCTTACCAGAAGTAAAAACCCAATAACCAAAACAAACCCGAAGCTTTTGGTGCGATCGATCATATAGCGTAAAATCCCGCTTTTGGGATCGGATTTAACCTCCCATATTCTGTTTAAGGATATTTGAAGATGATAAAAAACACCGGTTGCGCCAAACAAAAGAGCTCCAATTCCAATAATTGCAGCAATCCATGATGTTTCATCTTCACTTGCATTTCGAAAAATAGATTCTACCGAATCGGCTGTTGCCTGACCCATGCTTGAACGAATCTCTTCATATACCTTTCCTTCAATAATTTCAGCTCCCCAGAAGTAGCCCAGCATACTAATAATGATCACGAGCAATCCCGGCAAGGATAATATAGCGTAGTAAGCAACGATTGCGCTTAAACGCCATGGGTCATCTTTGCTCCAGGATATAGCTGTATCCTTTATAAGCACAGGTAAATGCTTAAATCTGAAACGCTGCGAAATGATCTTATCCTGGTCTGACATGATTTTTCGCTTTCAAAGGGTCGCTATATGGTTATGTTACTAATATTGCCCAGAATTCCAAAAACATTTAGAAGCCAGATAATGACAACAATTACAACAACCACATTCAGGATGCTTTTAATTTTGCGATCCATGGGGATGAAGTTATTGACAAGCCATAACAAAAGACCTGCAAGGATTAATACAATAATAATAGTTAAGAGTGGCATAATATGATATTTTAAGTTAGATTTTAAAGGTAAGCCAATCCAGGAGTGAAATTGTTACGAAACCTTTTGTAAATATTACATAAATCACACATTCATGAAATGGAGCTATCAAGAGAGCCAATGTCTCAAAACAGTCAACTGGTCGTTGAGCCTGTTGAAACGACTTAATCTTTACCGAAACACCACAACTTCCGGTTTTCCGATCTCAAAATCGCGAAACCCAAAGTCGGTGGTCAGGAAAGAGTTGAATAAAAAAATATTATTGCCTTTGCCAGGCATTATGGGATAGAAAGAAAGGGAAACCTGAAAAGCATTCATCACCAGGTTGTCATTTTTGATGATAACCCCCACCCCGAACTGCGAATATACTTTACTGTTGCGAAAACCGGTTTCTCTATTGCCAAGCATACCCATGGCGAAGGTAAAGTAGGGGCCAAAATGAAATCCAATGAAATCCCAGGGGGCATAAGTTTGTGTTTGCGATGTTAAAATCAGCCTGCTGTTTCCGGCCAGCTGGGGGCTATAGAACCCGGGTATGCCATACCCATGGTTAATACTTAGCTGATCGTAATCCGTACGTTTGATGCCAAGGGTTGCCCGGGGCTTTATGAATTGCCTGAGTTTCCAATTCCCCAGTGATATCAGGTTGGTAAAATAACTGGCCCCTGCATCAATTACCCCTTGTTGGGTATCTGACCGATGAATAAAGGTACCTGCTTCCAGGTGGGAGCTCAGATATCCCCATGAATGATAATTACCCGATGACCAGCGAGCTTTCAGGTAATAGCGCCCTAAATTGTTTTTTTGCTGATATCCGCCGGTAAGGCTCAATACCCTGCCCACGGGCACATCTTCGGTAATCCCAAACTCGAAAATATATTTATCCTGTACGTATTGCCGGGATGAAATGCCAACGCTGGCCAGGTAAAAATTTTCATCGGTGTAATACCGCAATGTATCTTCTGTTGCCGGAGGCTGTTCAAGAAAGCGTATCCGGATAATCCGGGCGGCAGAAATCAAATTTGTGGTACGGCTGTATGCTGTATTTCCCCTGAAAATGCGGACTGCACTCCCTGCCCACACATCCTGTGCATTATATTTAAACTGCATAAAATTACCAGCCCATACCGAATCTTTCCGCAAATGCTGCGATATGTTTACTCCTGCTGCCCACCGGGCGAATGGGGAGTAAAACGGACGGTCGACCTCGAAACTTTTGACAAAGTTACCGTATTCGTCGGTACCGTACTGCAATGTTGAATTAATAAAGGTGTTATGAAAATTGGGGACATGGTATCTTGTTTGAAAGGCATAGTTACCTGTTGCATGATTCCACACAAGACTATTGCGAAACTCGTGCCCCAGCCCTAAAAAATTCTCTTCTCTCAGTTTAAATGTCATTCGTGTTGATGAGAGGCTGCCTCCCGGAATAATGCTCCACTTATCCAGTTCACGAATAAAAATATCCACGGAGTCGGAGTTTTCAGAGGTTTCCTGCACATAAAATGACACGTCGGTTATGTAAGTGCTACTGCGTACCAGTCGTTCCGATTCTTTGACCAGTAAGGAATCAAAAACCTGGTTTTTTCGAAAAAGCAGCAGGTTGCGAATGGTGCTAACCCGGGTTTTTACATGAAGCTTGTTACCTGCTCTGGAGAAGAAGTTTAGTGATGCGGTAATGGTGTCGCCAATGGAGTTTCCAAACGGATCGAGTGTTACGATGTTTATATGCCTGATGATCTTTCCTTCAAAGGTGCTGTAGGGCTCCTGCTTTAGCCTGGTTTGCGGTTTGCCGCTTACAGGGCCCGGGGCTACCGGCTTGAAAAACAGCCGGAACATAAACCTTGTGAATTTACTTCGTTCGGAATAGGTCTCAATATTTTCGTATAAATAGGTTGTATCCTTAGGTGCAGACTCCTGCTGAGCAAATGCAAAACCATTTGTTGACCCTATTATAAACGCAAGTATTATGGTACTTTTCCATTGCATTTTAATGCTCTCCAGGCTCCTGGATTATTTCTTTTTCAGCGGGTATTTCTTTCACTGATTCCATTCTTTCTATTTCCTCTTTTTCAGCTTGTTTTCTGAAGTATCTTCTGAAAAGGAAATTTTGTTTAAGTGCTTCCATATTTTCATCCAGTCCTCGTGAGCTTTGTTTCAGGTTGATCAGTGTCCGATCAAGGTTGTATGCCATGGTAGTATCCTGAATCAACATGCCCAGAGTGCCTTCGCCACTGTTTATTTTCACCATGATCTCTCCCAGTGCATTGGATGCAATTTCTGTTCTGGCCACGGTGAGTTGCAGTTTCTCCATAAACTCAAACACATTCTCTTTGGTCACTTCAATGGTTTCATCCAACCCTTCTGAACTTTTCATAAAGTTGGCTATGGTCTGGCTTACGTTTCCGGCAATGACCGAATCCACGATCAACTGCCCCAGCATACCCTTCCCACTGTTAATGTTGCTCATTACTTCCGCGAGTTCCTTTGCTATGATTTCCACATCCGCTGTAGTTTTATTCAGACTTGCAATGATGGCATCGGTTTCCAAAGGCTCATCGGCTGTAAGGTGCTCTCCGTCTTTTACAACAGCTGCCCTGTTACTGCCCTGGGCAATGGTTAGTATACGGTCGCCAATAATTCCTGAAGAACCTATGGTTGCTCTGCTATCGGCTTTTATAAACTCCTGCACATTCTTCCGGATGAGTAGGTCAACCTGCACCGTAGAGTCATTAATAATCTTTATGTTGTCAACAGTACCCACATCGATACCCGAGAAACGGACATTGTTTCCGACCCTCAGCCCGCTAACATTCTGAAAATTGGCGGTAACCCTAAAAACCGGGTTGAATAAATTCTGCTGCTTGCCAATAAAGAAGATGGCGATGACGAAAATGGCCAATCCCACAGCAATAAAAAGGCCTAATCGTGCTTTAAATGTTGGTGAATAATTATCCATTTTTTTATCGTTTTAGTGTTGAGTTAAATAACTGTTATCATTTAAAGAATGACCTGATAATTGGGTCGGTTGATTTTTCGAAGGCTTCCATATCTCCTTCCAAATACACTTCCCCCTCTTTGAGCATGATAAGCCTGTCGGCAGTAGCGCGTGCACACTCAATATCGTGCGTGATGATGAGTGACGAAGTTTTGTATTTTTTCTGCACATCGTTGATCAACGCGCTTATTTCATCAGATGTTACCGGGTCGAGCCCGGTTGTTGGTTCGTCGTAGAGCATAATCATGGGGTCTACAACAATGGTTCGGGCCAGGCTGGCCCGCTTGCGCATTCCGCCGGATAGTTCCGAAGGCATTTTGTTTAAAGTGTCGGACAGGCCCACGTTTTCAAGCGCTTCTTCTATCTTTTCATCCCTTTCTTTTTTTGAAAGGTTTTTCCTGACCCTTATAAGGGGAAATTCGAGGTTTTCTTTTATGGTCATGGAATCGTACAAAGCTCCGCTCTGAAAAAGGAAACCAATCTTTTGCCTTAGCGTGGCCAGTTTACGATTCTCTAATCGGCCTACATCCTCACCCAGCACAATGATGGTACCCTGGTCGGGACGCAGCAGCTTTACAATGCATTTTATCAGCACCGATTTGCCTGAGCCGGATTTGCCAAGCACCACAAGATTTTCGTTATCATAGAGTTTTAATGACAGATCTTCTAACACCTTCAATCCTTCAAATCCCATTTTCAGGTTATTGATTTCAATTACCGGTTGGGTTGATGGGCTGATATCAGATTGAAGTTTGGTCATGATGGTTTTGTTCATATTAATAAAACATATCGGTTATTTGTACCGCCACCAGGTCGATAAGTATCACGAACAAAGAAGCCATTACTACCGCTGAGTTTGCTGCTTTACCCACGCTTTCTGTACCCCGCCCGGCCGTATAGCCTTTAAAACATCCCACAAAACCAATTGCAGCCCCAAAAAAGAAGGTTTTTATTACTGCGGGTAAAAAATCCATAAAACTTATTGCGCTGAAAGCCTGTGAAAAGAACAGCACAAATGTTACGTTTCCTTTTATATTTGCCCCGGCCCAACTCCCCAGTATACCCAGTGCATCGGCGTATAAAACCAGTATGGGTATCATGAGCGTGGCTGCCAAAACTCTTGTAACCACCAAATAGCGAATAGGATTGGTAGATGAAACTTCCATGGCATCAATCTGCTCACTCACCTTCATGGAACCCAATTCGGCGCCCATACCCGAACCTATTTTTCCCGCGCAAATTAAACCGGTAACCACCGGCCCCATTTCTCTTATGATAGATAAAGCGACCATGGCCGGAAGCATCGATTCTGCGCCAAAATCAACCAATACAGGACGCGACTGGATAGTAAGCACAAGGCCTATTACCAGACCAGTTACCGAAATAAGAGGCAATGTTTTGTTCCCTATCTGATAACACTGGCGAAGAAACTCTTTAAACTCAAATTCGCGCGAAAATGCTGCCCGTGTGGTAAGCCA
>SKVR01000138.1 GCA_007129355.1 Bacteroidales bacterium | reverse complement strand
TCGCAGAGTAGAGATAATGGTAGTTGACAGATAACGTTTTGTAAAAATAAAAGCCACATTGCATCATGCAACCAAAAAGAAAAATTCCTTTAGTTTTGTTTATTTTTCTGGCATTCTTCATGGTTTTTCAATCCTGTGAGGATGACCCTGAATTTCACTTTGAGCTGGATGATCTTTTAATTACACAGTGGGGCGTGCCTCAAATGATAAGACCACCACAGGATATGACCATGCCTGACCTGGATGCACCCACAATCTTTTATCCGGAAGGTTATGTAACCATAGGACCTGCCAGAACAGATTTCTGGTCAATAAGAAGTTCAAGAAGTATATTCCTTGAACAATCCAAAGAGATCTGGCTTATCATTGATCTTACTCCAACTAAGCTTCAGGTTGAAAAAAACAGGCAAACCGATGGTGCATTGCTAGGCGAATACATTTATTACCCGATGGATTAATCTTTCCGCTAATTCTTAGACACATAAAATATCAGGTTATTTAAATACTCCGGTCTCTTTTCTGTTTTTTTGCTGATAAGGGTTTTCTGTCGCAGGTTGAAACGCAAAATAATCATTGGTTTTAACTATATTTGCTTAGTTTCAAAACCGATAAATAAATTGAAACATAATGGACAGAGCCCGTAAATTCGGAACTTTCGGCGGAGTATTTACACCTTCCTTACTCACCATATTGGGTGTTATCATGTATCTGCGTCTGGGCTGGGTTGTAGGGCATGCCGGTTTGGTTTATACCATTGGCATTATACTTATCGCTCATATTATCTCCATTACAACCGGACTTAGTTTGTCATCAATTGCTACAGATAAAAAAATAAAAGCCGGCGGTATCTATTATATGCTTTCACGCAGTCTTGGCTTGCCTATAGGCGGAGCCATCGGTGTAACAATATTCATGGCCATGGCCCTTAGCATTGCTCTTTATATTGTGGGTTTCTCCGAAAACTTCCTGTCTGTTGATGTTATAAGAGATTTCCTGAGACTGGACCAGAGCATTAACTCATACCGCATTGTGGGCAGTGCAGTGGCTGTAATTCTTACCATTATAGCATTTATAAGTACTTCTCTTGCCATAAAGGTTCAATATTTTGTTCTTATGGCCATTGCCTTATCCCTGTTCTCTATTTTTGCAGGTTTTTTTGTAAACACAGGTTTTTATCCCGATGTGGTATCAGTAAGCCCATTAACTACAGCCCCATCAATGGATATAATATTTGCAATATTCTTTCCTGCCGTTACAGGCTTTACAGTAGGTGTGGCCATGTCGGGCGATTTAAAAAACCCGAGGTCATCCATTCCTATGGGCACTATGCTGGCTATTTTTTCAGGTATGGTCATATATATAGGGCTAGCCGTGGGTTTTGCTTTTTTTGTTGACCGCAATCTGCTCATTGAAGATTCAGCATTTCTGCAGAAAATTGCCCTTTTCCCTCTGCTTGTTATTGCCGGTATCTGGGGGGCAACACTTTCATCTGCCCTCGGCGGAATATTGGGAGGGCCACGCATTGTTCAGGCGCTGGCAAAGGATAAACTTGCACCTGGAATACTTAGCAAAGGGTTCGGAGTAAACAATGAACCCCGGATAGCAATCCTGCTTACGTTCTTTATTGCATGGGGGGGTATACTGATAGGCGATCTTAATACCATCGCAAGGGTAGTTTCCATGTTCTTCATTGCAGCTTACGGTTTTATCAATCTGGCTTTTGCCCTGGAAAGCTGGGCAAGCACCGATTTTCGGCCCTACTTTAAAGTTCCCCGGTGGGTAGGATGGCTGGGGTTTGCTGCAAGTATAATCGTTATGATACAAATTGATATCATTGCCATGTTTATTGCTTTCATCCTCATTTGGATTACCTGGTTCCTGATGAAAAAGCGCGAACAGGAAATTGATCCCGGCGATGTATGGCAAAGTGTGTGGTTAAACGTGATCAGGCATTCGCTTTTTAAAATGAGCAGCAAAAGCATTGAAGAGCGAAACTGGAAGCCCAACATCATGCTTTTCAGTGGAAATCCAGATACGCGGGAAAAGCTTATTGAACTAGGCAAATCGCTTATTGCCAATCACGGTCTGCTAAGCATCATAAATCTGGTTAAAACAACTGAAGATCAAAAAATTCAATCAAGATTCAGGCAAAATACTAGAAATGAAAGCCAGGCAGAGAAGGGCATATTTACACGCGAATATACCTGCACCGATATTTATGGTGGCATTGAGAATTTGGCACAAACTTATGGTTTTGCAGGTGTAGAACCCAATACTGTTTTAATGGGCTGGACAAGACAAAGTACCGATCAGGAAAGATTTGCCCGTCTGATAAAAAACATTATCGGAATGGATCTTAATATCCTGCTTATGGATTATGATCAGCAAAAAGGTTTTGGAAAAAGAAAGACTATCGATATCTGGTGGCGAGGCTCAGGCAATAATGGAAACCTGGCCATTAACCTGGTAAAATTTCTCTGGCTTTCTAATGAATGGAAGGACAGTAAAACCCGCCTTATGATTGAAAACCCCATCAATGATGAGCGCAATAACATTTATAATTTCGCCAGGGAGGTACTCGATAATTTAAGGGTTAACGCTGAGATAAACATCATTAATAACGAATTTGAGAAAAAAACCTTCTATGATATTATTCGGGTTGAGTCGATAGATTCTGATATTATTTTCCTTGGAATACCTGATTTAGAAGCTGGGAAGGAAGCCGATTTTATTGAACAAACCCATGCACTGTGCAACGACCTTGGCACTGTTGTACTCATTAAAGCTTCCAGCCAGTTTAAAAGACTCAATATCGGATTAAAATCGAAATCGCATCATAAACCCGAATTTCATATGATACCATCAACAGCATCGGATAACCTGCAAACAAACATCAGTATCAGATGGCCGGCACATCCTGAAGCCGAATCATTTTGCAAAAAAATCCATCAAGATATACAGATTCAAAGCAATGAGCTGCGAAATAAAGCTTTTGGCAAAACTTTGAACCAGTATGCCGAAATTCTGAACAATGCACAGAGCAGGGTTGAGACTACATTCAGCCTCATTGAAAAAAAAATACGCCAACAGGCTGACAGTCAATCCATACAATACAATATTTCAACCCTATACAAACTAACCCACAATACCTTTATCCGTTACGAACATATACTTTCAAATCTGAGCGCACAACTTCTTGATGAGCAGGAAAAAAACCTTGATGTTTTTTTCCTGAATTTTACTGAAACAGCAGAACAATATCTTAACGATTTACCGGAGAAAATTACTCTGGCCCTTAATCACGATGATCTTAAACCCCGCAAATCAGACAAGAGTTATCTCAGGTTTTATAAATGGAAAAAGCGCCTGGCAGGGAAAGATAATGCAAAACAGAAAATTCTCATCAGAAAATTAATTGGCAAATACTATCCTAACACATGGCAAGTAATACGGCAAAAAACATGGCATAGGTTTGCCAATCTCAGCATTCAATACCTTATTGAACAACAAAATGCCTTTAAACAGTTTCGCGATAGTCTGCAAATCATTGAAACATCTATTAATAAGAATAACTTTTCTGAGTCTTTGCTCAATCATGAGAAAGAAAAGGTTTCAAAAATATTTTCAAATTTAAGAGACTTTATTACCCATTCCGAAAAAAGTATTTTCGAAATTGCAGAAGCTGAAAACAAAAAAAGTATACAATGCATTAGTGATGCGCTCAATCACATTCACGTAAACTCCATAACAGGTAAGCAAAGACCTGATGATAAAATCAAAAAAAACCAGGTCAGGCAAATGGATTTCTGGCCCGAAATCTGGAGAAACAATCAAAAACTCCAAATCAATCATAATTTACTTGAATTAAAACTTTCAGAAATAGATTATAAGCTATGGCATTTTACTCTCAGGGCATCGGAGAAATTACAAAACATTGCCCTGCCGGATGGCAGGCTGGCAGGGGTGCAATTATCTGAATCTATTATAGAATTTACGAGAAGATCTATTGAAAAGCTCTCAAAGCAGGGAACACCTCCGGTCCCCGATTTTTATGTAAACCCAGGCAAAGACTTACACCGCAGAATTAAAGATATCGAGGATTTCACACTTGAAAAGATTAGTAATGCCATTAGCAGATTACCCGGCCAGGTAGAACTACTGAAAAACCAATCTTACACTGATCTTTCATCAATAAAACCATACTCTTCTGAAACTGAGGTGGTAGAACTTTCAAAGCTTATTCATTTTATTATACAGAGTGATTTTTTCACGCCTTTCCAGCATTATATCAAAAACTACTCACAAAACCTGGAAGAAACAGAGCAGGAGATCATGGAGATTGCCCGTTTAATAAAAATTACTCTCACCGGCGACAAGGAAGAACCCCAGCAAATTCCTGATCAATATTTTTTTGCTGAGCAACAGCAAAGAGCGCAAGAAGCATTGCGAAATCTGGAGAAAAACAGAATCTCTATTGATGACAAATTGCAAAGCATACTCAACAAAGTTTCAAGAGACCTTAGTATTCCAGTGTTTCTGAAAACTGCTGAAAACCTGAAGCTTTTTGTAAAGCGTAAAGAAGCCGGAGAGATAAAGGATAACTGGTTGAAAATAAAAATGCGCGGTACCAGAGAGTTTTTACGCAAGAACCTGGTAAAGATATGGTTTGACAGAAGCAGGAGAATGGTTTATGCATTTCAGACCCGCCACTACCAAATCGATGAATTCTTTCCGGTAAGTCAGTTGCATGCCCTAAACGAGGCCGTTTCGGCAAAAGAGAAAGTGCTTGAAATGGTGCCACCCTATTACCAGCAGCTTTTCCTGAGAAAAAACAATTACTTTATGGATTTTTGGCAAGGCAAGCCCGGAGAACTTGATGAAGCGCATAAAACTATTCTCAGGCAGGAGAAAGGCCACAACGGTGCCCTGCTCATTCGCGGTGAGCACAATTCGGGTAAAACATTCATGGTCAACTATATTTGCTTTAAACACCTGGCATCAAGACCTGTATTTGTTATTCAGCCTCCTTTTGCAGGCTCTGCATCTGAACCAGAGTTTTTATCCGCACTGCAAAAAGCCACTGATCTTGATTTGAGTGTGGAAGAAATCCTGGGAGATATTCCTGAAAAATCGGTACTTGTATTTGAAGATTTGGAATTATGGTGGGAGAAAACCCCGGGCGGGCTCATAATCATTGAGTTACTTTGCAAACTTATTGAAAAATACGGTTCAAAGATATTTTTTATATTAACGGTAAATTTGCACGCTTTTAACAGCATCAACCGTTTTAAGAAGATAGACCCCTGGCTCTTAAGTACTATTGATTGCTATCCCTTTAATGCAGAAGAATTAAAAAACATCATTTTGCAAAGGCATAAATCAGGTAATCTGATGTTTAATTATAAAGGGAAAAAAGAGAATGAAATGAGGTCGTGGGATTATGCACGCCTTTTCAATACCTATTTTAACTATACCCGGGGCAATGTGGGTCTTAGCCTTCAAACATGGATGGCATCAATAACTAATGTTAAAGATAACACCCTGATGATAAGAGCCCCAAAGCGTCCCGATACATCTGTCCTCAACAGGCTTAAAGCCGAAACACTCATTTTCCTGGTTCAGTTTATCCTGCACAAAAGGCTGAACTACGAGAAAATCCAGCGAATTATGTTCATGACACCGGAACAGGTAAAAGAAAAGATCATGCACCTAAAACGGGCTGCCATTATAACGGAGCCCAGTCCGGGAGTTTTCATGCTCAATCCAAACCTTCACCCTTTTATCAGGGAAAGGTTGATTGAAAAAGAACTTTTGTAATACTTATCTTGGACCTATCAACTCATCAACCTATAAACCTATCAACCCAAAAACACATGGACACAACCTCATTCAGCATATACCAGTTCTCCATCATTGTTTTTCTATTGGTTGGGGCATTGATCTTATTATTTTTCAGGCTTTTCAATTACCTGATGCAGTTCATCAGACTTCCGGCCCAACAGGTTGAGTTTTTCAACAAATACCTGCCACTGGCCGAGCTGATTACCTGGATCATTTTCCTGCTCTGGAGCGTGCAATACCTGGGCAGCCGCGGGCAGCTCATTACCCTGGTGCCATTTCTGGTTTTTATCATCCTGATACTTTATCTGGCATGGTATTCATTAAAGGATATAACCACCGGAGTTATTTTCAAAACCGGGAAAACACACCATATCAATGATCATATAAGTGTAGCGGGTATTACCGGAAAAATTACTGCAATGGGTATGCGCAATATTGAAATAGAAGATTACAGCGGACAGATTGTAACCATCCCTTACAGTAAAATTGTGGGCAACATCATGCTTAAATCATATCCTTCACAAAGCTTGTTAAGTCACAACTTCCGAATGAAGATAGAAGCAGATGAAAATACGGATATATTTAGTACCATTGAGAATATGCGCACATCCATACTTACGCTCCCGTGGTCATCTCAGAAAAAAGAACCAAAGATCATCGTTGAAACTGAAACAGAAGATTACTTCACACTGAGCATTACCATCTTCAGTCTTGATGAATCCTACTTCAAAAAAACGGAGAAGTATTTGAAGGAGCAATACAATGGAAAAGTCCTTTAATAATATATCCATCTTTACCGTTTCTGTCTGTACTTTTTCGGACACATTTGTTCTCTTTTGAACAGAATCTATTTACTGTACGCCACCCCACCCAAACTTAACTTACTGATATATTATTTGTTATATCTTTCGGCATGTTTTTTATGATTAACATCCTTATTACAAACTGTTCAAATCATGAAAACAACATCAACCACCACTTCAAAAGATCCTGAATCCATAAAAAGCAGGATTATTGAAAAGATCATCGTTCTGATGATCATTGTAACGTATTTAATAATAGCCGCGTGAAATTTACTATTGCACCAGAACCTTCCGGGCTTCCAGAACACCCTGAATGTTGCTGATGATCAGGAAATATAATCCGGGTGTCAGGTGCGAAACGTTTAACACATTGTCGCCAGGTTGTAACTCTTTTGATTTAACCAGTCTGCTGTTCATGTCAAACAATCTGATGGTAAATCCAACAGGATAATCCAGGTCAATATTCACATTTAAAATATCTTTTACAGGATTGGGATAAACCCTTATCAGGCCTGGCAAGTGAACACTTTTTATGTTAGTTACATCCAGAGGAGTCCCCCAGCTTTCTCCATCTTTCTCATAATAAACCAGTTCCTGTTGAAGCAAACTACCAAATAATGCCTGGTAGGGGTAGTATGGCCCTCCCAGCCCATTCATATAATAAGTGGTGTGCGGAACTCCGTCATAATGTTCCGGTGACCAACAATCATTATCAGAATTTGTAAACCAGTAATTAAAAAACATTTTTTTTAGATGCTCTCCACCCTTCATGCGATGGTAGTAATATGCTGACAGATCGTCGTTTGAAAAATCATCAAAAATGGGTTCTTCAGGTAATTTGTCGAATCCCGGGTTAGGTTTTATAACCTTAGTGATGGTATCTTCAATAACAGTAATACTATCGATCCACTGTTTGTGAATTCTTTGGGTGATCTTATATACATATCCGATGGAATCATTGTAATCAAACCTTTCCAAATACTGAATCGCTTTACGTGTTTCTGTTATTTGAAAATGACCATCTTCTTCACCAATCCAGGTACCATCCTGCCGTAGAATATGCAATACATCACCAGGCAAAAAATCATGAACACCAAACCATGTAAAATTCTGAACTCCGGTTTCAGGTTCAGAAAGCCCTGCGAGTGTAAGCTCAGTTATTGTATCGGCATATGAATTCATTTCAGGAAAGTTGTAAAAATTCAGCGTCTTTACAAAGCCGTAGTTTTTACTGATCTTCACCTGCATACCATTTATCTCGTTTTCAATGAATCCACCTTCTGTATCATATGCCTGAAATTCAATTACCTTTACCGAATCTGTCAACCCCAGGAATTCCATTACACCATGCTCCACAACCGCGGCAACAATGTGCAGTTGTCCGGTTTGTCCATAGGCAATCCAGGAATCACCCTCCGGGGCCAGGGTGTTTATTTTAACTGAATCCTGTGCATGATTTATAAAAATGTTGTAGCCGTTATCTTTAATGATGATTTCAGAGCCTGCCCACGATCCGGCGTTGGGTGAAAAACAATGATTCCCCAACCATTGATTTACTGTAAAGGGGTATAGGACCAGGCCGTTATCGTAAACCGTTGAATCAATCCTGATAAAACTCACATGATTTTTTTCATCCACAAAGCTGGAAATCACATCAGGGTTTACTGTCTGATAGTTTTGCCCCTTTACCGCCAGGACCAGTAACAAACTGCAAAATGTAAGGAGTAAATGTCTTTTCATGGTTTGCGGTTTTATGGATTTACAGAACAAATATATGTTTTT
>SKVR01000123.1 GCA_007129355.1 Bacteroidales bacterium | reverse complement strand
TGTCTGTGCTTCTCTCTGTCCGCATGACGCCAAAACCAATGAAAGCAGAAGGATTGCTGTAATGTTTGGGATAAGCCTTTTGTGCTTCATAACTTTTATTTTTGGGTATGGTTACATTAATGTTTTTCTGTATTACAAAAATTTGGGTCTGATTCTCAGCATGATATAAGTGTAGTATGCAAACTCATCCTTGCTGCCGCTCTTGATGATTTCCATAGATTCGGTACCAAACAAGGTTGAAAATCCACCCATAATAGTGGTAAAGTCATTAAACCGGTAATTGAGTGTAAAGTCTATTTCGGTACCCAGGTATTTATTGATGGTTTCTACCTGGTGTACATAATCGTTCTGGATGAAAAACAGGTGCAGGTCGACATTTAATGAAGTGCGCTGGTTTAGTGTAAAACGATTTTTCAGAAATGGATTAATCAGGCCGGCACCGGCTGTATGTGCCGGTATATTGGTAAAATAATCCATAAAACCGGCATTGGCATGTCCGGCTCCGTATGGAACATCGAATACACGATAAAAATCGTTGGAAGTATCTGTAGCATCATTGCCCGAGAAAAATTCCATACCCAGCGTTGATCTTACATTTTCGGCAAGCCCCATACTTCCTTCAAGGCGGAAATAGTATGCTCTGATACCTCGCCCAAACCGGTTTTTACCGTGCTGGAAGGCCGGGTTGAAAACCAGGTCAACAGCGTCAAGATCCAGATCAAGGAAAGCCGACCAGGTGGCCCGTATGTTGAGTTCTTCATTGTCGGCAGGGTTTTCATAACCATCAATAAGAGAAAGCAATGAAAGTTTTGCGGTTTCAGCCAGGGGTGTATGATACCACAGGTAATTCATGTATTTGTAACTGTTGATGTTGTACTCTGCCCCGAAGTTGCGGGCATAGGCACTCCATTCCTGGTTGAATGCTGTTCCGAAATGCAATTCGCCGGCACCGGTTTTATATTTCAGCAGAGCCAGATCATGCTTGCGGGCAAAAGGATGCCAGTCGTTGAAGGAAAAGAAACGCTGATTGTCATAGGCTAGCTGCTGACGGCCAATTTTTAGTGACAGGTTGCTGTTGAACATCATCTCGGCCCAGGCTTCATGTATCGACATAGATGGAATATTGGAAAGCAAGGGCTCCTGACCCCATACCCTTACATCCTGAAAAGAGATGTGCATCCTGATGTTTTCTAACTGATGGGCAAGTGTAAGCCGTGTTCTCTGGTTTACATGGCCTGCAATCTTATCGTTGGGGCCGGGCATGGTTCGGTATCCGTGACGTAATTCAGCCCTGGGGCTGATATCTGCATTAAGCGAAAACTGCGCAAAGACACCTGAGAAAAATAAAAGTAATACTGCAAATAGCGTAAGTTTTTTCATAACTGTGAAATTGGGTTAGTTTTTAGGTTCTTTATTATAACTGTTGGGATTTATTTCCGGTTCTGCACCGGGTTTTTCCATTTTCTCCCCAACAGGATCTTTAACGGTTTTGGATTCGGGAACTTCGCCTTCATCGGTTTCCAGCTCCTCCCAGCCGGTGATCATGGCTTTGAGATTGGAAGTAACCGTATGCCCGGTGGTAATCAGATACAGGTGTACGATTACAAAGGCTATAAGTACGTATGCTCCAATGGTATGGGCCACAGCTACCCTTTCCAGGCTCTCGATTCCCAGTTGCCTGATCTCACCCTGTGACGGGTACCGATAAAACATATAGGCCAGTCCACTGGCTATCATTACCGGAAATACAAGAATCTTAAGCGACAAATACACCAGTCGCTGTAGCGGATTGAGCTTGCTGATCAAAGTTTTGCGGGTAGGGTGGGGGGCATTGCGGAAAATGCCGAAAACATAATATTCGGCCTGTGCACGCAAATTCTCTGTGGTGGGCAGGTATTGTTTCCATTCGCCGGTGGTAAAATGCCAGAAAATGGTAAAGATGGTAAGGATGATAAATGCCCACGCTGCCTTGTTGTGCAGGTCAACGGCATTTTCAAACCCGAAAAAGGTGAATGAACCATGCACTTCAAAGCCTGTAAGTGCAAGAAAAAAGATCAGAAATGCCTGGGTCCAGTGCCAGAATCTTTCGTACAATTTGTAGATATATACCTTTTCTATTTTTGCCATAGCCTATGAAATTATACGTTGGTTGAAGTTTTTGCTTTTTTGAATGAAATGTAACGGATAATAGCATGGGTAATTACACCCAGTATAGACAGGATGATTAGCAGAACACCCATATTATCTACAGCAGCGTAGGTGGTTTTAGCGGGGATGTAAGTACCCTTCACAAATTGCATACGGCCGTTGGCCCTTGAGTGGCAGTCCTGACATTGAAGTGCTTCGCTGGCAGGCGATACCATGTGGTTTACGGGCAGATACATTTCTGTATCTACAAAGTCCCACTGGCCACTGTAAGGTCTGTCAAGATATTTCATACCTTCTTCGAGTGCCCTTTCCCAGTCGAGGTCAAGCCAGAGTGCGCCTCTGCCGGCTTCCCTGTCCCACAGTTTGGCCTGTAATATGGATAGATGAACGGGGTCGTAGGGCTGGCGGCCACGGTGAACCTTCACAGGATAAATTCGTGACTCTGGATCGGATGCTTCCCCGAAAAGGGTGTTGATCCGCAGAAATGCTTCTGTGGTATCCACCTTGTCGGACAGCAGGAAATGGTCGGCGGTACCGTTAAACCATAAGTATTCGGGAATTACGTTGGTTTGCCATGCTGCATCTCCTTTGATGGACTGGTAGATGGGGTTGCCCTGATCGTCGTACAGTTCAAAAGCTTTACCGTCTTCCAGCTCGCCGGCAGTTGACCAGTCCCAGTACATCTTGGTGGCATTTACCTTGGCATATTCGGGGATGTGGCAGGTTTGACAGGCAATTTTGGCCACGTGCGTGTTGAGCATCTGATCCAGGTGGGGAGCGGCCGTATGGCACTGCTCGCAGGTGGCCCGGCGTGTGTTGGCCGATGATACACCATAGTACCTTCCTTTCATCACGTGGTTGGTGGCGGTGTGGCAATCCACACAATCCATATTGCCGCCATCCACTCCCATGTGTACATCCACCTGGCGCGATGCCGTAAGGAGCGCTTCCTCCAGATCGCCGTGCTTTACATTGTTACCCCCACCGCCATGGAAATGGCAGTAACCGCAATTGGACTTGGTGGGGCGGCCCACATTCTGCACAATGGTGCGGAAATCCTGACCCGGAACAGGGTACCCGGCCCCGCCACGCAGCTTTTCATAATTCCCGGTATTGTCGTGGCAAACCAGGCAATCCACATTGTACTGGTTGGTAAAATCAAAGTTTTTGTCTTCATAGCCAAAACCCGCATGGCAGCGGTTACAGGTAGCCTCGTTTGAGAAAATTCCCGTGCAGAAGTTATTGATAAGATTTCTCTTGCCCAGGTAAGTTACACCACGGCCTTCAATGTAATCTTCCCTTTCCCACGTAAAGTGGAAACTGTTCAGAAGCTCCTCACCACGTTCCGTATGACAGGATATGCAGGTTGCCGTTATTTCATGCGGGTTGTCGAAATCGCGCTGCAGCACTTCATGCTTGCTGTGGTCAACACTGGGAATGTGAGGCTGACTATACTCCTCCTTAAGCTCAGCCAGCAATTTGTTTTCCCGCGTGGCATCACGCAATACTACCGTGATGATAACCAGCGGAATTACAACCGAAAGAATAAATGTTACGGTGTTCTTCATGTGGATGATTTTATGTTTTTAATCGGGTACATCGTTTTGAAATCAGTTGTTTGAAGTTTTTTTGTTTCCCTCTTACTGATAACGTATCTAACAATGCAAATATATAATTATGAATTGAGTCGCAAAAAAAAGCGCCACAATTTAATCAGCTAATAAAAACAAGTGTAAAAGGTTGATATCCAGGTATGATAAAGGTTTATTTTTATTCAGTCTGCATAAAAATTTCATTCATAAATTTGAATCGCATACATAAATAAGGACGAAGGGGCTATATTTCTGGTTTTTGTGCCCGCAAGTTAAGTTTTTTTATTTTTCAAAACCAGTTATCATAAAAAAAATATATTAAATTCGTTGGAGAAAATAATGTATAAACTTATGTGGCATCTATGACCAAACCTGACTATACACTTATTTTTATTGTGGAAGACGATGCTGCCTATGCAACAGCTCTGAGTCATGCCCTTGAGAAGAAAAACTACATGAATGTAAGGGTCTTCTCAACCGGAGAAGAATGCCTTGAACACATGGGAATGAAACCCGATGTTATTTTACTCGACTATATGCTTGGTGATGGCAAAAAAGATGGAATGGATGTGCTGAAAGTCATCAGAAAAAAAAATGACGATGTGCAGGTAGTTTTCCTTACTGCCATTGATGAGCTTGAAATTGCCACCCAGACCATCAAGCTGGGTGCCTATGATTATGTTGTGAAGTCGGAAGGAGCCATTGAACGCATCCGCAACATACTGCGCCGGATCAACTTCGAAAATCATATCAAAAAAGAAAACCGCCTGCTTAGAAGAAGCCGCCGCATCATCATTTATATTTTTCTGTTTCTTTTGCTGGGTATTGCCATTCTGGGCTCCTTTTACTTGTGGCGATGATTCTTCTTACCTTCCACCGTAATTAACCACAATCTTTATTCATTACCCTGAAATACCCATACTTGTGTAACTTTGCACCTGAAAAGGCAAAATCTGTTACATGACGCAACCTGCATCTTCATTTTTACCGGTTTCCCGCAAAGAACTTGATGAACTGGGCTGGGACCAGCCCGACATCATCATTGTAAGCGGCGATGCCTATGTGGATCACCCTTCTTTTGGTGCTGCTGTGATGGGGCGTCTGGCAGAGCACATGGGTTTGCGCGTGGCCATACTGCCGCAGCCCAACTGGCGCGACGATCTGCGCGATTTCAAAAAACTGGGGCCACCCAGATACTTCTTTGGCGTTACGGCCGGCAGCATGGATTCCATGGTAAACCACTACACCGCCCTTCGCCGCCGTCGCAGCGACGATGCATATACCCCTGGCGGACGCGCAGGATACCGGCCCGATTATGCCTCAGTGGTGTACTCCGGCATCCTGAAAAAGCTTTTCCCCGATGTGCCCGTGGTGCTGGGCGGCGTGGAAGCTTCCATGCGGCGCTTTACCCACTACGACTACTGGCAGGATAAGGTGAAACCTTCCATCCTGGCCGAAAGTGGTGCCGATATGCTGCTTTATGGTATGGGCGAACAGGCCTGGAAAATGCTTATCAGCCTGGTGAAAAAGGGTGTGCCGTTGTCATCACTGTACAACATTCCGCAGACTGCCTTTCTCCGGCCACAGCAGAATCCGCTTCCGCCTCTGAAAAATGCACACGACCGTCAGGTGTCCTCCCACGAGGAGTGCCTTGGCGGGAAAAAGACCTTTGCCGATGCCTTCCGCATCATCGAAGAGGCATCCAACAGCATGGATGCACCGCGACTTCTGCAAAATGTTGCTGATAAAACCGTTGTTGTAAATCCGCCCTTCCCGCCGCCGCAAGGGAAAGAGGCCGATGAGCCTTATGAGCTTCCCTACACCCGGTTGCCGCATCCCAGGTATGCCAAAAAACCACCCATCCCGGCGTACGAAATGATCAGGCACTCGGTAAATATACACAGGGGTTGCTTTGGCGGCTGCAGCTTCTGCGCCATCAATATGCATCAGGGCAAGTTTGTGGTGAGCCGCAGCGAAGAATCCGTTCTGAAGGAGGTGGAAAAGGTTTCGCAGATGCCCGGCTTCAAAGGACATATCACCGACCTGGGCGGACCATCGGCCAATATGTACCGTATGGCAGGAATAGACCAGGAAATCTGCCGGAAGTGCAAAAGGCCGTCCTGCATCTTTCCCAATACATGCAAAAATCTCAACTTTGATCACAATCCGCTGCTTAATCTTTATGAAAAGGCTGAGAAGGTTAAAGGTGTGAAAAAAATTACCATCGGCAGCGGTGTGCGCTACGATATGCTGCTGGGAAAGACCGAACAGCAAAACCGCGATTATGCCCTGAAGCCTTATATCCGCAAGCTTATCCGCAGCCATGTCTCAGGCAGGTTGAAGGTAGCACCCGAGCATACATCATCCAAAGTACTGAATATGATGCGGAAACCCGCTTTCAACAATTTCGAAAAATTCCATGAAGAATTTCAGACCATCTGCCGGAAAGAAAACCTGCCCTGGCAGCTGGTGCCCTACTTTATCTCGGGCCACCCCGGCACGATGGAAAGCGATATGAAAGACCTTTCGCAGCTGCTGAGCAAACTGGGCTACACCCCCGAACAGGTGCAGGAATTTACCCCCACCCCCATGACCCTGGCCACTACCATTTACTACACCGGACTCGACCCTTACACCGGGAAGCGAATTTTCGTTGTACGCGATGATAAGGTGAAAAGGAAGCAGAAGGGGTATTTTTTGAAAAACTGAAAGTAAGCGCCAGCCTTGTCATCCTGAACGGAGTGAAGAACCGACCAAAGGGAGCTCAGCGAAGCTAATCCAGTGGCCATACTACTGTGGTGAAAGAGCCCGGTTTTTTTGCCACAGATTCACGGATGTTTAAGGATGGTAATTATGTATTTTGGATGATGGGTCCACAAATTACACGAATTTTCTCGAATTTTTTTTCTCTCGCAGAGCCGCAGAGACGCAGTTTTGAAAATCACGGGGTGATTTTTTGGAGACCATAATGCCGCCGCTATGCGGCTGGGGGTGGATGTAGGGTTGTTGTTGGGGGTTGCTACCATAGTTTCGCCGCTATGCGGCTGGGGGTGGATGTAGGGTTGTTGTTGCTGGTTGCTACCATAGTTTCGCCGCTACGCGGCTGGTGGGGAGACCGGCGGCTGTTGCTACTTCCGGGTACGACTACAGCTCGTGCCCGGAATGGGGGTTATGGCGTCTATTACCGGGCTGCACCGGCTGCGGGATCCTTCACTCCGCTTTGCTGCGTTCAGGATGACAGGCGTCGTCAGGAGGATAGAGGAAAAAGGAGAAAAGGGTCGGCGCAGCCGACCCTTTTCTCTTCCTCCCCTCCAGCACCGGCCGTGTCATCCTGAGCGGAGCGAAGGATCCCGTGGCCATACCGCTGCGGTAAAAAAGACCGGTAAAAAAGCCACAAATGCACGGATAAATCCAAGGGATTGCATCCCTAACCAACTTCATCACCACAAAAACCCAGGGTTACTAAATATCTTTTCCCACCAAGGCCATCAGCTTTGTAAGGGATGCCATCCCAACCTTACTTTCCCATTTTCCCACTTTCTTAATAACCTATTAACCCATTAAACTAAAAACAACAATATGTTGATCTGTTCATAATAAATATTAAATTCGCAGGGTTAAAACTCATAAATTAAACTACAAAACTATGAAAACCTATTTTCCTTTTACACTGGCTTTCCTGTTTTTTCTGCTCTCTTTTACGGCTTTTTCCGTGGCACAGGAAACGCCAGCCCAGGAAGAACCCCCGAAAACTTTTGTGATCATCAAAAACGACGGTAACCGCTTTATGGGTGAGATCCTTTTCCAGGACGCCCGCGAAGTGCTCATAAAGACCGAAGAGATGGGTGAAGTTTATATACCGCGCCACGAAATCCGCGAGATCCGCGAAGCTCAGGCTGATGATTTTAAAAAGCCCGGAGAATTCACCCCGGCAGAGATCTTCGCCACCCGCTATTTTATCACCACCAACGGGCTGCCCGTTGAGAAAGGGGAGACCTATATGCTTATGAGCCTGCTGGGTCCCGATTTCCAGTTTGGAGTTAGTGATAACCTGGGTTTGGGTGTCCTTACCACCTGGATAGGTACCCCGGTCGTAGGTAGCGTGAAGTACAGCATCCCCATCAACGATGAACTGAGCACCGGCGTGGGACTTCTGCTGGGCACCGGCTCATGGACATGGCCCGATTTTGCGCTGGCGCTGCCCTACGGAGTTCTTACTTGGGGCGACAGAACCAAAAATATCAATCTCTCCTTTGGATATGGGGGAATTACCTACAAGGTTGATGACCATACTTACAATTCTAGTTCGGGTTCCATTACAACCAACCGCCGCAGGGAAAATGAGGGTAGCTTCCTGATCTCCCTGGCAGGCATGGCAAAGTTGGGACGGTCCATCAGCTTTGTGTTCGATTCATTCATTGTGCCCAGGACGGGCACCTATGAGGAATCGGAGTATTATTATGAATATAATGAAGTAACAGAAGAATATTCTGAAGGATATCAAACAGTAACCAGGAAACGTCATGGCATAGCTATATTCCTGCCGGGATTGCGGTTCCAGACCAACCCCAACTCTGCTTTCCAGTTCGGATTTGCCGGTGTGCGCGCCGAAGGCGAAACCCTGGGAATACCATTCCCGATGGTCCAGTGGTTCCGGAAGTTGTGAGAATTTAGTGATTAGTGATTAG
>SKVR01000231.1 GCA_007129355.1 Bacteroidales bacterium | reverse complement strand
TGAAAAACTGGGTTTTGAAGAAATTTTTGTTTCCAAATTCAATCTCAAGGGAGTTGATGGCAAAAAGTATTCAATCAAAATTCACCCTGTAAGCAGGGTTGACCAGGTATTTACTTTGTTATTCGGCTGATTGAAGCAAATCTTTAAGCGTTCCTGAAATTTCAGGGAATTGAAATTCATAGCCCGCTTTCAATAAATTTTCAGGCAGTACATTCTGGCCGGAAAGTAATGCCACGGAACCTTCACCGAAAAGCAGTTTTAATGCAAAGGGTGGCACAGGCAGGTAATTGGGACGATGCAATGTTTTTGCCAGAACAGAGGATAACTCAGCATTGGAAACGGGATGGGGTGCAGTAAAATTAAAAATCTCCTGTTCCGGCAATGTTTGCATTAGTAAATGGAGTGCATTGGCATAATCCTGTATATGCATCCAGGAGATCATCTGCTTTCCATCACCGATCTTTCCGCCTGCAAAAAGTTTGAAAGGCAATGCCATCTGGGGCAGTGCTCCGCCACTTTCTCCCAGGATGATACCTGTGCGTATGATGTAAGTGGGACAAAAAACACGGGCTTTTGCGGCTTCATTCTCCCAGTTCTGACATAACAGCCCCAGGAAATCATTGTCGATGCGATTGTTTTTTTCAGTGTGCACTCCCCCGGGAGAATAAATCCCTACTGCCGATGACGAGAAAAAAGCTTTCGGACGCTTATGGCATTGTGCAAGGGCCTCTTTGAGTTTGGCAGTTGTATCAATACGGCTGGTCCATAACAAGCGACTGTATTTGCGGGTCCATCTTTTAATGATAGGTGCTCCTGCCAGGTTGATCAAAAAATCATGACCTTCAATCATACCGGCCAGATGGCCGGGACCCAGATTAAAATCGTTTCGCCCAATCCCGGTTACTTCATATCCCTTTTCTAAAAAGAATTTTTTTAACTCACTGCCAATGAATCCGGTATGGCCCGATATTGCTATGCGCATAAATTTGCTTTTTTTGTTATATCTGATGAAATGGAAACAAAGAGTTTACATGATTTGTTTCTATGCAAATTAAAACAAATCAGGTTTATCCTTTTTGAAAAAAAATATTATGTTTGAAATGTAATAAAGCACAATTCAAAGCGTCCGATTATTGTTAGTTACTTTTCAAACGGTTCTGGGAGAAACTAAATCAAAAACCATATTAATTCAACAGTGTATTATGCAAAGGAATAAACTCACACTGATACTGATTTTCTTATTTTTCACGTATTTTTCAACTTTTCAGGGATTTTCGCAGCAGAGTAGGTTATGGAATCTTGAAGAATGCATTGACCATGCCTGGGAAAATAATCTGCAATTGCAGCAACAGAAATTATCAGTTGATCTTGCCGCTGAAAATCTTACCCAAAGCAGGGCCAATCTCTTCCCAACGTTAAATGCAAGTGCAACACACTCATACAATTTTGGTCGCACGGTTGACCCATTTACTAATGAGTTCTCCACTGAAATGGTTCGTACCAATAATTTTGGGATTTCCACCAACCTGAATTTATTTAGCGGGCTACAGGTGCAAAATGCCATCAGGCAGAGTCGTATGGACCTTGATGCAAGCCAGTATGATTTGGAAAGGAGTTATAATGATGTGGCTCTTATGGTTGCATCGGCTTACCTGCAGGTGTTATTCAGTATAGAGCTGGTCGAAAACGCCCTGAACCAGGTGGAAATCAGTGAACAGCAGGTTGAACGTACCACTAAACTTGTGGAGGCAGGTACTTTGCCCCGGGGTTCGCTTCTAACCATTCAGGCACAACTGGCAACCGAAGAACTTCAGCTTGTTAATGCAGAAAACCAGCTTGACCTGGCCTACCTGAACTTAAGTCAGATCATGTTTCTGCCCGAAGATATAGAGTTAGCCATTGTATTTCCGGAAGTGGAAATATCCTTTGATGAGGAGCCGGACAGGCGACCGATGGAAGTATATCGGGTGGCAGTAAACCAACAACCCGAAATACGGTCTGCCGACATACGCATTACCAGTGCCGAAAGGGGCCTTGCCATTTCACGTGGCGGGCGAAGTCCAAGACTTAGCCTGAGCGGATCATACGGCAGTGGTTATTCAGAAGCCAGTCTCGAAATTTTCGATGAACAGCCTACCGGCCTTAATCGGGTTTTTATCACTGACGATGGAGACCCTTTTCTAAGCCCGGTAACACAGTTTCAAACCCGCAGAAAGCCTTTCAGCGATCAGCTTAGCGACAACCTGAACCGCAGCCTGGGGTTGTTTCTTTCCATTCCCATTTTCAACAACTACCAGGTAAAATCCAACATTGGCCGTTCTCAGATCAATCTTGAAAATGCGCGTTTACAGAGCCAGATTGTTCGGGAGCAACTTTTCCAGACCATTCAGCAATCGCACGCCGATGCAGTAGCATCGCTCAAAAGATATGCTGCCACTGAAAAAAATATGGTAGCACTGGAAGAGGCCTTCCGTTATACGGAACAAAGATTTAATGTGGGAATGGTTAACATCCTGGAATACAATGATGCAAAAAACCGCCTTTCAGCAGCTCAATCGGATTTGTTGCAGGCCAAATACGAATATCTTTTCAGGACGAAGATCCTCGATTTTTACCTGGGGAATCCGCTTACTTTCAATTGAAATCACAATCAACATAAGGGAAATAATGAAACGTAACAGAATTTTAAAATACGCATTTATAGTACTTGGGATTATTATACTTTTTGTCATTATTGCCAGACAGGCAGGATGGATAGGAGAAGAACACGGAATCAGGGTTACGGCAGAATCTGTTGAAAAAAGGAATATCGTTGAGATTGTTACCGCCAGTGGCAAGGTGCAGCCTGTAACCGAGGTAAAAATAGCTCCTGATGTTTCGGGTGAGATAGTGCAAATCCTTGTGAAGGAGGGAGATTTTGTGCAGCGTGGAGATTTGCTGGTTCGTATCAACCCCGATATTTACGTGTCGGCTCTCGACAGGGTAGAAGCCAGTCTGAACACCAGCCGCGCCAACCTTGCCAATGCCCGCGCCCGCCAAATGCAAGCCGAGGCACAGTTTATCAATGCTCAATCCAGCTTTGAGCGCAACCAGCGACTTTTCAACCAGGATGCTATTTCTGAGTCGGAGTTTGATCAGGCTCGTGCACAATACCTGGTAGCCCAGGCCGAGGTTGAAGCAGGAAAACAAAGTGTGGTAGCTTCTGAATTTCAGGTAAAAAGTGCGGAAGCTGCCTTGCGTGAATCCCGGGAAAACCTCACCAAAACCAATATTTTCTCACCCATGGATGGCACCATATCGCGACTGGATGCCGAACT
The DNA here is from genome assembly GCA_007129355.1 of Bacteroidales bacterium. Lineage (GTDB taxonomy): Bacteria > Bacteroidota > Bacteroidia > Bacteroidales > UBA7960 > SKVR01. Next base: position 5,154 of record SKVR01000231.1, on the reverse strand, counting down.
GGGCGAAAGGGTTGTGGGTACATCACAATTTGCAGGTACTGAAATTTTGCGTATTGCCAATCTCAACGAAATGGAGCTTAAGGTTGAAGTGAATGAGAACGATATCATCAGGGTTAATGAAGGCGATACGGCCGTTATTGAAATTGATGCCTGGCTCAATGAGGAATTTACCGGTGTGGTAACATCCATTGCCAATTCGGCTCTTTCGCAAGGAGCGGGTCTGAGTGTAGATCAGGTAACCAATTTTGAAGTTAAGATACGGATTTTGACCGAATCTTACCGGCATCTGCTACGTGAAGACCGCCCCCATCTGTCTCCTTTCAGGCCAGGCATGTCAGCATCAGCAGATATAAAAACCCAAACGGTTTACGATGTTGTATCGGTTCCCATTCAGGCTGTTACCACCCGCGAACCTGTCCGTAAACCTTCAGATGAAGAGGAAGAATCCACTGAAGAAATGGTAGCTGAAACCCCCGAGCCTGGTTCTTTACCCCGTATGCAGGAATATGTTTTTGTTTATAAAGATGGTGTGGTGAAGATGACACAGGTAGAATCAGGGATACAGGATAGCAACCACATAGAGATAAAATCGGGGATTGAAGATGGTGATCAGGTGGTTACCGGACCCTTCAGAGCAGTTTCCCGTACTCTTAACGATGGCGACAGGGTTACTACCGTAAGCCGCAGTGAACTCTTCAGCGAATAGTTCTTTTCTCCTGAATACTGTGATAAAAATTCGCGGTGAAATTGTAATTTTGCAACTCACCGGAAATTTGAAATATGAGCAATATTCTCCTGATAGAAACAGCAACCAAAGTATGCTCCGTTGGACTTATACAAGGTAATAAGATCATTGCATTGCGCGAAGACAATAGCATGCAGTATTCCCATTCATCATTGCTTACATCTTTTATTGAAGAGGTGGTTAAGGAAGCCGGAGTCGGATTTCATGAGCTGGATGCAGTGGCGGTAAGCAAGGGCCCAGGATCATATACCGGGCTGCGAATTGGGGTTTCGGCAGCCAAAGGTCTTTGCTATGCGCTTGATATTCCGCTCATTGCTGTCAACACACTGCAGTCGCTTGCTGCAACGGCAGTTGAATCAGGTAACGTGCAGGCAGATTTTTTTGTACCTATGATTGATGCCCGGCGCATGGAGGTTTACAATGCCGTTTACGATAAATCTCTTAAGGAAACCAGGGAAACAGTTGCCGAGATCATTGATGAAAATGCATTCAGCAATTTCCTTGAAAAAGGAAAAGTAGCGTTTTTTGGTGATGGTGCTCCAAAATGCAAAGACGTGATAAGCCATACTAATGCGCTGTTTTATGATGATATTCATCCTGGTGTTAAAGGACTGATGAATTTTACCCTGGATAAATTCATCCAAAAGCAGTTTGAAAATCTGGCCTATTTTGAACCTTTTTATCTGAAGGATTTTGTGGCCGGAAAACCAAAAGTTAAAGGTCTGCACTAAAGGGAAAAAATGCCTTATCTTTGCTTTCAAATAAACGGTTATGCTCGATAAAATCCCATCTTTTCTCAAAAACAAATACATACTGGTGCTCATTGCCGTGTTTGTATGGTTTATGTTTTTTGATCAGAACAATATGATACAGCAATACCGTTATTCGCGTCAGCTTAAAGATTTTCGTGCCGAAAAGGAATATTATCTGCAGGAAATTGCCCGCGACAGCATTGACCTGGATAAACTTAAAAATAATCCCGAAGAGCTGGAACGTTATGCCCGCGAAAAATACCTCATGAAACGCGAGAATGAGGATATTTTCATTATCCCCGAATGATTAAGCCGGATCTACATTGATTTTTACCCTTACCGGTTTCCATTTTGCATTGAGACTGAACTCCTGAAGGATGTTTTTCAGGATTTCCTTCTTCTGGAGAAGTCCGGCATTACGGTCGATTTTTACAATGATGTTTTTCAGATATTGCGCCCTGATGCGCGATACCATTGGGTATTCAGGGCCCAGTACCAGTTTTTCGGGGAAGGACTTCCTGATCTCCCGCGCCAGTGCATCAGCGGCATTGTTTACCATCTTTGGGTCGGTGTGCATGAGGGTGATTTGCACCAGGCGAAAAAACGGAGGGTACAAAAAATTGCGTCTTTCCAGTATCTGGTTCTTGTACATCTCATTGTAGTTATTATCGATCACTTGCCTGATGATGGCATGCCAGGGGTCGAAAGCCTGAATGATTACTTTGCCCCGGTCGTTTTTTCGTCCTGCCCGCCCGCTCACCTGCGCCATCATCTGGAAAGCTCTTTCATGTGCCCGGAAATCGGGGAAGCTGAGCATATTGTCGGCACTCAATATGCCCACAACCGATACATTTTCAAAATCCAGGCCTTTACTTACCATCTGGGTACCCACCAGAATATCGATACGCATGTCTTCAAAATCCTGAATGATATTGGTATAGGCATTTTTGGCGCGGGTGGTGTCGAGGTCCATTCGTTTTATAGTTGCATCGGGGAAGAGCAGCGGCAGTTCTTCTTCAATTTTTTCAGTGCCAAACCCTTTCAGGGTGATATCGGCAGAGCCGCATGAAGGGCACTGGTTATGTGGCTTTATGGCATAACCGCAGTAATGGCACTTCATTTTGTTGATGTGCTTGTGGTATACCATGCTCACATCGCATTGGGTGCAGGTGGGGATGTAGTTGCAATGTTCGCATTCCATCCGAGGCGAAAAGCCCCGGCGATTTTGAAACAAAATAACCTGTTTCTTATTTTCCAGCGCTTCTTCTATATGTTTGAACAGCAAGGAGGAAAGGTGCGATTTCATGGTTTTTTGCCGGCTTTCTTTTTTAATGTCGGCCACCAGAACCTCGGGCAACTGCATACCGCCATATCTTTTGCTGAGTTCTACCAGACCAAACTTTCCGCTACGGGCATTGAAATAACTTTCAACGGATGGTGTGGCCGAGCCCAGCAGTACTTTGGCTCCAAAGCTATTTGCCAGCCAGATGGCCGCATCGCGGGCATGATAGCGCGGTGCCGGGTCGTGCTGCTTAAAGGAGGCTTCATGCTCTTCGTCAACAATGATAAGTCCCGGGTTTTGCCACGGCAGAAATAGCGCCGAGCGCGGACCCACCACCAGCTGGTAGCGGATGGTGGTTTGCAGTGATTCTATACCGCCCAGTGCCAGGTTATTCCACACCTCGGTGCGCTCCATTTCGTTGAAGCGGGAGTGGTAAACGCCGGCCTTATCACCAAAATGTGCCTGAATGCGTCGTATGATCTGGGTGGTAAGTGCAATTTCAGGCAACAGGTACAAAACCTGCTGCCCTTTTTCTATGGCTTCCCTGATGAGATCAATGTAAATCTCAGTTTTTCCGCTCGATGTTACCCCGTGCAGTAAAACCACATCCTTCTCCTCCCAGCTTTTCCTGATTTCATCCAGGGCTTTTTCCTGAAAACCATTAAAGGCAATGGCGCCAGCGTTTTTTTTGGAGTGGTCAAAACGGCTTACTTTGTTTTTGTAAATCTCCAGCACACCTTTTTTTACGAGTGCATCTATGGCCGGAGATGCATTTTTTACCAGGGCTGTTATTTCACGGGCAGGCACTTCGCGAACATCTGAAACATACCGTTTAGATAGTCTGATGTATGCCATCAGAACTTCCAGTTGCTTCGGGGCACGTTTTTCAGCTTCATCAAAGGCTTCCTTCAGTTTCTCCTCTTTATCAAAAATGGCGCTCAGTCGCACAAACTTCTCCATCTTTTGCCGGTAAGGGTTTTCCAACTCTTCTTTCAGGAGAATCACTTTTTTCTCCATCAGGTTGCCTATGAGTGGAAAAACTTTCTGTAATCCGGTGATCTTGCTTACTTCGCTTATAGATAGTGTTTTCTGAATTTCCAGTGCTTCGGCAATGAGGTATTCCTTCTCATTGAGATTTTGAAAGTCCTGGTCAAAATCAGGATTGATGGAAATCCGCGTTTCGCTTGCCAGCTTAAGGGCGGGTGGCAGTGCGGTATTCATAACCTCGCCGGGGGTGGCCATATAGTAATCGGCAATCCATTCCCAGAACTCAAATTGTTTTTCAAAAACCAGCGGTACTTCATCCAGGACCGACAATATGTACTTAGCCTGAAATTTTTGAGGCGGTTTATGATGAATTTTCCTGACCAGTCCGGAATAAACTTTTCGCGGACCAAAGGGAACAACCACCCTGATGCCTGTTTGCATACTGTTGTTGAGCCCGGCCGGTACCCTGTAGGTAAAATAGCCCGGCAGGGGCAGGGGGAGCAGTATGTCGGCAAAAAGGGTTTGTTGCGTCATGGGTGTTTCAGGAGATTTTTATCAGATGATAAATTTAGGGAATTAATGGGATAATAAAAAAACTGCAACTTCTGAAAGCTGCAGTTTTCTGTATATGTTGAAAAGATTTCCGGTAATTAATCTCCAAGGCAGATTCCCACTCCTCTGGCAGTTTTAACCAGGTCAGAACCAGGATCTACAAAGTTGTATTGCGCAATAGCTTCGTTAAAGGGTACAGAAACGATATTGGGATGTCGGTATGCTACCATTTCGCCAAATTTCCCCTCCATTACCATCTCAAATGCTTTAACGCCAAACTGTGTTGCCAGAACTCTGTCGTATGCGATGGGTGTACCACCACGTTGCAGGTGACCCAATACAGTTTCACGCATATCGGCTTCAAGACCCCCTTCTTTAAGTTCTCTCATGAGCTTGGTGGCAACACCGCCAAGTCTTACATTTTTATAACCGGTTTCATCACTTTCTTCGTAATGCATTTCACCATCTTTGGGTTTGGCACCTTCTGCCACAACAATAATGGCAAAACCCCTACCCTTGGTAAATCGTTGGTATATTCTTTCTACAACTTTCGGGATGTCATAAGGTATTTCGGGTATCAGGCACACATGAGCTCCACCGGCAACGGCAGAGTGCAGGGCAATCCATCCGGCATAACGTCCCATTACCTCAAGTATTAATACCCGGTTGTGGCTGTCGGCTGTGGTAACCAGTTTATCAACGGCTGTGGTTGCCTCCTGAACGGCAGTCTGAAAACCGAAAGTGAAGTCGGTTGCAGAAAGGTCGTTGTCAATGGTTTTGGGAACACCTATAATGTTTAAACCTTTTTCATAAAATTGTTGTGAGATGGATTGCGA
>SKVR01000211.1 GCA_007129355.1 Bacteroidales bacterium | reverse complement strand
TTCTGTTTTTTAAACTATGGCTATGAATAGGAAAGCCTGCCTGATGCATAGCAGCAGCAATGGTAAAACCTTTTTCACCTGTTACTTTTGACCCATTGTATTGAAATTCAGTTTTTTCAGAATCAGGTATTTGAATGATTGGATGTTGAGATATCTTATGCATCGGTAATTTTTATGGTTTGGTAAACAGATAAGACAATTTGGTAATAATCTTCACATATGAAAATCCGTCCTTTCGCCTGAATAATAAGGTTTTGAAGGCAAAGGTAATTTTTTTGGAAGATTTAAAATCTTGCTTTTCTCAATTTATAATCATTCTAAACTTCAGCATTTTGACTGTTCCCGAATGGATTGCAAAACTTCACTATGTTAATTGTATTTTATCCCTTATTTTTGGAAAAATATTTTCAAAAACTCAAAAAAAACGAAATGTTAAAAAGAATTGGAACCATATTCGGAGTCTTTATCTTGCTTGGGATAATCGGATTTCTGGTATTTAAGTCCTTTACAGGCAATTCGACTGAACAGGCAGGCTATTTAAGTATCGAGGAATCATCAGAAAATATGAATTTAAAAGAAGGTGAAATGATAAAATTACCGGCAGTAAAAAAAGATGGAGAAATGAGTCTTGAAAAAGCTCTTACTTTAAGACGTTCCATCAGGAGCTATTCATCTGATGCACTATCTCTTGCGGAATTGTCGCAGCTTTTATGGAGCGCACAGGGAATTACCAATGAAAGAGGTTTCCGCACTGCACCTTCTGCGGGGGCAACTTTCCCTCTGGAGATGTTCGTTGTGGTAAATAATGTTAGTCAGTTAAATCGGGGCATTTATCACTACAACCCACATGATAATACCCTTGAGGTAATACATCTGAAAGATATTTCATCTGAATTAATGCGGGCATCACTGAGTCAGTCAATGCTTGCCGAAGCCGGCGCAGTTCTGGTTTTCGGAGCAATTTTTGACAGAACCACCGACCGTTATGGTGAGCGGGGGATTCGCTATGTGCACAATGAAATCGGGCATGCATCGCAGAATGTACATTTACAGGCTGCTGCTCTTGACCTGGGTACGGTTGTTATAGGTGCTTACCGCGATGATGAGGTGGAAGAGATTCTTGATCTGGATTCTGACATCAGAGTGCTTTATATGATGCCGGTAGGAAAACTCAGATAATGAAAGGCTAGTCTGACATTATAATGTTAGTCCAACTCTGACTTCATAGGAGTTTACAATTTGTATCTTAAGCCCATGAAAAGGGAATAATTGTAAGGATAGGTTTCCCTTGTAAGGCTCCTGAATTGCCCCATAGGAGTCAGAAACATAGTAAATGTAGGTTCCAGAACAATACCCATACGGTCGTTAATGGGATATCCCAATGAAAAACCACCTGTTCCCGACCAGCTTATAGCGCTTACACCTGTACTCTCGGCAATAGAACGTGTATAAGCACTCCCTTGAAGATATACATTATTGGTATACAGAAAATTAGCTGCAACCCCTGATTTTACCGACATGGAAAACATCCGGTCAATGATCTTGTAACGAAAAACAAGAGGCACTTCGATGTATCCGAAATGCTGAATAAGACCTGAAGCTGATTTGTTCAGCAAATTCACATTGTTTTCTTCATAGCTCCCCTTTAAAGCATTAACCCTTGAAGATGCAATATCAGCAAAATAAAAGCTCTGATCTTTAAAATTAATCCCACCCATGGATGTACTCATGCTTTGTGGATGAGAATTTATCAACTCTCCTTTTGATGAGTAAAGGGGGATCATTGAAGGATGGCTAAAAGCAGTAATACCATTTACAGCCTGTCCTATAAGGTTGTATCCGATACCACTTTCTAATTCCCACCGGGAGTTTAATTTATAATGGAATTTCATACCTGCAGCAAAACTGAATATCTCACTTTCCAGCGTTTCATAAGGAATTGAAGCTGTAATTCGCTGGTAACGGAACGATTGCTGAGGTGCCAGGTAAGCAGCAAGAGTAAAACCTCTTTGTGCTGAACCCGGGGTTTTTATTAAATCAGCTGCCAGTAAGCCTGATTTTTTATCATCAAAGTCAGCCACATCCTTACTTTCATCAAAAATAAAGGATGACCTTGCGTGAAATTTGTCAAAAGTATATGAAAATGCAAGTTGGTCATCGTATTCTTTCGGATTTATTTTTAGCAGTCCGGTTATTCCGGAAAAATCTGTCAGGACATTAAAATCAATGCTTTGAACTTCAGCAATCAAAATCTCAGAAGTTGTGGAAATAAATGTTTCTGTTTCATCAGTAAAAGATAGGATATCAGAATCTGGTTCTGCAGCTAATGGTTCTGAAACGGGAGGTAATAAATCATCTTCCGGAAAACTTATTTCTGCTAAAGGTTCAGTTATGCGACCGTAAGGTAAGTATAGCACTAATGAAGTTATGCTGATAACCAGCAAAAGGATTGCAGCAGCAATCCTGAGCCAAAGAAACTTCTTACCCTGCTTTTGAACAAGCCGGCTTTCTATGGCATCCCACATCTCTTCAGGTGGCTGAACCTGAAAATCACGGAGTTTTTCCTGTAAATTTTTTTCAAATTTTTCCATTTTATCAGATAGCTTTTTCAATCCTTTGGGAATGGAATTGTATTTTTTCTTTTAAAATCATTTTTGCCCTGGCCAGGTTGGAACGTGATGTTGACTCCCTGATTTTGAGCATCTCACCCAGTTCCTTGTGCGAATAGCCTTCAATTACGTAAAGGTTAAATACCATGCGATACTGGTCGGGTAATTTCCTGATAAGTTCAAGGATTTCTTTTTCAGAAATAGAATCCAATGCATTTAAATCATTGTCTGGTGGCTCCTGATTTTCTGTAACATCATCGATAGATAATAAGCTAATCTTACTTCGGTACCTATCCAATGCAAGGTTTACAAATATCCGCTTCATCCATCCTTCAAAAGATCCTTTCCATTTGAAGTTTTCAAGATTATCATAAACCTTAACAAAGCCTTCCTGTAAAAGGTCCTGTGCATCCTGAATATTGGCAGAATAACGCAAACACAAACCGTACATTTTGGGTGCAAACATTTTGTACAGTTCGCCTTGCATTTGCCTGTCATTTTTCAGGCAACCCTTAATAATATTTTTGAGTTTTTCCACCAAAAACAGGAATTGAGCTGTTAACAAAAGTAAGAAAAATATCGCACCTTTGTTTATTGCAAAATGTACACCATTCTAGTTACATGAAGTACTTGCAACCTGTTTTAAGCTGAACAAACCCTATGTCAATGAACTTTGAATATCTAAGTATTTTTTACCGGAATAACCCAGCCAGCAAATTCGAACTGCTTAAACGTTTTAAAACGTTTTACATAACAAACCTTTCTCCACGGGTATTAAATAGCCTGATCTGAAGATTTGTGATTCCATTTTCATCAAGATATTTTTGAAAAGCTGCAACCAATATTTCAATTTCCTTTTCAAACCATAAACTGAAACCCCTAATCTCATTTTCTCCCGAAAAAAATATTACTGTTTCTTCTTCAACCTGAAAATAATGGTAGTCACCGTCGCTCAAAGTCAATAATTCAGCTCCAATTTCTTCAAATATATCGATAAGATCATCGGGGAGATTACTTTTATTGTCAGTGTCCGATACCAGATAGCCCCAAGCGGTATTATCCGGTATTCTCAATAGCTTTTCCCTTGAGAATGACAAACGCTTTTCGAAAAACTGACCTTTCTCAAGTTCTAAGAAATTTTCATTTACCAGAAGTTTAAAATCATGCCTGTAGTCATTAACCCAAAAGGAAAATCTTTCCGGATTCTCATCAGGATTTCCCAGCAAAATACTCCGGGTTGCAGGGCCGGTTGATGTTATACAATACGATGGAATTTCAATATTGTCAGCATGAATTTCAACTTGATCGCGATTGTGACTAACCTGTGTGTTGATTTGGAAATTATTGCAGGGGAAAGCTTCCAGGGTTTCGAGAAAAAAAACCATCTCACGTTTATTGGCGTGAAACTGTTCATAATGGTTAAGTTCAATATGAGTAAAAGGGTGGTCTTTATCATCATCTCCGGAACAGGATGAAAATAAAGATAACCCAAAAGCTATTATTACAATAAAAAGTAATCGAAACTTCATTAATTACTGAAAATAAACATCAATACTAAAAAAAAAGACAGGCTAGATTTGGTTGTGCAGGGATAACCAAATGTAAGCCTGCCGATTACAAAAATAAGTTTGACAGGAAAAAACCATATTAATTTTTTGATCCAGGGTATGGCCGCAGGTTAGCTGAATATGGTTAATGTTGTCGTGAACTTTTCATACTTTGGTGATAAACACAGAAAAGCTCGCGGCCATTTTCTCTAACCCTGAGATCAAAAAAACAATATTTGAAAAATAAGGAGAAACAAATTAATTCTGAATAAAATGCTTTGGTGAAGGCATAGACAACTGAATGAGTGTTTTTCCCTGATTTTTCTTATTTTCAATATGTAAAGAGCAAAAAAAAGAACTATATGTTGTTTTCTGAAAATTCAAAGAAAAAACCGGGAATACCTTCCAATGGACAAGCTATGATTGTTGGGGGAGTCTTGGTTCAATTAAAAAGTCTGATAATTAAGGCAGAAAGGCGATAACCCCGGTTTTTTAAAGAGCGTTATATTACTAAGACGGCATTGCCTGATAAAACGCTGCGTTAAAAAGAAATTAAAAAATAAAAGTCAAAACCACAGGGGTAACTTCTCCGGGCAGAAATAAATATATTTGCAGGAAAATCCTACTTTCGGGAAGCATTCAGTTTTACATATTCCATCATAAGATCAATATCAAATGCTGATATACCGCTCCTGATCAAGTGCCTGCGGTCTTCATGGAAGGAATTTTCAAAATCTTTAAGGTTTTTGCTCTCACTTAGGCTTTTGTTGTAATACTCCAGGGCTTTATCATCCTGTTTCATACACCAGTAAACATGTCCAAGGTTCATAAGATCGAACCTGTTACCGGGGTCATTTTGCAAAAGTCGTTCGAAATAATCCCTGGCAGTATCAAATTTACCAATCAGGAAGGAGCACCAGGCAAGAGGTCTTCTTGTTTTCTGATTTTCGGGAGCAAGCACTTCTACTTTAAAATAATACTGAAGGGCTTCTTCATAGTTTTCAAGGTGAATAAGACATTGCCCAATATTGGCCTGTATCTTCAAATCATCGGGGCTTTGCTTTTCAGCTTCTCTGTAGTACATAAGGGCATCTTCCCAGCGATTGAGAAATTTGGAACTCAAAGCCAGTTTCTTAATGATCCATAAACGACCCGATTCAATAATATCGGCCCTTTTGTAATAGTCTAGTGCATTTTCGAAATCGCCTAAATTTTCGTAGCAGAAAGCTATTTTTTCAAAAAGTTCAATATTACTTCTATCGCGCTCCAGCAGAGAAATGAATATCTTAAGAGCATAGGGATAAAACTTTTTGTCGAAATAGAATTCGGCAATATTTCTTGTAGTTTTAGGATCGGTCAGAAGGTTTTCCAGAAAAGGATTTTCGAAAACATCGGGTTCCATAAGAAATACATCATCAAATTCATTGCGCCATGGGTGCAGTTTGTAGAATCGATAAAGATCCTGAAAATACTGGGTATATATACTTTTTATCTTTGCAAACTCATTGATCAATTCATCGCCCTTTTCAACTTCCGAAACACTATCCATCTCCGCGCTGGCCATATTCATCATCATGTTTTTTTGCTGTTCGGGAATCATGCCCAGATTAATGCAAAAAGAATACTTATCGCTGTTGCACATGAAATGGGTTTGCTCCAGTTTCTGAACCAGAGGTGAAAGGTCAACACCGTCGTCGGATCCTTTCAGATAAGGTTGAATGGATTGATTTTCGTAATAGAAGGGCACAAACCAGTTGCTAATTTTTTGGAAAAAAGGAAAATTTTTTAGTTGCGAAAAAGCACTCATAAAAACATCCATACCTTCCATCTGCATTTCTGTAAATTCCTGGAGTTTATCCAGGAAATCAGGGGCATCTTCAAAAACTGTCTCCCAGTCTGGATTTTTATCCTCGCCAAACTCATCTTTGAAAATATTCTCCAGATCCAGTTTTTCTTCAATCCTTGGCCGCAATTTCATCATTCGCGGAAGTATTTCTTCCTTCCATTTTTTACTAACACTTTCTGTTTCGCGGGTTTTGGTAAACTGAACAAGGAGAGCTTCAATATTTTTTTCAATATTATGGAAATTAAGTAGTTCAAGGGTTTGTTCTTTAAGAATGGGATACAGATAAAAGCGATCGCAATACTTAAGAAACCCCAGAAAGAGACCTGTCATGGCCCTTTGCCAAACAAATTCTTCATGTGCTTTAACAAAACGGAAAAGCAAGCTGAATTTATTGGTGTCAAAATATCTGAGTAAACTAAGTGTAAGAGCACTAACGATAAGACTTTTGTCGTGCCATGGCAGCTTTTTCGATTCGCAGGCTGCATTTAGCAGTTCCATTTCAGATTCACTGTATTTATCAGATAACCAGATAATATTAAAGACTTTAACCAGTGCATCCTCACGCGATACTATTGTATCATCACCCCCCATTTTTATTCCCTGAAGTATATCTGCAAGTTCTGTATCGTAGGTAAGACTCTCAAGATATGCCAATGCTTCTCTGCGTTCGACCCGGCGGCTGCGTTCAAGTTGTCGTTTCAGTGAAAAAATATTGCCGGGATCTTTTTCAGTAAGAATACTTTCCTGCAATTCATCAGCCATTTCAAGCAAATTCCGGATCAGGAAAAAGAAAACCTTTTCTCTCTCGGGATCTTTTACAGCACTAAATGAATGTTTCAGGATATTTTCATAAGTAACCGATTGCTGTTCGAGCATATCGGCAAAATATTCCTTCCCGGATTCTGAGATAAGTAAACGTATTTTATCAATGGCATCCAGAATTTTCCTGTCATGCAGATTTGCTGCAATCTGTGAATATGTTTTTTTTACTGCAATAGCATCCATATTTTTCAAGCTGAAAATGAATAGAAATAATTTCTTCCGGCAACAGGCAGTAAATCTTTAAGGCTTTTACAGTATGATCCTCTCAGCCATATAGGGATCAGAAAGGCGAAATTTTACCACTGCCAGTCCTGGTCCTTCAAACGCAGCAGATAATGCAATTGTTTGATCCAGTTTTTCTTTCCATACACCTGTCAGGCGCGATGATTCATGAATGTGTCCGTGCAGGGTAAGGTAAGGTTTCTTTTGCTCGATGAATTCTTTTATTGCTTTGCTTCCTACATGCACATCCACATCATTTTCTTCTACTTTTATTCCATCCAGCGCGGCTCTGTCGAGGCCGGTATGATAGGGAGGAGAATGGAAGAGGAAAACGGAACGTTCCATTGGCAAATTGCCCGGAAAATTATTCAGGTCACTCCTGATTGTAGTTTTTTCAATGTTTTCTCCTGAATCAACAGTTCTGAAACCTTCTGTGGGATGTATACATCCCGGTTGCACGTTCTTCTCAATATCATATTTTTCCCAGTCTTTAAGCAGAAAAGGAGTAGGGGGCACAAAGGCATAACCCATAATAAAATAATCTCCAAGGCTTACCGCTTTGTTGTGCACATAATTCCAAAGACCTTTTTTTTCATGCTCAAAAACGGCAGACTCTTCAATACGAGGATCATCATTGCCAAATATGAGGTATATTTTGGGAAAATGGATGCCCATCTTTTTTTTAAGACTCTGTAATTTATCCGCCAGGTAATCTGTAATAAAATCGGGCATATTTTCTCCTGCTCTGAAGCTATGAAGAATACTGGATGGGAGCAGATCTCCTCCAAAAAAAACAGCCATGGGTTTTTCCTTTTCCAGCAATTTAAAAAAACGTTCATACCTGTTAACTTTTCCGTGCAAGTCTGACACAAACAAACAAAAATCTGTCATAATACTTTTTTCATTGAAGCCAAATAATCAGATCAGTTTTACCGAACCACGAATATTTAAAGGGTTAAAAATACAAAGGAAATACCTTAACATGAAAAATAAAATTTTATTTTCATATAAAATGCAAAAGTCCCGCATTTAAAGGACACGGGACCTTGGCATTTAATTTTTACTTCTTAACGAAAAACACTACTGCAGATTTTCATCCAGAAAGTAGGTGTTTTGTGTAACCTCTACTGATTCGATATCCTTTAATTCGATTGCATTTCCGGTTTGCTGTGTAGTTTCGTAATAGATTGGTCCTTCAATACCAAGTGGTAATCCAAGCCATATCCATATAATAAACATCGGAATCCGGGCAATCATGAAAGCAATGGCATAGGGTAGCATCATAGAGATAAGTGTACCAATACCGGCAGTTTTATCATATTTTTGAGCAAACACAATTACAAGCGGGAAATAAGGAAGCAAAGGAGTAAGGATATTGGAATATGAATCACCAATACGATATGCTGCCTGTGTTACCTCTGGCGAATACCCCATTAGCA
>SKVR01000129.1 GCA_007129355.1 Bacteroidales bacterium | reverse complement strand
GTTGGAAAAGGTACTATTATTGAATATGTGCAGGCATCTTACGGTCTTGACGATTCTTTCGAATGGTTTGGAGGCTCTGTAAATGGTAAGTACCTGATTGCATATCGTGGTTTAGATGATGATTTAGATGTTGATTTTGGTTACCAGGGCTATGTGCAATTTGCTTTATCAATAAGAGATGCTAGTTTGGCTGATCAATCAGGTTCAAATGGATTTGAAGTTGACAATAACGGACAGGGAACGGATGCCGAACCCTTTACTGCCGGACGTTTTGCTAATATTACTGTTATTGGTCCTAAAAAGACCAGGGAAACTGCTATCAATACCAACTTCCAGCATGCAGCACAATTAAGGAGAAACAGCATGCTGCGCATTTATAACTCTTTCATGACAGGTTATCCTGACGGTATCTACATCGACGATGCAAGGGGCAATTCAAGTGCACATGCTCTTAGTGATAATCTGAGACTGAGAAATGTCATACTTGCCGGCGTGGAAGGCTGGGGTGGAAACGGATTCGGTTCTGCCTACGATCCTGATGTAGAAGGAGTTATTGATGGTCTTCCTTTCCTTGATGGTAGTGGCGATCCTTATGGAAATCACCCCAATGCCCCCAGAGGTGTATCCCTTAAACAAGATGAAAGCGATGTTTTCAATGTGGTTGACTGGTTCAATACACCCGCATACGGAAATAAGAGATTGGCCAAATGGCAGGATGTAGGAATTGACCCCACTATTTTTGATCTTACTGAAAAGCCCGGTGTATTGCCTTTGTCAGGTTCCATGTTGCTTACTGCTGCAAAGTGGGACAATGTTCCGGAAGCTGATCAGTTTGAACAGGTTCCTTTTTCTGGTGCATTTGGCACTGAAGACTGGACCGAAGGCTGGGCTGAATGGCTACCCGGAATTCAGGTTTATTTTTAAAAGTATATGATAAAAGGCTTTATTGAATTAAACTGTTTATAATAAGGTGAAACCGGACTTTATTGTCCGGTTTTACTTTTACTGTTTTGTAAAACATGAAAAGTATTTTTATCAACCTGAAAAATTAGGAACTAATGACAAAAAAATCTGCAAGGCAGTTCTCTATGGTTATAATAACAATTGTGGTGGTTTCTTCAGTTTTATACCTGATTTTATTTCCTCCCATACATAAATACCATGTTGATAGATATGTTCCTGCAAAAGATCAGGATACTTTGCTCACCAACATTGTAACTTATATGGGAGTTAAGCCCCGGAATACAAATTATGAAACACGTCTGGACCCGGCATACCGGAGTTTTTATGTTAAACAGGCCAAAGAGTATAGATTTTTCCGTTACTATATTGATGAAACTGGTCATCATTACTTTTATATTATAAGACCCGCAAGACATGCTCTTGGCAATAGAAGAGCCATTGGAGGCACCTATAATCTGGATGAAGATTTGAAATTACTTAATTATGAAGAGAGATTTGTTACACAGGTCTTGGATGAAAACTTTCTGGAAGATATTGCAGCTGATTTATTTATTGCTATGATCAATAATGATTTGAACGATTATCTGGCTAACAGAATGATTATAGAATGGCCCGATAGCAGGCTGAGTTTTGATAAGGAGAAAAAGGAGTGGAGATACGATGTAACCACTGAATAATACTTACGTATTATAACTTAAAGCAATTTATTTTTTTTGATTAGTTTTGAGACAGATAATTTAATACTAACCAGGAATATTTCGCAGAACCATTGATCGGAATTCTTTTCCCTGATAAGATGCAAAGTATTCAATATGAGGAACACAAAATATGCGTACTTTTTTTATAACCGGTTTCCTGTTTGTTTTTTTTATTTTAAGCGCACAAGGACAGGAACTTACCAAGGGTGATGATGGTTTATTTTATGGTGCAGATAATAAACCTTATACAGGTGCTTATGAAGAGTTTTATCCCGACGGGCAGCTAAAAATGAGAATGAATATAGCAAAAGGGCTCGTTGACGGACAGGTACATCTGTTTTTTTCCAACGGCATTCAAAATGAAATTCGTTCGTATAAAGAAGGTGAAATGCATGGCCGTTGGACCACCTGGAATGAGCAAGATCAGAAAGTAGCAGAAGCTGTGTATTATGAAGGGCTAAAGCACGGGAAGTGGTATGTATGGAATGATGAAGGTGTACTATTGTATGATATGACCTACGACCAGGGAAACAGAAGTGGGACCTGGAAAATGTTTGACCAGACCGGAATGCTTGTCAGTGAAAAAGACTTTGAATAGATAACAATAAAAAAACCTCAGCCGGGGGAAGACTGAGGCATTTGGATAAGTATTGGGGTTTGTGGAGGGACTCTTTAAAATCTCCTTTTACTATTTTGAAACCTGTTCGAGTTTTACTTCCAGGGTTTCCAGCTCTTCAACTGAATCAATATTTAGGTTCAACATGGCACTTTCATAAGAAATAAAAGTGGTGGTCAAAGTGTATTGACCCGGATACAAACCGTTGATCTTAAAATTGCCATCAAAATCAGAGTAAGCATGGGTATCTGTTTCTTCAAAAAATACCTTTACTCCTGCCAAAGCTTCTCCAGTAAAAATATCCAGTATCTTTCCGCTAACGCTGAAAGTAAGTTCGGTTTCTTTGCTGATTTCTTTGGAATTGCTGCTAAAGCCAGCCAATGATATCAATAATGCTGCTGTTAACAAGGTTATTGACTTCTTCATAATTATAATGTTTTAAATTGGATTTTAATATGTTATTTCAACAATACAAATGTAATTTACCAGTGTTAGCTAAATATTAACAGGATGTAATTAAAATATTAAGTTTTTGTTAAGATTTCCCGAAGCGGGTGCTGCAGATTATTTGTATTCTTTATAAATTGAGCAGTGCAGGCATTTTTTGATTGTGTTTTAAAAAATTGATTAAAAAAATGTATAAATTGCAGATGTGTTTAAATCAAGCATATTTATCAATGAAGAATCTAAAACCATCTTAATTATGTTTAAATCAAAAGGTAAATTAATGGCAGGTACACCATTTTTAATGGTTTTCCTTTTATTTTTTCTGAGTTCATGCTCATCCGAAAATGAAGAAGATCTTTTTGGCGATGATATTTGTGATACAACTGATGTGAGTTATGAAGAATTTATTGCACCCACCATGCAAACGTTTTGCAACTCTTGTCATAGTGCCGCAGCTCCTTCAGCCGGTATTATTACAGCTAATTATGAAGGGCTTAAAATGGTTGCCCTTGATGACCGGCTCGTTGGCAGTATAAATCATGAACCAGGTTATTCTCCAATGCCGCAGGGTCAACCAAAGCTGCAGGAATGTATCAGATTAAAAATACAGGCGTGGGTTGAAGACGGTGCCCTTAATAATTGATTTTAAGGTTATTTATTGCTATCTTTCTGAAATAAAGATTTATAAATGATAATAATATGAAGACCTGGATCAAATTTTTAATTGCTGCTGCCCTTGTTTTTTTGACTGCCGGAGTTTTTGTTTACATCTTCGTTTACAATAAGCCTCACAAAGATTACGAAAAGGCATCTCCTGATTTCGAACTTACTGCTGAAGAATTGTATCAGGCCTTCATAGCAGATCGTTCAGAAGCTGAGTCTTTATATAACGGGAAGGTTCTGCAAATAACAGGACAGGTTGATGAAGTAGAAAAGATTGATGATCTGGTGATTGTCATGTTTGCTTTTTCGGAAGGATTTTTTGGTAAAGAAGGGATAAGATCTACTATGCTTGAAAATCACCATGAAGAAGCACTAAATTTACAGCCAGGCGATGATGTTTTAATTAAAGGATTTTGTGCAGGCTTCTCTGATAGTGATGTAATTCTGGAGCATTGCTCATTTCCATGAGAAATATAACCGAACGTTTGAATATCTTCTATTCAATTTAAAAAGTAAAAAAACCATGAAAGTCTACAGATTCTTATTTCTGGCAGGTCTGCTTTTTTGTATTTCTGAATCCATTGCCCAAACCTTTATAACCCGTAACGGCACCATCAGGTTCTTCTCCGAAACTCCCCTTGAAAATATTGAAGCAGTTAATCGGCAGGTTAGCAGTGCTTTGGATGCTGAAACAGGAGAGTTTGTTTTCAGGGTTGTCATGCGCTCTTTTTCTTTTGAAAAAGCACTGATGCAACAACACTTCAATGATAATTTTGTGGAATCTCACAATTATCCGAACGCAACATTCCAGGGACAGATACCTGAGATTGGGGAAATTAATTTTAACAGTGACGGAGAATATGAGGTTACCGTAGAAGGAGAACTTACCATGAAAGATGTAACCCGTTTTATAAGCGAACAAGGAATTTTGCGTATCACCGGAGGTAATGTTATGGGTGAAAGCATATTCATAGTAAGACCCGAAGAATACAACATAACAATTCCTTCTCGTTATGCCCGAAATATTGCACAGGAGATCGAAGTAACTGTTAATGTAAATCTCACACCACGTTAAGTTTTTCACTGAACAATCAAAAGTTTAAACCCGGAAAAATTTTAAAAGATGAAGAACTATTTTGTCATTGTAGTGCTTTGTATGGCTTTCGTTATTTCAGGTAAGCTTTATGCACAGGGACTGCTTGATGTACTGGAAGAAGAAGCTGAAGAGCCACAACAGGAATTTGTTACCAATACATTTTTAACCACCCGGATAATCAATGGGCAATCCGTTGAGAATCCGTTTCCAGGCGATTTAATTTTTATTATTTCCCACCATTTCGGAAGACTTAACCAGGGTGCATATGATTTCTGGGGGCTAGATCAGGCAACCATCAGGCTTGGGTTTGAGTATGGAATTAACGATCGTATGGCAATTTCTGTGGGGCGCAGCAGCTATGAAAAGACTTATGACGGGTTTTTGAAGTATAAAATTCTGCGTCAGCAAAGCGGAATAAACCATATTCCGTTAAGTATTTCCTGGTTTTCGGGGGCTTATATCAAAAGCCAGCGTTGGGCATTTCCTCAAAGAGATTATACATTTTCTCACCGTGTAAGTTATGCACATCAATTAATGATAGCCAGAAAGTTTTCAAGGAGTCTGAGTATCCAGCTTACCCCTGCCTGGGTGCACAGGAACCTTGTTGAGCTAAGAGATGATCCCAATGATTTTTTTATATTAGGTGCCGGAGGAAGAGTTGCATTGACAAACTGGGTTACTCTGAATGCAGAATATTTTTACAGGCTAAATACACATTCAGTTGAAGACTTCTTCAATACATTTTCAGTGGGATTTGACTTTGATACTGGAGGACATGTGTTTCAGCTTCATTTTACCAATGCACAGCCCATGTTTGAGCCCGGTTTTCTTACCGAAACAAGAGGTAACTGGCTCGATGGCGATATTTATTTTGGCTTTAATATCAAACGTGTTTTTACCCTAAAATAAAAGGCTGAAAATCAGATGTCTTTCAAAATAATGACAAATCTGATTTTCAGCCTGAATCATTTAGAAGATTTATTCCTTTGAATTCATTCTCGGTTTCTATATGTTATTAATAATTCTTCTCAGGAAACTGATCCTCCCACCATTTGGTTTGATCTTTCAGGTATTTATCCCACCAAGCCATAATCACATTATGCCATTGCTTTCGCTTATTGTAAGCAAGTATATGGTGATCCTGGTCTTTTACCATTACCAGTTCAACCGGGCGGTCAAGGATCTTTAATGCAGTATACAGCTGAATACTTTCACCGGGGGGTACATTGGTATCGCTGTCACCGGTAAGCAACAACAAAGGAGTAACTATTTTATCGGCATGGAATAACGGGCTTTGACCCACATAAAGATCATGATTGTTCCAGGGATAGCTTTCTGCTGAAGCTTCAGAACTGTAAGCATATCCCCAGTATCCTTCGCCCCAGTAACTTGATATGGAGCTAATTCCGGCATGCGAAATGGCTGCAGCAAATATATCGGTGCGGGTCATCAGCAGCATGGTCATAAATCCGCCGTATGATGCACCTGCACAGCCTACTTTGTCAGCCTTGGTGTATGGATGCGAATCAAGGAATTTTTTGGTGCCTTCAATGATTTCATCTGCTACAGTTGTTCCCCAATTGTTTACGTGTGCAGCAGAAAATTCCTGGCCGAAACCGGTAGCTCCGCTGGGCTGTAAAACATAAACAATATATCCGCTACCGGCCCAAAGATTGAATGGATAACGACCACCAAAAGTTCGGCCCACAGGGGTTGTACCGGCATAGTAATAAACTATGACCGGATATTTGTTTTCAGCATCAAAATCCGGAGGATAATATACCCTGCCTTTAACTTCCACACCTGTTGAGGCAGTGAAATCCCAGTTTTTCATCTCACCAAATTCAATATGCTTGTATATTTCGGCTTCAGTATCTTCCAGTACAGATTTTCGCATATTACGCAGATTCAGAGCATAATGCCTTGATGGTTCATTGGTTTGAGAAGCACTGATGATAGCCATACGCGAGTTATCTGCAAAACTTGCCGATGAAATATAATCCAGTTCAAGGTCAACCAGGCTGATGCGGTTTCGGCGCACGTCGTACCCGTATAATCTGCGGAAATCTTCATCAACGGTAACTATGTAGACCATATTATCGGGCTTGTGCCAGTAAACCGAAACAACTGAAGGATCAAAATCCCGCGTAATAGCATTAACAGATCCGTCCTGCAGATTATAAATAAATGCCTGGGTATCGGAGTTATTGGGAATGGTACCTTCCGGTACATTCAGGCCGGCATCATCAAAAGATGACGGTCCGCCGGTTGCAAGAAGGTAATTTCCATCAGGTGAAAATCTTGCCCTCACGCCACGGGGTTCGTCAATCCATAGCGTATCAAGAGTTTGATTGTCAAGATTAAGGATAAACATATTTTGCTTTGAGAATGGCCTCTCGGTATAATCGGGATAGCTCTGGCTGAAAAGGATGCGCCTGCTATCCGGACTGATATCCTGCAATGAAGTAGTTAAGTTACCAAAAGTCAGCCTTTTATAAATACCCGACTCGATGTCAAACTGATAAAGGAAGCTTCTGTGCCTGAAGTGCCCTTGCCTGTCTTGCATGCCTATAACGCGGTGTATATCAGTATCAGTGCTGCTGCCTTCTTCATGAAGCATATAAATGATGAAGCTTTCATCGGGTGCCCAGGTATAACCACTGAAGTTTTCCATCTCATCCATTAGTTCAGTAATTACGCCACTTTCTATATCATGCAAAAACAAGGTTGCTTTTCCTCCACGTGTATTTACGTAAGATATGCGATTGCTGTTGGGCAGCCAGTTCATTCTCGAAACCTGTGCATGACGGAAACTATGCATGAGTTTTCGATCATCGGTTCGCCTGATTTCTGTCCATCTTTCACTCTGATCGGAGGGGGGTAATGATCTGCTGAAGCTTACGGAGTAATACTTGCCGTCGTGTGAAGGTTCGATGCCTGATATTTTAACGCCATCAAGTATATGATGGATGTTTTTTCTGTTGACCGGAGAAAGGGAAACATCCAGTGCAGAAATGTTCCATGGGTCTTTGATTTCCAGGTTGGCCATTACTTTCCAGTCGAGCGGGGCATCCGCAGGTTTCAGGGTTTTGATGACCAGCAGATGTTTGCCTCTTTCCAGTTTCAAATCCTTACTAACACGTCCCACTGTGCCTTCATCCTCTTCTGTTGAGTTTTTAGTGCCTATCATTTCACCGTTGAGCCATGCCCTTAGCATATGGGGGCTCTTGATTTCGAGATTAGTGTTGATCCACTCGTCTGCCCATATATAAGCTGCAAGGTAAGCAACCTGATGGTTGTCAGATGCTTTCCCATCAAGGAAAACATAGCCGTTGCTATCGGTAAAATCACCTTTCCAGGTTAGCGGAGTACCATTAATAGTTGCAAGTGTTTTGCCTTCCTGCGGGAAGTGGCCTTTCATGTTTATGTGTTCAAATTCCAGTAGGTTTTGCACTTCAAAGGTTTTTCCTTTGGTATTTTCCACATCATAAAACACAGGGAATGAAACTTCATGTGCTGCAGTTTTCAGCCAGGTGGAAATTACGAGTTTGTCATTCTTATCATTGGCTCCGGCGAAGCCCGAAGCCCATAAAAATGAAATGATGAGTAAAAACGATTTCTTCATGTTTTTTATAGCTTTTTTGGGTGCATATTTTTTCGCTTGTAAAAATAGGGTTTTTAGGATAATCGGGCGGTTTAAAAGATACGATTTAGAAAATATTAGTAATTTTGCCATCAGTTTTAACTGCTTATTATCCAACAAAATAAAAACACTAACACTATTATGGAAAGAGATCAGAAGATTTTTGACCTGATTGAACAGGAAAAACAACGCCAGATGCATGGTGTTGAACTTATTGCCTCGGAAAATTTTGTAAGCGAACAAGTAATGGAAGCTATGGGTAGCGTTTTAACCAACAAGTATGCTGAAGGCTATCCGGGTAAACGCTATTACGGTGGTTGTGAAATTGTTGACCAGACTGAACAGCTTGCCATAGATCGTGCAAAAGAACTATTCGGTGCTGAGTGGGCAAACGTTCAGCCCCATAG
>SKVR01000008.1 GCA_007129355.1 Bacteroidales bacterium | reverse complement strand
TGGCAACAGTATTGGCAAATAACCCCGATATCAATGTGCTTATCGAAGGCCATACCGATGATGTGCCCTTGCGCCCGGGAAGTGCCATCAGAGACAATTGGGATCTGAGCGTATTAAGGGCAACTGCTATTGTTAGAATTCTTCTTCAGAATAGCAATATTGAACCACAAAGACTTACTGCTGCAGGCCGTGGAGAGTATATGCCTATAGATCCGGCTAAAACCCCCCAGGCCCGCCAAAAAAACAGAAGAACAGAGATCATTCTTACACCTCAACTGGATGACCTTTTTCAGATTATTGAGATGAATTAAGTTTGAGAACGACTGGGTTTAGTTGCCTGTAAATCAAAGCAAATGATAACTGAACTCACAATTTATGGGGAAAAAGTAAATTATTTCCGATTTTACTTTTTCCCCGTTTCTTTTTTGGTATCTTTACCGTTACCAAACCAAAACTTATTACTATGAAGAGACTTAATTTATCTTTGGACAACTTCGAAGAGTGCTTTCCCGATGACTTTACCCCCTACGAGAAAGCTTGTGCAAAAACGTTATTTTACAAAGTATTTGCGTTGAAGATGCACGATTTTTACCGGGGAAAAATGCAAACCCTTCCCAAGGCTCCGGTTTACGGCTTCAACTGGTTTAATGCGTGGTATACCCCTGGGGTATCGCGCATTAGCACACATATACGCGATGCCAACGACAGTTCTTATGAACTATCCAACCGGGGTAACCTGGTAGCTGTTGTGAGCGACTCAACACGCGTGCTGGGCGATGGCAACTGCACCCCTCCCGGTGGGCTCGGCGTGATGGAAGGCAAAGCTTTTCTTATGAAATATCTCGGCGGTATTGATGCCATTGCGCTTTGCGTTGACAGCCGCAACAGCAAAGGAGAGCATGACGCAGAAAAAATCATTGATTTTGTAAAGATGGTGCAACCCAGTTTTGGGGCCATCAACCTTGAAGACATTTCACAACCCAATTGCTACAGGGTGCTTGATGTACTCAGGGAAGAGTGTGACATTCCCGTATGGCACGATGATGCCCAGGGTACTGCATGCGTTACGCTTGCCGGACTTATCAATGCACTAAAGCTTGTAAACAAAAAGATCGGTGACGTAAAGATAGTTTACCTGGGGGCAGGAGCTTCCAATACAACTATAGCACGTATTGTAAACCATGCAGGTGGCGATCCGGCAAAAGCTATTATGTTCGACTCCAAAGGAGCATTGCATAAAGGACGTAAAGATATTGAAACTGACCCCCGCTTTTACAGGAAATGGGAGTTGTGCCAAATCACCAATCCAAAACAGATTGACACAATGGAAGAAGCCATTAAAGGAGCCGATGTATTGCTTTCACTCTCTACTCCCGGCCCTGACCTGGTAAAACAAAACTGGATTCAGATGATGGGTTCCAAACCTATCGTTTTTGTGTGCGCCAACCCTGTTCCTGAAATTTATCCTTACTCAGCCAAAGAGGCAGGTGCTTATATAGTTGCTACCGGAAGGGGTGACTTCCCTAACCAGGTAAACAATTCCGTGGGATTTCCGGGAATTCTCAAAGGTGCTCTTCTGGTAAAGGCCCGCAAAATTACCGATGAAATGGCTATTGCAGCAGCATATTCTATTGCCGATTTTTCGGAAAAACGAGGCATCCATACAGAAAACATCATTGCCAACATGAATGAAACGGAGGTTTTCCCCCATGAAGCAGCTGATGTGGCTATGCAGGCTATAAAAGATGGCGTGGCCCGAACCAAAATGACCTGGCAGGAGGCTTATGACAAAGCTTACCACGATATTATGCATACCCGGAAGATCACCAGTTTTATGCAAGAGCATAAACTTATTGAAGAACCACCTGCAAAAATTCTTCAGGAGTCGCTGGAAACAGCCATAAGAAAAGTGAGGTTATAAAGCCAAACATCAGTATATTAACTGACTTTCACTCGGATTAATTTATTAAATTTGCCGGTTAAAAATATACCCGGCCTATGATTGCTTTTATAGAAGGTGACCTTGTGGAAAAAAACCCGGCCTATGTTGTGCTTAATTGCAGCGGAGTGGGTTACATGATCCATATCTCTTTAAACACATTCTCGAAATTACCTGAATCAGGAAGAGTAAAGCTTCACACATCTCTCATTATCAGGGAGGATGCCCATACCCTTTTTGGGTTCTTTCAGCAGAACGAAAAAAACCTTTTTAAACACCTGATCTCGGTCAGCGGAGTTGGCCCCAACACTGCCCGGATGATCCTTTCATCCATGTCGGTTGAAGAGATCAACCAGGCCATTGTTGGCAATAATGCATCTGTTTTGCAGACGGTAAAAGGTATCGGTGCAAAATCAGCCCAGAGGATCGTTGTAGATCTGAAAGACCGGATTGAGAAAGAAGGCTATATTACAGAAGAAAATTTAGTGCAGCCAAACAATACATTGCGGGAGGAAGCGTTATCTGCATTAGTGATGCTTGGCTACAATAAACCCGTAGCACAAAAAACTATCAACCAAATCCTTAAGAAAAATGCCGGCGTCGATATGAGCGTTGAGCAACTGATCAAGGAGGCTTTAAAGTATTCATGAAACACAAAATAAAAAAGTACTTTTTAAAACAACATATTGGTGCTAAACTCACTTAAACCACTAAAAATATTTTCGGCATTTCTTTTTGTTTTATTTGTCTCAGCCATCCAAGTACCAGATGCTAACGGGTTTTTTGATGAAAGCTTTTCTGGATACGCTGATATATTTTCACTATTACCCGACACTACTGAACAACCGGTTCAACCTGTGCCACCCGCAACGGGAGCAAGCCCCCAGGATTACTTATTTGATGATCCGGCACAACAACCTTTCCTGTTAAACTATCCTGAAAACATTTCCACCCAAATAATTTATGACCCTAAAACCAATCGTTATTACAAAGTAACGATGATGGGTGACCGTGTAATAGGGAGACCACGTTATATCAGCTTCGAGGACTACATGAATTATGATATGGACAGAAGCCTTAAGGAATACTGGCATCAGAAATCCAAACCCCAGGATTTTGAAAGACGTGATGGTGTCATTCCCCAGATTTATGTGGGAGGCGAAGTATTTGACAGAATTTTTGGGGGCAGTACCATTGATATAAGACCTACCGGTTCGGCAGAGCTGATTTTCGGGATACTTTCCAATCGCAGAGAAGACCCCGCCCTTGATGAACGCAGAAGACAAACCACTAATTTCGATTTTCAGCAGAAAATACAGCTTTCGGTTCAGGCACAAATAGGTGAGAAAATTGAGATCCAGAGTAACTACAATACCGAAGCCAGTTTCGATTTTGAAAATAAAATGAAACTGGAATACCGCGGGAATGAAGATGAAATACTCCAATTAATTGAAGCCGGAGATGTTACTCTTCCCCTACCCGGAACCCTTATTTCAGGAAACCAGGGATTGTTTGGATTCAAAACTCAGTTACGCTTCGGTAATACTACCGTTACCAGTGTCTTTTCGCAACAAAGAACCGAGTCAAAATCCATTGAAGTTCAGGGCGGAGCCCAAACAACTGAATACGAATTTAAGGCTGATGATTACGAAGAAAACAGACACTATTTCCTGGGACAATATTTTCGCGACAATTATGATGATGCCCTTTCAACCCTGCCCATAGTAAGCTCCAACATCATCATCAACAAAATTGAGGTCTGGATCACCAATATTGGTGCTGCTACGGAAGATAACCGTAATATTGTCGCATTTTCCGATTTAGCTGAGGCCGACCCTCACAACCAGGCACTGGGAGGCAGCCCGGTAAAGGCACCTTTCAACTTCTCCAACAATCTGTACACCTTGATGCAGAATACACCCATACGCGATATCTCGCAGGTAAACAGCTACCTGAGTCAGCGTCCGGAAGGATTTTCTGCTGGTACCGATTATGAAAATATTGAAAATGCCCGTCGCCTGAGAGAAAATGAGTATACATTCAACCCCCGACTGGGTTTTATATCACTTAATCAGTCGGTAAGCCCCGACCACGTGTTGGGTGTAGCCTTCGAATATACCATCATTGGCGACACAACCACCTATCGTGTAGGTGAATTTTCCAACGAAGTGGCAGCACCCAATACACTCATTGTAAAACTGCTGAAAAGTACAGCTGTTGATACTCGTCATCCTATGTGGGACTTGATGATGAAAAACGTTTACAGCATCGGTGCATTTCAGATCAACAGGCAGGATTTCAGGTTGAATATTCTTTACGAAGATGAAGAAATGGGTGTCCCCATAGGATTTTTCAATGAAGGACCTGTAGAGGGTATGCCGCTTATCAGGGTTCTCGGGCTCGACCGGCTTAACACACAACTTGACCCTGTACCCGACGGTGTATTCGACTTTGTTGATAATGCCGCAACACAGGGTGGTACCATTCAATCATCCAACGGACGTGTATATTTCCCGGTAGTTGAACCCTTCGGATCACATTTGCGTAAAATGCTGGTTGATCCTGAACTGGGCGACAAATATGCATTTGACTCGCTCTATACAACTACAAAATACAGGGCACAACAATTTCCTGAAAAAAACAGATATATCATTGAGGGTCGTTACAAATCTGCTTCAGGTTCCGAAATTCCACTTAACGCAATTAACATTCCACAGGGATCTGTTGTAGTTACTGCAGGTGGTGTTCCTCTTACTGAAAATATTGACTACACCGTTGATTATACACTGGGTCGTGTTAGGATTATAAATGAAGGAATTCTTAACTCAGGAACCCCCATCCGGATTTCGCTGGAAAGTTCAAGTCTTTTCAACATCCAGACCAAAACCCTTATGGGTACGCATGTTGACCACCAGGTAAATGAAAACCTGCGCATCGGTGGTACCGTTATGCGACTGTCGGAAAGACCCCTTACTCAAAAAGTGAACTATGGCGATGAACCCATTGCCAACACTATCTGGGGCCTTCATACTACCTATCAGACCCAGTCATTATTCCTGACCCGCATGCTCGACCGGTTGCCCTTTTATTCTACAAATGCACCATCACGCATAACATTTATCGGTGAATTTGCCCATCTGATTCCGGGACACTCGCGCCTTATCGGAAGTGCGGGAACAGCATATATTGATGATTTTGAAGGAAGCAAATCATCCATCGACCTTAGAAACATTCACTCCTGGCACGTTGCCAGCACCCCCCAGAATCAAACACAGGCAGGTATGTTCCCTGAGGGTGCACCCGGCACAGGGCTTGCCTTCCGTTACAATAATGCCCGCCTGGCATGGTACATCATTGACCGGTTGTTTACCGATACACGCGGCAGCCTTATGCCGACACACCTGCGCAACGACCCTGAACAGCTTTCCAATCATTATGTGCGTGAAGTGAGAGAAAACGAACTCTGGCCCAATAAGGATAATCCGTCAGGTATTCCATCTGCCATTCCGGTGTTAAATCTGGCGTTTTACCCCAGTGAGCGCGGTATGTACAATTATACCACTATGCCCGATGCATATAGCAGGGGTTTAGGACAAGATGGCAACCTTATTGCCCCGGAAACCCGCTGGGGTGGAATTATGCGTGCCATGCAGAATACAGACTTCGAATCCAACAACATTGAATACATTGAGTTCTGGATGCTTGACCCCTTTATTTATGATGAGGATCATGCAGGTGGTGATCTGTACTTTAACCTGGGTGATATTTCAGAAGATGTATTGCGCGACGGAAGAAAAGCATTTGAAAACGGTCTGCCCACATCTGATGAAGTTGTTAACGTTGATACAACCATCTGGGGTCGTGTACCTAATATTCAGGCTATAGTAAACTCATTTGACAACAATCCCACTGCCAGGGAGTTTCAGGATGTCGGGCTGGATGGTTTGAACTCAGAAGATGAAAGATCATTCTTTGCCGATAATTTTTTGAATGTTATTGCCCAGATGTACGGCACTTCATCTCAAGCCTATCAGATGGCTTTTGAAGATCCATCGGCTGATAATTTTCAGTATTTCAGAGGAACTGAACTTGACCAGAATGAATTAAGTATTCTTAACCGGTATAAAAGATTCAACGGACTTGAAGGCAATAGTCCAACGGCCGAACAATCGCCGGAACCTTATCCCACACAAGCCACAAACCTCCCCAATACAGAGGACATTAATCAGGACGGAACACTTAATGAAGCTGAAAGATATTTTCAGTACCGTGTAAGTCTTCGACCTGAAGATATGGTGGTAGGGCGAAACTATATTACAGATGTTGTAGAAGCCAGGGTAACACTTGCAAACAACCAGAATGAAGTAGTAAACTGGTACCAGTTCAAAATACCCCTGCGCGATCCCAATCGTCAGGCGGTCAATAATATTCAGGACTTCAAATCCATCCGTTTTATGCGCATGTTCCTGAAAAATTTTGAAGAACCTATCTTTTTGCGTTTTGCAACTCTGGAACTGATACGGGGCAACTGGCGCACCTTTGACCGCTCACTTACTGCACCGGGCGAGTATGTTCCCGATGATAATTCAGACACATCCTTTGAGGTTTTTACCGTAAATATCGAAGAAAATGGTACCCGCTCACCAATTCCTTATACTTTACCCCCGGGTATTGAAAGAGAAACCGATCTTGGAACAACTTCATTGCAAAGGCGCAATGAACAGTCGCTCGCCATGCGACTTACCAACCTAAAGGACGGCGACTCAAGAGCAGTTTATAAAACAGCAAATCTCGATATGAGACAATATCGCCGTTTGAAAATGTTTGCCCACGCCGAAGCATTTGGCGAAGAGCATACCCTCAGAGATGATGACCTCACCGTTTTTATAAGACTGGGATCTGACTTTACCAACAATTACTATGAGTATGAGGTGCCCATGAAAGTTACTCCCTGGGGTACGGGCCCCATAAGAGAGTTGGTATGGCCCGAAGAAAATAATTTTGATATCTATCTTGATTATCTTACCGGTCTTAAACTTACCCGAAACAGTCTTATGAGGCAAACCAACAGCGGGGTAACCCTCAATACTCCTTATTCTGAATATGACGGTGATAATAAAATGACAGTTGTTGGTACTCCTACCTTGAGTAATGTTAAGGTTATCATGATCGGGGTAAGAAATCCAAGAAGAACTTTCAATACACCCCGCGACGACGGTATGCCCAAATCGGCAGAAATATGGGTAAACGAGCTGCGTTTATATGAATTTGAAGATCAGGGTGGATGGGCAGCATCAGGTCGTGTAAATGCACAGCTGGCCGACCTTGGAAACCTTACCATGGCAGGATTTACCAGCACTCCAGGCTTCGGAAGCATTGAGCAAAAGGTTAACGACAGAAGTAAAGAATATGTTAAATCTTACGACATAGCATCAAATCTCGAACTGGGAAAATTCTTCCCCGAAGACTTCGGATTAAGAATTCCATTCCATTTTAGTTTCTCTGAATCATTTACCGACCCACAGTATAACCCCCTCAATCCGGATATCCTTTTCCGGGACGATCTTGAATCCTATGAAACTGAAGCAGAGAGAGACTCCATTAGGAGCATAGCACAGGATTACGTTAGGAGAAAAAGCTTTAACTTCTCCAATGTCGGAAAAAGCAGACTTACCCCAGGAGGCAGTAACCGCTTTTACCAAATAGAGAATTTTGATATCACATACTCCTATTCTGAGATTTTTGCCAGAAATATTGATATTGAGTATGACCGACAAAAGCTTTGGAGGGGAGCATTGGGTTACAATTGGCAAACATCTCCCACAAATGTAACGCCCTTCTCCGGCGTATCTGCATTTTCAGGAAATGTCTTCAGGATACTTCGTGACTTCAACTTTTATTACATGCCCAGACTGGTTTCTTTCCGCACAATCATGGATCGCGGATACAGCGAATCGCTCATGAGAGATAAAAGTAGTTACCAAATCATTCTTGAACCCAACTATGTCAAAACTTTCTCATGGGACAGGCTTTATGATATCCGTTACGATCTTACACGGGCATTAAAACTAGAGTTTAAGGCAACCAACAATGCCCGTATTGATGAACCACCCGGAAGGATCAACCGCAACGATGATGATTGGGGCTGGAAGCGCGATTCTATCATGCAAAATATCAGAGGTTTCGGCCGTACAACTTTTTACAATCACAGGCTTAATGTTACCTACAACCTGCCCATCAATAAATTACCTATGCTCGACTGGGTAACGGCCAACACTGGTTATACCGCCGATTTCGACTGGCAGGCAGCACCACTGGCAGCACAGCAATTTGGCAATACGGTTGAAAACTCCAATACCAAAAGAATCAACCTGAATGCAAACTTCGTAAATCTTTATAACAAGGTTGACTTCCTGCGCCAGATCAACCAGCGTGGTATGGCTCGTCCGCAACAGCGACCCGGACAGCAACAGCAACAAAACAACGAGGATGATGAAGAACGAACCGATTACTTCAAGGTCTTTGCCGAAGGGTTCCTGAGAATATTAATGGGCGTAAGAAATTTCAGTATCAACTATACAGAATCAAATGGTACACGATTGCCGGGCTTCACTCCCCAACCCACTGTATTGGGACAAAACTGGGATTTTGATGCAGATGGATACGGAGCACCGGGTCTGGG
>SKVR01000042.1 GCA_007129355.1 Bacteroidales bacterium | reverse complement strand
TGCGTGATTCTCTTTTAGAAACGGAGAATGATCCGAATCCTACCAATGCTACGCGGTCACCTTTTTTCAGTGCGCCGGTTGTTGCGCCGATAAATGCGTCAAGAGCTTTTTTAGCGTCAGCTTTTGTTAAGCCTGAGTGAGATGCCATTGCATCAATTAATTCTGCTTTGTTCATTTTTCTAGTTTTTAGTTAGGTTTCGTTTAAAAATTATGGAATTTTCCTTTAACCATTGCAAATATAGGCTATTTCTAAAAAAAACCAAGCTAATTATCATAAAACTACTGATTTTGTTGATAAAATGGGGGTTTTTGTTAATAACTATTGCGGAAACACCTGTATTTACAGGCTTTTCGGAAATTATAGATATAATATCAATGTAAATCTGAGCCAAAAGAAAAATCATATCCACGCAGAAAATCATCAGTATTCATGCGCTTTTTACCTGCTGCCTGCATGTTTTTAACACTAATAAAACCGTCAGGAGTGCTGATCTTCATGTAATTCTTATTGTCAGTAAAGAATTTTCCGGGTTCAAAGTTATGTTCTTCAACGATGGCCTTGGCTTCAAAGATCTTCATCAAAAACAACTCTTCGTTATCGGTTCTTAATTCTGTAAATGCACCTGGCACGGGGTTCAGTCCACGGATTAGATTCACAATTTCCTCTGCTGGTTTGTTCCAGTTAATTCTGCAATCTTCTTTGAATATCTTGGGTGCTTTTTTCAGAGGCTTGTTTTTCGGGAGAAGGTTTTCCTGGCTAACGGGTTCTGCATTTTCGTCAAGAATTTTGCCAAGGGTTTCCACTACCAGATTTGCACCTATAGTTTTCAGTCTGTCGTGAAGACTTCCTGCTGTATCTTTGGGATAGATTTCCGTCTCTTTTGATGCGATGATCTTGCCGGTGTCGATCTCTTCGTCAAGAAAGAAAGTGGTTACGCCTGTTCTGTTTTCTCCGTTTATTACCGCCCAGTTGATTGGTGCCGCACCCCGGTAGTCGGGCAGGAGTGAAGCATGCAAATTAAATGTACCATGCGGAGGCAGTGCCCATACTGCCCTTGGCAGCATGCGGAAAGCAACTACCACCTGCACATCAGGTTTAAGTGCCGCAAGACTTTCAATGAAGGCGGGCTCCTTCAGATTCTCGGGCTGCATCAGGTGCAGGTTTTTATCAAGTGCAAATTGTTTTACTTCTGAAAAACGGATCTTTCTTCCCCTTCCGGCGGGTTTGTCGGGTGCAGTTATCACACCCACCACATTGAAGCCATGTTCAAGGATAGCTTCCAGAGATGCTACAGCAATTTCGGGTGTGCCCATAAAAACAATCCTGAGGTCTTCCTTGCGCATGTTACCGTTTTATAAATAAGTGTGGTTTAATGGACAAAAAGAGGCTGTCTTAAAAGGGCTATCTGGTCGTTGAGCAGTTCGATTAACTCACTGTAACACTTGTCGAAACGACATCTGTATCAGGCTACTATACGCTTCGAAAGGCTCAGCGTCCGGGTAGTATTAGCCTTTTGAGACAGCCCCTTTTTGATTTTTGTAAAAGTATAATGTTTTAGAGTTTTCTCTTCAATTCTGCCATTTTTATGGCTGTAATGGCCGCTTCATCACCTTTGTTTCCGTGCTTTCCGCCGGCTCTGTCCTTGGCTTGCTGCCAGGTATCGGGAGTAAGCACGCCGAAAATTACCGGCAGGTCAAATTTCAGACCAACGTTAGTAATTCCATCTGCTGCAGCATTACATATAAACTCAAAGTGCCTTGTTTCGCCCTGAATTACACAACCCAGGCAAATAACTGCATCTACATTGCCGGCCTGAGCTACAAATTGCGCTCCAAGTGGGAGTTCAAAACTTCCCGGAACATAATGCATATCGATATCATCATCACCTGCACCATGTTTCTTAAGGGTATCAATGGCACCCCTGCAAAGCTCAAACGTAATCTCATCATTCCATTCCGAAACCACAATTCCAAAACGCATTCCCTTTGCATTGGGAACGGCATGAATGTCATATTCGGAAAGGTTTTTCTTTTTATCTGCCATTTTCTCTTTTTCGGTCAGTTGCAATACACTTCACAGGTAATATCAAAACATCTCTCTTCCAAATTTCAATCTTAACCCTAACCTAATTCTTTGCAGTTTTTACCCTGGCAATAAAGCTTTCTGCGTTTCTGCCCTCATTGGTATTGGGATATTCGTTGCGAATTGTTTTGTAAACATCGAGAGCTTCGCTATAGTTACCTTCCATTTCGTAAACCATACCGGCTTTCATAAGGAAAGCGGGTGTGGTAAGCTGGTTTGGTTTGTAATCTGCCGCCCTGTTATAATATCTTAAGGCATTACGGGTGTCTTCCAGGGCCAGGTAAGCATCGCCGGTGGCTCCTAGTGACATGGCGCCAAGCATCTGGTCGCGCCTTCTGAATTTTTTCAGATGATCAATGGCCTCTTCATATTCTCCAAGGTTTAGTAATGAAATTCCCGCATAGTATCTTGCCATGTTGGCAGTTTTAGTCATGCGATAATCGGAAATGATATCCAGAAAACCCAGGTTTACTCCATCACCATCAAGAGCAAGCCTCAAACTGTCCTGTTCGAAATAATTTTCAGCAGTAAACATTTCGGCACGGGCTTCCTGCTCGCGGGGTTCAAGCACAAAACGGGTGTATCCAATGTAGCCTGCAATCAGCAAAACGATTACAGCAACAGCTCCAATGAGTATGTTTTGATTGCGTTCAATAAACTGTTCGCTTTTACTGAGTGCCTCTTCAACGGCAACGATATTCTTTTCGCTCTGATCTTGTTTCTGACCTTTTTTGTTTTCTTTCATTTTTTGATTTTATTGAAGACTTTTAAAGCTTTGTTTTTTCAGGCTGCAAAAATAAGCTAATTTTGCGTGTTTCAAATATTTTATTGCAATTTTTTGTGATGTCCGGAAGCAAAATTCCACCGTGTAACGTTATGACTGTGCAAAGCAAAAATGTGTTGAAAATGAATATTTTGTATGTCAGATAAAATATTGAAGTAAATTGACGTTTATTACAATACATGTTCCTGTCAACCCAATTCTGGCGGAAAACAAAACAGATTACTTTGAGAAACTCTTAATAACAGAATGAAAAGGATATTTTATTTTTTCGCCTTGTTTGCTTCATTTTTACTGATTTTGCAGGTGCAATCCTGTCGTCAGGATGATTTTGATACATCTCCCAATCTGAAGCTGGAATTCTCTGCCGATTCGCTTTTGTTCGATACGGTTTTTACAACGGTGGGGTCATCTACACGCTATATAAAGATTTATAACCGCAATAATTCCCGTATTAATATATCAAGATTGGAACTGGCCAGTGGTACCTCATCCTATTTTCGCATTAATGCTGATGGGAGATCGGGAACTGCCATTAATGATCTGGAAATCGGTCCGCGCGACAGTATTTTTGTTTTTGTGGAAGTTACCGTTGATCCTGTAAACCAGGATTTACCACTCATTATATCTGATAGTGTGATCTTTCATGTAAATACCCATGTTCAGGATGTAAAACTTGTTGCATGGGGGCAGGATGCTAATTTTATCCGGCCCAATGTGAATGATACAGTATTAGGCTTAGATTATCATCTTATAACAGAAAACAGTGTGTGGACCGGACCCAGGCCCTGGGTTATTTATGGACTTGTGTTGGTAGCTCCCGATGTTACCCTGCGCATCGAACAAGGTGCAAGGGTTCATTTTCATAACCAATCGGCGTTGATATTCCTGCAGCAGTCCAGTCTCCAGGTTGAGGGCACCCTTGAAGAACCTATTTTATTTCAGGGCGACAGACTTGAGCCCGGTTACAGCGATTTGCCCGGGCAATGGGGTTATATCTGGCTTACCGCAAACAGCCGTAACCACAGCATTGATAACGCAATTATAAAAAATGCTACTTACGGTATTGTTATGGACTCCATCGGGAGTCTTACCGAACCTACACTTCGTATTCGAAATACCATTATTAAGAATATGGATCAAACCGGCCTTGAATTAAGGGGTGCATGGGTGGAAGCTGAAAACCTGGTGGTCTCCAACTGTGGTGTTCACGCCATTTATGTGGGGTTGGGAGGAAGCTATGATTTCAGACATGTTACCGTAGCCAACTATTATAGTCTGCCGGGTTCCATCCGGCAAACACCATCCATCGTTTTTAATAACTATTACATTGATATTACAAACACTGTTCAGGTGCGCGAATTTGAAAAAGCCTATTTTGGCAATTCAATTATCTACGGAAGTCTGCAGCAGGAGATTTTGCTCGATCTTTATCCTGATAATTCAGCCGCAAACTTTATGTTTGCTCATAGCCTGGTTCGTACAACCTTACAACAACAGTTGGGGCATCTTTTCGAAAGCAGTATCTTCAACACACAGCCCAGGTTCCTGAACGTGAACAACGACTACCGGCTTCGCGAAGACAGTCCGGCCATAGGAGAAGGCGACCCTGAGATTGCCATCGACATCCCATATGACATTTTGGGCAACAGCCGACTGGAGAGGTTGGATATGGGCGCGTATCAGTATTATGAGATTGAAAATGATAGTGATTAGGGATTAGTGATTAGGGATTAGTGATTAGGGATTAGTGATTAGGGATTAGGGATTAGGGAAAAGTTTAAAATTACTCTGCGAAATCAGTGCCTTAGGGTCTCAGGGGTAAAAATCCGAACCGAGGCGAAGCCGAGCTCAGCGAAGCTAAATCCGAAATCCGAAGCACGAAACTCTAAACTCTAAACTCTAAGCTTTTAAACCTATCAACTTATCAACTCATCAACCTACTTCTCCAGTACTTTCTTCATCGTAATTCCTATATCTGCAGGTGAATCCACATAGGTTACGCCACATGCGGTGAGGATTTCCTTTTTGGCTTCGGCAGTGTCGTCTTTTCCGCCAATAATGGCTCCGGCGTGGCCCATTGTTCGGCCTTTGGGTGCGGTGGCGCCTGCTATGAAACTTACAACCGGCTTGGTGCCATAGTCGCGGATGTAATAGGCAGCTTCGGCTTCCATGCTTCCGCCGATTTCGCCAATCATAATAATACCTTCTGTTTGGGGATCATTCATTAGCAGTTCAACGGCTTCTTTGGTGGTGGTACCTACGATGGGGTCGCCGCCGATACCTATACAGGTCGATTGGCCCATTCCAGCCTTGGTAACCTGGTCAACCGCTTCGTAGGTCAATGTCCCTGAGCGCGAAATAATACCGATACTGCCGGGGGTATGAATAAAGCCAGGCATGATACCCACCTTGCATTCGCCAGGGGTAATAACACCGGGACAGTTGGGGCCGATCAGGCGGGCTTCCTTATCTTTCAGGAATTCCTTTACCAGGTTCATATCCTTAACAGGGATACCTTCGGTAATGCATACAATCACTTTAATTCCTGCATCGGCCGCTTCCATGATAGCATCTGCAGCAAAAGCGGGTGGAACAAAAATGACACTTACATTGGCACCGGCCTCTTTTACGGCCTGGTCAACCCGGTCGAAAACAGGCAGGTCAAGATGTTTCTGACCACCTTTTCCGGGGGTAACTCCGCCCACTACCCGGGTGCCGTATTCAATCATTTGTGTTGCGTGAAAAGTGCCTTCAGAACCGGTAAAGCCCTGCACAATTACCCTTGAATCCTTGTTTACCAATACGCTCATGTCTTATTTATTTTTTAATATTTTTTCTTGTTGTGAATATTTCAGAGTTTATCTCAGATTTGGAGCCCCAAAAATAGTATTTTCCTGAGAAATGTAAGATAAATGAAGTTGAAAAGTTGAAAAGTTAACCCATCACCCAATCCCAAACCCCAACTCTCTGATAAACTTCATCTTTTCATCATCACAATTATAGAGCTTTATGCGGTATGCGCCTGCTTCGCGTCGGAGGGGATATTCCTCGCGCTGATGTTCGAAAGTATCGGGAGATTTTTTCAGGGTTTCAGAATCCTGCAGTATGTTATAGCTCAGCAGACTGAGTTCACGGAAGACATCCTGCCTTTTTTTGCCACGGCATGAGAAATTGAATTTTGAATTTTTGGGTTCCGGAATATTCTCAGGATACCAGTCGCCCAGGCCCAGTCCGAAAAACTTGCTGATGGCCTGCACGCTCAAGGCTGTGCCATTGGCTTTACCATCGGCTGAATAGCCTGCAATATGTGGTGTGGCAATATCACTCAGTTCCAGAAGCTCAAGGTTGATTCGGGGTTCGTTTTCCCAGACATCAAGCACGGTACCTTCCAGTTGTCCGCTATGTATACTTCTCAGCAGGGCAAGGCTGTCGGTAACTTCTCCACGGGAAGTATTAATAAACCAGGCTCCCTTTTTTATTTTGCTGAAAAATTTTTCCCCGGCAAGATGAAAAGTGTCGTTTTCAGGGGTCCGCTCAAAAGGGATATGTAGCGAAATAATATCCGCATCTTTCAGCAGTTTGTCAAGGCTTGTAAATCCTGTAGGGCCTTCTCTTTTTTCGCGGGGCGGGTCGTTGACAAGGATTTTCATGCCCAGCAAATTGGCCAGTTTCTCAACCCTGCTACCTGTATTGCCTGCACCAATAATACCAATACACAATTCATGCAGGGGTTTATTATGCCTGCCGCTTATATAAGCCATTGCAGAACCGATGTATTGCGCTACCGAAGAAGCATTGCAGCCCGGCGCATTGGCCCAGCGGATATTGTGCGCCTCGCAGTACCTGGTGTTAATATGATCATGTCCGATGGTAGCAGTGGCAATAAATCTTATGCTGGTGTCATTCAGGAGTTTTTCATTGCAGATAGTTCGGGTACGAACGATCAGTGCGTCTGCATCATGGATGTGTTTATGCGAAATTTCTTTCCCGCCAAGGTAAACAACTTTTGCAACACCTTCCAGAGCTCCTTTGAGAAAGGGTATCTTTTGGTCAGCGACAATTTTAAGCATGGTTTGGTTGGTTTGGGTTGTGCTGTTGCAAAGATGGGGATTTTTTGGAGATAATTCAGGAAGAGAGCCATTAAAGGTTAAGCCTGCCTGTCGTAAGGCAGGGTTGAGATTTTGAGATTGAGTTCTTGAAAACGCAAAGTGCGCCAGGGATGCGCAAAGCGCGCAAAAGGGCTGATTAAATACTTGCGTTCATTGCGAAAAACCTTGCGACCCTTGCGGTTTTCTTTTCATTGCTTTCTTTTTTCTCTTAGTATGGCAAAAAAACTTCAAACCCCCATAATTTTCGGCTACAAAATATTTTTTCCTCAAAAAATTGTTTAGGTTTGTATGCACAAACCAAAGGAGAGCGCGCCATGACCCATTCCACTTACCATACCGAAGATACTATCTGTGCTCCTGCAACACCTGCAGGCACAGGTGCCATTGCCATTATAAGAGTTTCAGGAAAGCAAACCTGGAGCATACTTCAGAAGATCTTTAAACCTTACGGTGATGTAAAGTTTACCGACATAGAATCGCACAAGGTTGTGCTGGGGCAGATCCTGGAAAACGACAAGCCCCTGGATGAAGTGCTGGTGACCAAATTTGTGAATCCGCACTCATACACCGGCGAAGATGTGGTTGAAATATCATGTCACGGTTCATGGTACATCCAGCAGGAAATTCTCAGGTTGCTTGTGGATAGCGGCTGCCGCATGGCCAGTCCGGGTGAGTTTACCCTGCGCGCATTTCTCAATGGCAAGATGGACCTTTCGCAGGCCGAAGCCGTAGCCGACCTCATAGCATCCAACTCCGCCACATCGCATACCATCGCTTTCCGGCAGATGCGCGGACATTTCTCTAAGCGCATCCAGCAACTCCGCGCCCAGTTGCTCGACTTTGCCTCGCTCATTGAGCTGGAGCTCGACTTCAGCGAAGAGGATGTGGAGTTCGCCAACCGCGAAAAGCTGCTCGAACTGCTCACCATTATCAAAAAAGAATTGCGGCAGCTCATCAAATCCTTCGCCCTGGGCAATGTGCTTAAAAACGGTATCCCGGTGGCCATCATCGGGAAACCCAACGTGGGGAAATCCACCCTGCTGAACTGTATTCTCAATGAGGAAAAAGCCATCGTATCCGAAATTCCCGGCACCACCCGCGACAGCATCGAAGATGTGCTTGTGGTTGACGGAGTATCCTTCCGCTTTATCGATACGGCCGGACTGCGCGATAGTGATGACACCATAGAAACCATCGGCATTGAACGTACCTACGAAAAGATCAAACAGGCAGCCATCATCCTTTACATGTTTGATGCCAGCACCACTACCATGGAAGAGATTAACGAAACGATTTCCGAATTCCGTGAGACGCTGGAAGACAAGGAAAAACGCCTGATACTTATTGCCAACAAGATTGACCTGATGGATGAGTTACCTCACAACTTCGCCGACCTGGTGGAGATGGAAACCATCTTCGTTTCAGCCAAGCGCAACGAAAATATCAACCTGATTCTTGAAAGTCTTCTGAAATCCGTCTCGATTGGTGTGGAAGAAGCCAACCAGAGCATCGTGGCCAGCAGCCGCCACTACCAGGCCCTGAAAGATACCCTCGAAGCCATGCAGCAAGTCCGCCACGGCATCGACGACGGCCTCAGCGGCGACCTCCTATCCTCCGACCTGCGCGCCGCACTCCACAGCCTGGGCA
>SKVR01000017.1 GCA_007129355.1 Bacteroidales bacterium | reverse complement strand
TAACACCACGTATTTACTACAAAGTAAAAGCGCTGGACTTCAATTTCAACCAATCGGATTTTTCAGAAATGATGGTGATTGACCGACCCGATACCATCCCACCCACTACACCTGTTTTCAGAAGGGTTGTGAGCCGAACCAACGAAATTGAACTGCACTTTGCCCTGAGCGAAAGCCGTGATTTGGCAATGCATGAGCTATATCGTAAAACAGAGATGGGCGCCCCCTGGGAGTTTTATACAATTCTGGAAATTGACCAAAAAGTATTTGTGGATACCCTGTCTGTG
Source organism: Bacteroidales bacterium (assembly GCA_007129355.1). Classification (GTDB taxonomy): domain Bacteria; phylum Bacteroidota; class Bacteroidia; order Bacteroidales; family UBA7960; genus SKVR01. The sequence goes on along the minus strand of SKVR01000017.1, from coordinate 8,437 downwards.
CAAGGCACAACCTACTATTATTCCATGCGCGCGCAGGATCACAGTGGAAATTATTCCGAATACGCCCGCCCGGTTTATGGTAAAGCCTACGACGACGGGGTAAGACCTACGGTAACAAACCTAAGTATTGAAGAACAGGAAGGAATACTTATACTGCGCTGGGATTACGAAGCTGTGGATGACAATACATTTTTTGCTGTTTATAAAACCAACGGCAACGGGCAATTGGTTCATTACAAGCGCACGCAGGAATTGGTATTTAGTGAAAATGCTCACCTGGGAGAAAAACGCCAATATGCAGTGAAAGTGTTTACTTCCGATGGAGGAGAATCATTGTTGAGTGCAAGGGTTATGTATGAAAAAGAATAACGCTATTCCCTACCTCTCACCCTCAATTCTCCCGGCAGAATGCAATTAAACACAAATCGGTTTACGGGCGTATCAACACCATACTTTTCACCCAACTTTACAGTGGTTCCATTTTGATAAAAGATTTCCGATGGTTTCTTTTCCCAAACATCTCGCGTAAGCGAAGATGTGGAATCGTAAGGAAAGGAATCGATGAACGAAACGGTTTTGTCAACGAAATCTGACTCGATATTTATATTCATTTTTTGAGACAGTGTGTATATTTCATTCAACAGATCGATCATCATTTGCCGGGTTTCCGGTATTTCGCGCAATTGTCCATAAGTGGTATTGGTGACAGCAATAAGGCCACTAACACAAATGGCAATAAATTTTTTCCACAGCTCAGCATCCATATCCGGAGAAACCTGACTTTTAAATCCTGCCGTATCGAAAAGCTCTTTGATGGCATGCAACCTGGGCGTATCAGATTTATCCTTCTCTCCAAAAATAATGATGGGACTCACCCCAAAATGGTTGATTACTCCCGGGCCTTCAATCTTGCTAATAATTCGGCATAGGCCGGATATTACATTTTTTGAGGGAATCGTTTCGGCCAGTTCATCGAAGGCCAGGATACCATTTTGGAGAGGAAGCACCACGGTATTTTCATGCACGATAGTTTTCAGTTCGTCTCTTACCTCTTTAATCTGCCATGCTTTCACACAAACCATGATAAGATCAGAAGGTCCTATTTCGCTTATGGTCTCTTTTACTTTTACATTTTCAACATGAAAATCACCATCCAGGCTTTTCACTGTGATCCCCTTGGTGCGCATGGCAGCGGCATGTGCACCTCGTGCCAAAAAAGTAACATCGAGCCCGGCTTTGGCCATTTTTCCGCCAAAATAACCGCCCACTCCACCGGTACCTATAATTGCTGTTTTCATTATTACATTACATTAATTTACAATTCACCTTGAATACGGATGCACGGCAGATACCTTTTGCTCCTTTTCCATTTGAAGCGGCAATAATACAAAAAATCAGCCTATGATTTTGTATCATAAAGCAGGAAATAAAAATAAAGCCAGCCAGGATGCTTTTAAATCATTCAATGCTAATGTTTTAATGATTGATTCTTTCCCCATTGAGCCGGTAGGATATTCAGCATGCTAAGAAAACCAAATAATTGAAGATGATTTGGATACAGACATTAAAACCGTTTTTTGATTCATCTGATGATAGCTGGATGCCAGATTTTCCAAATCCCATCAACCCCAAATAACCTATCATTTCGACGAATGAAATGGAAAAATATAGAAAGCCCATCAGAAACAGGGTTCATGAAATACTAACAGGACTTGGACTGCTAAACACGAGTTATCTTAAAATAGCTTCAAAAGTATTTGCAAGCAGGAAGTTGGCGGAAAGTATATTAGATGAAATGAACAAATCACTAAAGTGTCAGAAACTAATGCAATAAACCAAACTGGCAAACATTGCACGGAATAAAAAACAATTTCAGTTTACATTGCATCTTACACATTCACATAATTGACCTTAGTACGACCCAGTTCTTTTAAGGTGTTGTAGTGAGAGCGGATGGCCGAACCAAAACTGTTGTAAACATAGTATGGCATATTGTACTCTTTGGTTGTAGCTTCAACAATTTTTGCCAATGCAGGATAATGCATATGGCAGATTCTTGGAAACAGATGGTGCTCCACCTGATAGTTTAATCCACCCACATACCATGAAAGTATTTTATTCCCTTTGGAAAAATCGCTTGTGGTCTTGAGTTGATGCAAAAGCAACGTATCATTAATTTTACCATTTTCGTCGGGAAGTGTTTGCAAGGGTCCCGCAACTACATGGGCCATCTGAAAGACCACACTCAAAATAAATCCAGCTGTAAAGTGCATGATAAAAAAGCCGGCTACTACCTGCCACCATAGCAGCGATGTAACCAACATGGGCAAGGCAAAAACAACCCCAAAGTATATAATCTTAGCCACAACAAGCTTTATAAGAGAGCTCTGGAATGCTGACCTGGAAATATTGGTAATCCCTTTCTTTCGATATATAAACCGTTTGGGAATATCGAAAAAAACCATGGATAATGACATTAACAGATACAGGAACCAGGCATAATATTGCTGAAAGCGATGATACTTTTTTAAAGGAGATGCATAGGCAAACCTCAGAATTGCGCGACTGTCAATATCTTCATCTTTACCGTATACATTGGTAAAAACATGATGCAACTTATTATGCTTGATTTTCCAGTTATACGAGTCAGCTCCAAGCAAATACATGGTATATCCCATCATTGTATTTACTTTCTGATTTTCTGAATAAGACGCATGATTTCCGTCGTGCATGATCGACATCCCTACTCCTGCTTTTCCTACACCCATTATAAAATACAGCAACATTACAATCCATACGGGTAAACCCAAAGTAAGGATGGCAACAAAAGGAAGAATGTATATGGAAAGTAAAATAATGGATTTAATCAACATGCCAGGAGTATGTGCTTTAGATAATCCGTTTTCAGTGAAATAAGCGCTTACACGCTGGTGTAGTGCCTTCTTAAATTCAAGGTCTTGATTTTGTGCAAAGGAAACAACTTTATGCATAACAGTATTTATTGATAGGTATAATATATGATATAAACTCCATTCAAAAAATCCTTAAATATAAAAACCTGGCATAAAGGCAAAATAAGCATGATAATGATTTTTCTAATAAACCAAGGGGAGATTCAAGATCAAGCTTACCAATGGTGGAATAAGATTTGTAAAGGTATTTCATAATTTTAAACCAATTTCAATTTTAGAGATATATACGCTAATCTATTGATTGGATTATTTTGACTAACGCTGAAAGTTACCATAAAAACATCCAGATTAAAAAATATTTATGATTCAGGTAGTCTATTATGAACAAGTTTCCTACTTTTATTCATCGAAAAAGAACACAAACCTAAAAACCTAAATATGGATATGAAAAGAAGAAGTTTTTTACGGAATACCGCTTTGGGTGGAATGGCATTGGCAGGAATGCCAGGATTATTCTCAACTGTAGCTGCCAACCCAGATGCAAAAATGTCGAACAAGGCCAGGTTTAATCTTAAATATGCGCCAAGTTTGGGGACCTTCAGAGAGCATGCAGGAAATGACCCCATCGATCAAATCAGGTTTATGAACGACCAGGGTTTCAGGGCCATTTTCGACAACGGATTCATGGGTAAAGAACCTGCGCTACAGGAAAAAATTGTCAATGAGCTTAGCCGATTAGGGATGGACTTTGGACCTTATGTATTGTATGCCGATTTTACCACCAAATCAATGGTTACGCGTGATGCCGAAATACTTGAGATGTTGAAAGACAGGGTAAGAAATGCTGTTGAGCTGCAAAAACGCACCAATGCCCATCAGGCACTGGTTGTTCCGGGCCGGTATGATGAAAGGCTACACTGGGATTACCAAACCGCCAATGTAATTGATGCCATGCGCATGCTTAGCGATATTGCAGCACCCAGCAATTTGGTTCTGGTAATGGAACCCCTCAACGGTTTGCATAACCATCCGGGTTTGTTTCTTACCACTATTCCTCAGTCTTATATGATTTGTAAAGCGGTAAACAATCCAAGTTGCCGCATCGTAAATGATCTTTATCATCAGCAAATCACGGAAGGAAACCTTATTCCCAATATGGATATGGCATGGGAATACATTGCATCACTTCACGTGGGAGACAATCCGGGAAGACGTGAACCCGGAACGGGAGAAATCAACTACCTGAATGTTTTCAAACATATTCACAGCAAGGGTTATGATGGAGTAATTTGTATGGAACATGGCAGAAGCATTTCCGGGAAAGAAGGAGAAAAAGTGCTCATTGAAGCCTATAGAAAAGTTGACGCATTTGATGTTTAAAACGAAAGTAACGCAGAACTTAGCTTAGCGAGCCCATGAACACCTATTAAAAAACAAATAGTGAATAATTTGACGTTTTCTTACAAAGTCTATTTCACAGGCAAACTGATATCCAGTCTGCCTGTTTTTTTTGAAATGCATTTTTAATTTGCAAAAAAATTACTTTTGTTTTATACTTTGAGCAAATATTAAAACAAATTATTTCCATAGTATTCCTCATACTTGCCACCTTAGTCCTGCTGGCACATGATGCTATACCCCATCACCATCATAATGAAGAATTAAATCCTGAGTCTTGTTTCCTGCGAAATAAATATTCATTCACAGGCCACATCAGCACTGCATAGCCAATGATTCCGGTAGCAATCCAGAATAAGAAGACTATTGCTGAGCGGATACTCAGAAAAACTTCACCGAAAGGTTTTTCCCAAAGATTATAAATGCCGGTAAAAAGAAACAGGATGAGTCCAAAGCCCAGACCGTGAATCAGGGCATACTTAAAACGTCCCATTTTACGGGTTTCGGACCATTGCCGCACAAATTTATGGTCGGATGGTTGCATAGTGTCAGGATTGGTTTTGAAATCTCATTTCAAAAGTAAACTTTTTTGCAAAACATTTTTAGCTTCTGAAACAAAAAGCAGCAAATGTCTGTTGCTTATTCGTATACAGACAGATTTCCCATGACCTATTTCAAAGGCCTTATCATCAGAAAACTAGTACACCTGATTACAGGTCTTTTGATTTTTGTTCTCACTTTTCTGTTACAAAGGGAAGCGCTTCTTTGGCTGATTGTTGCGGGGTCGCTTTTTTCTTTTCTAACCTTTAATTATAAGAAATTTAACCTGCTTCACAAAACCACCGATGCAAGCCTGGGCACACTCTTTTATCCGCTTGGCATATTGTCATCTTACCTGATTCTTTATAACATGCCCATATTGTATTTCCAAACCAGCCTTTTGGTTCTTGCTGTTTCCGATACTATGGCAAATTTTATCGGGCAGATAAAAAAAGGGAATGGAAGGGTTGTAATTCTGCATGACATAAAAAGTATGCATGGTATAATGGGGTATATGTTTTCAGCACTCATCATTTTTTACATCCTGTTGCCTGCAAGACTTACTATGGATATTTTTTTCATGGCAACGCTTATTTTTCTGGCAGTAGTTTTTGAAATTGCATCCTGGAGGGGTTCTGATAATTTTACCATACCGGTAGGGTTGGCAATCGTATTGAAAGTTTCTCAAACTCAGCAGCCCGGCTATTTGTTTCTTCTGGGGGTATTGCTGTTTATGAGCGCTGGAAGTTTTTTTCTTTTCAAATGGCGTTTTCTCACCAGGTTAGGAAGCTTAGCCGCATGGTTGCTGGGTGTTTATTTATTGGGTGTTATGGGCTGGAAATGGTTTGTTCCGGTAGTAATGTTTTTCATTACCTCAGTGGTGTTTACTAAAATACATACGGGTGTAAAGAAAAAGAAAAAAGAATTTAATGGGCGTAACGCCTGGCAGGTAACGGCCAATATTTTATGGGCTGTCATAAGTTCTGCCCTTTTTCTTATCACTAAAAATGAGCTATTTATTTACTTTTTTATTGCATTTGTTGCTGCGGTTGCGGCTGATACCTGGGCCAGTGAATTAGGTCCACTTTTGAATAAACGCAGCTTCTCTCTGGCAGATTTCCGAATGCATAAAGCAGGAATTACCGGAGGGGTTTCATTTTTCGGTACACTGGCAGCATTGACAGGTGCATTATTTATTTCTGCAGTATCGTATTTTATTTTTTTTGGTGAATGGAACTGGGTAATAATCTTACTGCTTTCTTTCTCAGCATTTCTGGCATGCTTTGCTGATACCCTGCTGGGCACTTTTGTAGAAGAAAAATTATTGGATATGTCTTACTTCCAAAACAGGATAAACCCCGAATCTCTTACACCCAATGATGTAGTAAATCTGGGCGGTTCATTTACAGCTTTTGTATTTTTTCTTTTGCTGGGATATATATTTTAGCCCAATAGTTGAGAGTATTTAAAAAAAGCGATGAAGATTTCATGAAATTTGCCATCTTCTCCTCAAAGCTTTCCTAAATCAAATAAATCACAAACCCCACAATCAGCATAAATGAAAAAGCTACATGGGTAAGTACGGTGAATTTTGCACCTATCTTTATTTTATCTGGATTATCATGATGTTTGAGAATAATGCCTGCAGCTTTCGGAAAAATAAATACATAAGGTATCAGTGCCAGTAAAAAGGGCCATGTGCTTCCCGGGTAATAGACAAAAAGCAGAATAACATTGGTAACTATGGCAAGTTGCACTATAAGGTACAAAACCGATGTGAAGCGCGTTCCCAGCCGCGATGCCACTCCATGCTTGCCACCGTCGCGGTCGGCATCAAGGTCAATCAGCTGACCTGCCAGCACAATGGTTGATGTGCTCAGCCCTGTGGCAGGCATGAGCAGCAATACCATGGGATGAAAACCAATTCCCTGACCCACTGCGGCAATAAAAATAGCCATAGGGCCGAAAGCAAACCATACGGAAAATTCACCCAGGCCACGGTAAGCCAGTTTGAAAGGTGGGGCAGTGTAATACTTGCTGAAAAATGCCGAAAGAAAAAATAAACCCCACAAATGCGGCCATAATTCACGACTGATTAGGGGTGTAAGTGCGATGGTTCCGGCCAGTGCCATTACCAGTCCCGTACGGGCCAGAAAGTACATTTTCCCCATCAGTTCAGGATTATCAAGCAACACGCCTGAACCACCACTGGCTTCGTTGCGGTGCACATTTACCTTATCGGTACCCTGTATGGTGTCATAAATATCATTATATACATTGGTAGCCACATGCAGGCCAATACCGATAATAAATACTATGATAAAGTTGATAACATCCAGGTAACCATTGATGTAAACGCTCAATAATGTGCCCGCTACAATAGGGGCAATGATGGAACTCAGGAACTGTGCCCTGACCATTTTTGCAATGCTGGGATTGGTGCTCATGTATCAAAGATTTAAAAATTAACTTTCCAATAAACATATGTTTGCACAAAAGAGTTCATTTACAGATGAATTATCCATAATAGATGGCGGTTCAATTCAAAACCTGAAAGGGAGTTCAATAAAATAATAAGAAGATTAAGGAACTATTTTATTTCAAACGAGTTCCATACCAAATACCAGGGTAATTTTTTCCTTCAGCTTTTCCTTTATGGATTCTATACCCTGCTCCTGTCCCAGCTCCTTTTTTAAAGAAGTAACAGCCTTATCTTTAAAACCACAGGGGTTTATGTAATCAAAATAGTCAAGATTTGTATTTACATTAAAAGCGAAACCATGCATACTTACCCAGCGGCTGGTGCGCACTCCTATAGCACAAATTTTTCGAACCCGGGCAGTTCCTGTTTCCAGCCAGACTCCGGTTGCGCCCTCCAGCCTCTCTGATTTTATGCCAAAGTCTTGAAGCAATAAAATAACAGACTCTTCCAATTTGTAGATGTAATCTCTCACACCTGAAACAAAGTAATCAAGGTTAAGGATAGGATAACCCACAATCTGACCGGGTCCGTGGTAGGTTATATCGCCGCCGCGGTCAATATGGTAGAACTCGGCATCATTTGCCTGAAGTTGAATATGATTGAGAAGCAGATTGTCAGACGAGCCACTTTTTCCTAAAGTATAAACATGCTTATGTTCACAGAAAATCAGGTAATTATTTGTGGTTTTAAGATCCGTTTTCCCATCGGAAATTTCCCTTTTGAGCCGTACGATTTCATCAAAAAGCTTTTCCTGGTAATCCCAGGCTTCCTTATATGGAATCAATCCCAGGTCAATAAAATGTGCTTTCTTATTTTGAACTTTATCTGCCATTAAAAACAATGATTTTTGGGTTGTATAATAACCGTTAAAAGGTAGTTTTTCGAGAAACTTAAACATTCGAAATCTTGCGGAAGTCTCCTTCAGCATGATAGGAAGAGCGAACCAACGGATTACTTTCCACCAGGATAAATCCCATTTTCATCCCTTCTTCCTTATATCTTGCAAAAACATCGGGATGAATATACTCAGCAACCGGCAAATGCGAATGGCTTGGCTGCAGGTATTGGCCAATGGTTATTATTTCACATCCCGCTTTGCGAAGAT
>SKVR01000260.1 GCA_007129355.1 Bacteroidales bacterium | reverse complement strand
TTTCTGCCTTGTTTTGAGCAATTATGTTGTTTTTTATTTCAACATTGGTAGCAGTGCCCACAACATAAATACCACCACCTCTTCGATATGCCTGATTATTAACAATTTCATTATCTTCAATGACTGCAGTTGTTTTTTGTCCCCAACTGTAAATGGCAATGCCACCACCTCCTCCTGCATGGCTCCATGCTTTGTTGTTACTGATTGTATTTCCGGAAATAGTCGCAGATCCGTAATAAGTGAGCATAATACCTCCTCCAATGCCGCTTTGCGAATCCTGATCACCTGCAGTGTTGCCTGTAATAATATTATCAGTAATTGTTGCTACAGCCTCTCTGTAAATTATTACAGCTCCGGCTCGGGTTGCGGTGTTACCACTTATGATATTGTTATTTATATCCGCAGTAGAATTAAAACTTATTGTAATGGCCCCTGCTGAATTATCGCCTGCACCATGGTTTTTATTTATTTCATTACCAGAAATTACCGCATCCGAATTCAGAGTAACCTTGATGCCCCCTGTTCCAAAAGTTGTAACATTATTGGTTATTTCATTTCCGGTAATAATAGCGGAAGCATTTTGCCCGGCATTATTTCCCCCGATATGGATTACACCCTCGGCCCCTTCATGTTCTTTAAAAATGTTGCCGGTTATTTCAGGTGCAGATTGGTTGAAAACATAAATACCTGCTCCGCGCCCGCTCAATGAAACATTCTGATAAAAAGTATTATCTGTAATTACAGGTTCAGACCGATTCGATACCATTATACCTGCGCCATATCTGGCCGTATTATTCTTAATTACATTTGTTTTAATTACGGGGCTCGATCCATCTGAAATCCTGATGCCCCCACCATCGCCTGATGTGCCTGCTGAACCGTTTATAATTGTAAAACCATACAATATAGCCCCCTCATTTTCACCACTTTCAAATCTAACTACAGGGCCATTGTTTCCACCATCAATTATTGTCAATGCAACAGTATCCGCGTTTTCAGGTGCAACACTCCTGACAGTTACATTTTTCCCCTTAAAATCAATATTCTCCTGATAAACTCCAGGAGATACAATTATTATATCACCGTTCGAAGCGGCATCAATTGAAGCCTGAATAGTTGAATAATTAATTGGAACAAGAAACTCAAGACTATCTTTCGTTTCGTCTTCCTTTTCGCAACCCGTTATAAGAAACAACAGGAAGAACATTGCTGAAAATTTCAAGATTAAGGAATTGTTATTCATAGTACATGGTTTTAGTTAAAATGGATAGAATATTATTAACAGGAATCTCATTATTATTAGAAGACATGGGGCATATTTTATCGCATCCCCAAAGAGTCATAATACGATTAAACCCAAACCACTTTTCAGAGCAGCTTGTATTAACAATTAATACACTTTAAATATTGATCTTTTTTTACTTACAGAATTAACAAATCATCAAATAACAATAAGTTTAACTAGCTGAAATACAAAACTATGTAAGTTTTTGACAATCTGAATAGATGGAAGGTTATTTAATTGATTGCAGTTTCTTTCACCGTCATGGGTTTGTTTGTCATGGATTTTAGAGCTTTAATCCGGTGGTGAAAATAGAAAAGCAGAGAAATAACTTGCTTTTTAACATGGGGAGCTGTTTTTTCCTCTCATGGCGGAATTCTTTTTTTATTAAATCTTTTGTTTGGTAAACATGCTTTTTACAAAAGCTTCAGGAGACACATTTACCTTGCGTTTAAAATTCCGGCTAAATGAGATGTATGATTTGAAGCCGCTTTTCGTAGCAATCTCTGACAGTGTGATATCTTTACGTTTGGAGTGTATGATATTGATGGCTTCCTTAATACGGTACTGATTGATGTAATCATTGAAATTCATTTCAAACTCGCTGTTTATCAGTTTGGAAAGGTAGTAACGGTTTGTGCCAATGTGTTTGGCCAATTCGGGCAGGCAGATATCTTGTTTCAAATAAAGCTGGTCTTGCTCTATTGCTTTCTCCAGGTTTTTTATCAGGTAGGCTTTTACATCTTCCGGCAAAGGCCCCAGAGAAGGTATCTCCTCAACATCTGAAATTAATACAAACATATCCTGGCGGTTTCCTTTAAAGCCAATCAGAAAAAATAAAGTTGCAAGTAAAAATAAAGGCAATATCAGGTAAGTTTCTGAAAAATGGGAAAAAAAGATGTCATGTAGATTAAACAGTAGCAGTGCAAAAACCGAAAAAATAATATAAAGTAAATTGGCAATAATTATCCATGACGGGTTTTTGCTTTCAGCATCAGCACATAAATTCAATAATTTTTTAAAAGATTCCTTTACCTGCCTGTGAATAATTGCCAGGTAAAAAACTGCCATTAATACAAAGATGTTGCGGAATGAAATGTCGAAATAAAATGCCAGTTTCTCTTTGCTGCTAAAAACTTCAGGGGTGGTGAAAAACTCGAACATTCTGGCACTTTCTTCCAGACTTAAGAATATCCAGTGAAAAAAGATTGCAACTAATCCTGCCAAAATGGGTATGAAATAATGCTTAGCATAGGTTTGCTGATTGATTCTTGGCTGAATCAACGATTTAAGATACAGGTAAAAGGCTGGTAACTGGGCAAAAGAAAAGGTTTTTATGATAAAATAGCTAAGGGTATAGAATTTATACAAGCCTGTAAAATACAAATAACCCCCAAGCATAGAAAAGAATCCACAGAGCATAAAAAATGCAAGATGTTTCTTCGCTTTGCCATTATTACCCGATGAAAACAATAATTCCACAAACCAAAACAAGGCAACGAGTAAAGGAAGCAATAATGCTATTTTCAGGATGTCTTCTGTCATATCAAATCGTCAAAATTTTTTAAATAACAGACTATCAATTTTTTATCAGTATGCAAAATTGACAATTTGAGCGAATGATATGGTAAAAATAAAGAATATTTGTTAATAGTTGTTAATTAAATTTAGATAGTTAAATAATTGACCTGAATCTAACTTTTTTCAAAAAAACTTTTAACAATCCAATCTCCCGACTAAAGCAAAAAAAATAATCTCCGGATCAAGAATTTAACCTTGCAGATTCGGATATACTGAATCCAATTGCTGAGCATAAAGCATGCAGTAAATTGCTAAAACTGTTATTGGTTATTTACTCAATAAAAAAATTTGTACCCGGCACCTAATTTTTTAAACCTATGGAGGATTTGCCCATGAAACGTTTTATATTAATTATTTTCATCATTTTTGCCAGTATAGTAAACTTGTATTCACAAGCGTCAACCCAGGTATTTATTGGTGGAGTTCCGGGCATATTACCATCGCCTTTTGTCAGCGACCTTGAGAATAATTTTCATCAGGGACAATATCATGTGCAGTTTATATACACTAATCCTGATCCCGGTCCTGTTGAATTTAGCTGGCATATTACCCTGTCGCACGAAGGAGATAATATTCTTGAAATGGTATCCGATCCGGTTGCCTATACTCCAGGGACTTATTTTTACAGGACATTTGATGAGTCTCCACCGGTAAATTTCTCTGGTAACTTTATTGATATGGTCAGCGGCTCAATACATGAACATATAATCCGCACGGGTTTTTTGCCTGAGGGCGGGTATCTGCTGGAGGTTGAAGTTCTGCCTGCAGATCCTTTCCTGATGATTCCCGGCATTCCCGGTATCACCTATTTTGAAGTCCGTTATCCGCAGCCACCCTTTTTAATTACACCTGTAGATGAAGGAATTGCCCAGCCCTTTTTTACCGTTTTTTCCTGGACACCGGTGATGGGTATGCCTGGTATGCAGTTTGAATATGAGTTACTTATTGTAGAGCTGTTAGAGGGTCAAAACCCCCAGCAAGCCATAGAGTCAAACTATGAACACATCAATATTACTACAAACCAGCCTTTGTTTATACATACACATGAGCATTTACCGCTTGAACCCGGCAAATCTTACGTATGGATGGTAAAAGCCCGTGAAATATTTGACAGAATTCCTATAAGTGATGATGGTAAAAGTGAAGTATACACATTTACTGTGGGTGATATGTTCAGCGGAATCGGGTTTGATGAACTGGAGCGAATTACCCTTATCCCTGATTTTGCTGAGATCATAAACCTGGATCATCTGGATTTTGATTATGGCAATTTTTCAGTTACACTCAACGGAAATGCAACATTGCGACTGGATTTACCCATGGAAGGGATTATTGACATCACCATACATTGCTTTGAACTTGAAATATATATGACAGATTACACCTCTGCTATTGCTACCGGAGGCCAGGTTTTAGGCGAAATTTCTGCTGAATTCAATTCACTGGAGGGTGTCGGTGAGATCATCAGCATTCACTCTATTCGTTGGGGACTTTTTGAGGGGTTATCTCTTAATGCTTCCTTAATTGACCCTACTGGAAATTTTCTGGAAGCAACAGGGATTCTGAATATCAGTCCTGCCGGGTTAAGTGGAAGTCTTACAGCTACTGCCCCGGGCGGGCAAGCCTTGCTTGAGCTGGGGGTGGATCCGATGGAGTTCGTTATTTATCAGATTACTGCCATTTTTCCCGGTGCATATCTGTCTATGGATGCACAAATGAAATTTTTCAGCCAACCTACTCCTTGCCAGTTAAACGATCTTTTTATTTCCGGATCACCGGCCAATTTTGTTTTTTCCTGTAATATCAATGATAACATTTCCCTTTTGCCGGGACAGGATCTGGCAACTCTTTTTATGAATAATGCTTTTGGTGAATTCAGCCTTGACTGGGAGACTTCCTCCTTTGAATTTTCAGGTATGTTAACAGGTGGTATTGAGTTAAAAACCATCGAAGCTGAAAACATAAATATACCTCTCAAATTATCATTGTCTACAACACAAGGTGTACTGGCCGAAATATGGCCACCACCGGTATTGATAAATCCTCCGCCCATAGACCTGGGAATTGCCCACTTGACAATTCACCGGATCAAGGACCCTTATTTATCCTACGATATACCCACATCGCAATGGGACTTTGGTATTGATATAGATGCAGAGCTGAAGTTTCCTGACTTTGACAATTTGCAACTGAAAGGTATTGGTGGAATATTAATTGACCGTGGAGGCATACACTTTCCCGAATATAATTTTGATGAAGATGACCTCAGGTGGGTTCCTGCACTTGAACTGGCAGGTTTTGGTGCACGGCTTACGTCTTTTCATTTGCCTGCATTCACATTTCCATGGTTTGACTGGGATGGTATGATGCCCGGACCCTGGGATTTTACCTTTGATTTTGAATTTACCACACCCAATTTTAAAGACTATCTGCCCTCTTGTCTGCGCAATCTTTCGCTTACAATTCATGAGGCTACCTTCTCAGGAGGCACATTTTCTGCTAACCTCCCCCTGACATCTTTTGACGAAGGGCAATGCAGCTTTACCATGGGTGCCGGCTATTCTTTATCAATACAACAACTGGCGGGAGGTATCTTTGGACAGGTACAAACTGATGAATTTATTCTCGACGGATATGCAGCTCTTGATGCATCTTTAATATTGGGAACTCCTTTTGACTGTGATGATGAATCGGCAATTCAACTAACGGCACAAAATTTAAAAATAACAGGCGACGGAGTTTTTGAAGGCGAATTGGTAAACGTTATACCACCATGCCCATTAAAAATAGGTCCTTATAAGGCAGGTATAAACGAGTCAATTCTAACTTTTTCCCGAAATGATAACGAACAGGTAGCAACCTTTGAAGCATTGGCCTACCTTGAATTTCCCAATCAGGATGGGGTCATGAACCAGTTTCAGGGCGAGTTGGGGTTAAACCTGATGACAGGTGAATGGTATAACCTATCGTTTCATATCGATAAACCTTTTGTGTGGCTCATACCTGAAGAAGATGAAGTATTGCGATTTAATATTGATGAAGCTATCATTTCACTGGACGGCTTGTTTATAAGCGGCGAACAGGAATTTGCCCTGAAGGACAATACGTCCATTACAGCTAATTTTAATGATCTTTTGCTGGACCTGACAAATTTTAAAGTAAAAAGCGGAAGTATCGATTTCGATGCCGGATTTGCTTTTGAAGCAGGAATAAACCCATCGGACTTTTCACTTACTTATCAGACACTTGCCCTGGGAAGCGGGTTATCTGCTCAACTGGACCCTGGTATTTATTTTGAACTTGCCGGTGCAGTATCTATTGACAGCGATGGACTTCATGCATCGGGCACTGCCGACGCAGCATTGCGGTTTGGGGGTTTTGCAACCGAAAATCTTGAAGTGAGTTTTTCTGATGATTTCGCATTCCAGCTCGATCCTTTCAAAGTAGCCAGAGGGCAGATTGAGGTGATTTATGATGGCATGCTTATCGCCGTTATTGATCCACTGGGATTCCATCCCAATTTAAATATTTTCGATTTTGAGGATATTATACCTGAAAAGTTGCCCTTGCCCAATCATTCCATAGCATACCTGGTTTTAAAGGATAATGATAACTTACTGGTGAATGTTACACAACACCCCGACAATGATTTTGCGATTATCATAAGTTGCATTGATGGACAGGAAATTGATTTTGTATTTCCTGTTTTACAGGGCGACGATCCATTACCGCCTAGGGTAGGGGTACACTTTGAAAACATGGTGGTTTCCCTTTCTCCGTTTATGTTTGAATCGGGTGATGTTAATGTAACACTGACAGGGGTTGAAGAAAAATTTGACCTTTCCCGGTTCGGCATACCTCTCTCCCTGAAGCAAATATATTATGGTACAGTTCAGGATGAAAATTTTAACATTACCGGATTGTTTTTCAATGGTGATCTGACCCTTTTTGATGAAGAGCTTGGAGATGGGGCTTCTGCGTCACTTCGCGTTACGAGTGATGGAGCCCTTACCGGTGCAGTTGCACTGGAAGACCTGGATGCTTCCATCCCTTTGGTTCCTGACAGTGAACTGGTAATGATCAACGTAAATTCGGTTCAGGGATATGCACAATATCACTTGTTGCAACCCACTATGCCGGAGTTTCAGTTTACCATTGATGGTGGTTTTCTGGTTCAGGCTGATGAAGATAATCATGCCCGGGCCGATATTAGTCTGCAATACAACCGCCATGAAATATCATTAACCCATTTTGAGTATGACATTTCAAGCAAACAACCGAAAATAGACATTCATCCTTTTATTTTCGAAATCAATGAAATTCATTCACTTTCTCTGGATTATGACAGAACTGAAGGATTTGATTTTTATGCGGCGCTGGACTTCTCCTTTGGGATGCACCTGGACGATGAAACTTTGCTCTTCCCCATTCAGGGAGTGGAGATCAGAAACACAGGTTTTGCCATACCTGCGCAGGAAATTAATGATGGCAGTGTTCCGTCTTTGCAGGTGCCTCCTGTTGAAGTGCTCGGGTTTAAACTACAACCCCTGGCATTCCGCATTTATAATGTGGTCGTAGATGTATTTGATTTTAGTCCGGGAGATCTCAGTGGCCTGATACCTCGTATGGATTTTGCCCTTTCATTTCCCGGTCTGGAAGAAATAGCACCGGAACTCACAGGCCTTTCACTTACAGTGCTGGATGCAGGTTTTCAGAACGGCCGTTTAACAGGTTCGGTGGAAGTCCACGAACCATTGCAGCCCATAAAAATTCCACTGGGTGGTGAAGAACTGGAGGTTAAAAAATTTGCCGGAACTTTATCGGAGATCATCGAAGACGGACTTTCTATGCAGGCAATTGAAATTGAAGTAGAGGGCGAAATTCCGCAGTTACATCAGTTTGAAACCGATGAGCCATGCGATCCTATGAGTTTTGCTTTTTTAATTGTGCAGGGAAGTGGCTTCCGTGGGACCATTGAGAACTTTATTCCCTGCGGAAATATTCCCATCGGCAAAATGGGGCTTTCCTTTTTATCCTCCGGCCTGCATCTTGATTTTATTGAAAATGAACAGACTGCCATTATTGACGGCAGCGCCCAACTTACCATTCCACGCAAAGATGCACCGCCTGTAAATGTTCATGGTGAGATTCAGTTCGACATCATAGCCCGCACCTTGCTTGATGGTGCCCTTGAGATTACCGATGCATTTCAGTGGGGTTTCCCTGCCGAAGCAGAAAATCCCTTCCTGAATTTTACCGTTAATCAGGCCAGGCTTGATAAGCAAGGTCTTATGCTTAAAGCAAATGGTTCTCTTGATGTTACTGAACATGTTCAGGTATCAGTTGAATTTAACGACCTTTTAATTGGGTTAAACGATCTGTTAATTAAAGACGGGGAAGTTGAGATATCTTCCGGTTTTGCTTTCGATTTGATGTTTATGCCAACGCCCTGGCTGGGCTGGCGGTCGGTGCCGGTCGACCCACCTGCACCCTTCCCTGTCGATACCAATGTAGTAAGAATGGGCATGGCAGATATAACACTTTTACTTGATAAGGATGGATTGAGCTTTTCGGGTGAAAGCATAGCCCAGCTGAGGTTAAATTATGATTTGGAAGAAGATGATGAACCGGATGACCCTGCTGACCCTGCTGATGACCCCGAAGATGACGAGCCCACCGAACTGGTTTTCGGTGATTTACGGCTGGTATTTCTCCCGGATTTCAGAATACAAATACCCCCAACACCATATGCCAAAAGTGGCAGGGCTGAGCTTTGGCAGGATGAAGGCGATGAGTCGGAGTTGCTTGTGTGGTATGACACCAATGGAATAGGGTTTGGAAACATGCTTGATCTGTTTAGCCTTCCCGATACCCTAGGACTGCCCGATCGTGAGATTGCATATATGGTACTAAAGGAAGAAGGAGATATGAGAGTAAGTTTTACCAGGGATAAT
>SKVR01000062.1 GCA_007129355.1 Bacteroidales bacterium | reverse complement strand
GTTTCAATATCCAGATTATCCGTTTCCTGCATCTTTTCAGGGCTGGCAAGCAAAATAGTTGCCAGTGAAACATCAGGATGGGCTTTTGCCAATATTTTATGAGATGACGAAACTACCCAGCCTCCCAATCCGATAAATACAGGAATAAGAATTGCGTATGCCAGGAATTTACGACGGTCGGATATGGTAACCCTGTTTTCCTTTTCATCGGTAGGAAAATCAATAGCATCGAAAGGACAGGAGTCTTTACACAGCTTACAATTGATACAATCTTCAGGCGTTATGGACAGATGATTTTTTGAATAGCGAGAACCTATATTCAGCAAAGCACCGTAAGGGCAAATAAACCGGCAATATGGACGAGCCACAAACATCCCCATTAATAGAAATCCAATTCCAAGAATAATCATATGAAACTCTGCACCCATGCGGAAGATGCCTATGAAGGGGTCATACCGGCAAATGATAAAATCGGTAGCCGTGGCTGCATACAATACGGCAAGTCCCAGATAAATGAAAGGGAATAACCCCAGCGTTTTTTGCAGCCATGGGGCTATCCTAACAGGTTTAACAATAACAATATCCTGAATTACACCCAATGGACAAGCCGATGCACAAAAAATGCGGCCGGCAAAAAGTGTAACTGCAAGGGGGAAAATAAAAAACGCAAGTGCAGTTAACGGAATAGCATAGCCGGAATTGAACATTGCAAGAACCAGGTTCTGTATTGCACCTATTGAACAAATGCATCCTTCGCGAAAAAACCCAAAATAAAGTAATCCGAATACAGCTGCCCAAAAAATCCCCTTACGTGACCGTTTTTTAAAAATCAACCAGATAGTAAGTCCCATAACCAGCAACAGAACAACCACATCCATATACTCAAGTATGGCAGATCTGGGTTCAGGGCGATTGGTATCAGGCAGCTGATATTCCGTTTCAAATTCGGGCATGGGGAATCGTTGCTGCTGTGAGTAGGCACCCTCTGACCAACCTGAAGTCAGCAGAAATAGAAACAATAACTTTATGATGATACCTTTTCTCAAAAGATTTCTTTTTTAGATTTTGTATTTATATTAACCTGTACTTCACTAAACTTCAATAGATTAAAAATTCAGGATTTTTACATTAAGAAACACTCCCGGGCTCAAATCCACCCTTTATTTTGTAAGGCAGCGAAGCCGGTACTCTGCTGATGGCATCAGACGGGCAAACCCGGGCTATGGCGCATTCATTGCAATTTACGCATAGATTGTGGCGAATCTGCAGGTGCAGCGAGCCGTTTCCAAACGCCGAACAGCCTTCCACACATTTTGCGCAGCCGATGCAAAGGTCTTCGATAATTTTGTATTCGTAATAGGGCTCTTCGATGAATTTCCGTTCAATGGCAGCAGTGGGACAAAGCTGATTCTCAGCTGCCGTATCGCGGGAAATATGTCCGGGTTTCAGATACCCACCACAAAGGTCGCAATACCCGCATAAGGAATAGGCATGTACGCATTTTACTGCTGACGGATTGAGCACACAATGGGTTGCACAACGTCCGCAACTGGTGCATTTGAAGGGGTCTATCTGCCATACCCATTCATCGGATGTGGTATCCTTTAATGTAAATCCCACCAGGCCTGCAAGACCAAAACCCAGTGAATACCGGGCACAACCACGTATGAAATTTCTTCTGTCTATTCGTTTGCTCATATCTCACCGTTATTTATGATTCCGGATTAACTTGAATTTCTTTTGTCGTTATTTTTTGCGGCAAATTACAGCCATTTGATATCCCACATGAACTGCAAAGCTTGCCTGCAATACAGTTTGTATTTACTGCATCACGGCTTTTGAGCCATGCGGTCAGGGATATTACTCCCAGCAAAGCCAGCAACAGATATCTTATCCAGATGGTTATAAAGTCTCTTCTTTGCATATCATTCTTATTTTAAAATCATTAAATGGGCCTGAAGAGCCGCAACATTTTCTTATCAAAATCCAGCAACCAGATATTGTCTTCTTCATCTACAGCTATTGCTGGTGCCTTTTCCCCGCCAGGGAACAGTTCATCCGGAGCTACAACCGATTCCAGTTCGCCTGATTCTTTATGAATTTTTACCCTTATTATGCCCTTTTCACTGGTAACAAATCTGCCATCCGGTAAAGAAGCAAAGAAGTAAGGATTACAACAACCGCTGAATCCCTCTATTCCAAATGATGTCTGCCCCCAGTGTCCCCGCAATCTCCCGTTGAAAGAATAATTCTGAAGCATGTGCATACCCGGATTGGTAACCCATAATTCCTTTTCTGCATTTATAGCAAGATGAAAATGCATGCTGGGCAAGATAAAACCGTGAACTTCCGATACCCCTGATTCTCCCCTGAAGCTATCTTGAACCATCAATTGCTCATCAAGCACCCAGATTTGTTTTCTTCCTGCATCAGCAACAAACAGGTTATTATCCGAACCCGCTATGGACGTAATCAGGCTATTTTCATCCAGAATTTCCGAGCGATGCAGTTCATTTCCACCTGAATCCAATGCCACCAGATAATTTTCATAAGCAATAGTGATACGTTCATGATTATCCACATTGATATTTCGCGGGTTGGGTTCCAGAGGTTTAACAAGTAACTCCCGGCCTTCCGCAGTAATAACCTGCAGTTGATTACCGGAGAGTAAAAAAAGTTTTCCATTCTGATAAGTAAACGCAACCGGATTTTCGACATCTATCCTGCGTAGTTCTTTATGGGAAATCAGACTTTCATCCACTGACTTGAATTCATCCACACTGTATTGATAAGGGTTATCAGGCCTTTTGTGAATCCTTGTTGAAAGGGAATCGTACAAAACGACTCCGGCGATTACCAGAATGGTAATGATAAGCAGTATCTGAATTTTTTTATTCATCTTTTAAGGATATTAGTTTCGTCTTATATCAATACATACCATTCTGTCGGCATCTCTGAGCACCATAAATCCATCGGCAATGGCAAGCGGTCCCCAGGCATCGTGTCCGTCGAAGAGTTTTACCCGGTCCAGTTCCACATACCCGGTTGTGCTTTTCTGAATAATTACAAGGGTGGCATCATCATCCAGCAGATAGAATTTTCCATCGGCCAGAATAAAGGGTCCCAAACCGAAACGTGCTGTAGGTCCACTAGACCACACAATTTCTGTGGGGTCTTCAGGTCTGACACATACCATCTGGTTGCGCAGTGTGCGTGCATCCTTGGGTAATACGCCAAACATATATCCATCAGCCAGTATCGGGGTTTGCTGTTCGCTTGACATCCCTTCTCCAGGACGGAAGGTTTTTAAAACTTCCAAATCAAATCCGCCATTGTTTTCTGTTAATTGAAGCAGCATGCTTCCTGCCCCGTATCCTGCCGTAAGAAATATTTTTCCATCGGGCATTAAAACCGGTGAAGCCGCAATTACCGGTTGGTTCCATTGGCTGGTTTGCCAGAGGATTTTACCGGCGTCCTGACCATCGGCTGCTATACCTGCAACGCCGCCTGATGCGCTATATACATACATCTTTCTTCCACCAAATTCAAAAGGCATTATTGATGAGTGCGACATCTCCCATTCGCCGGGATTGGGTGTCTCCCATATAACGTTACCGGTAGCACAATCCACCCCTATCATAAGAGCATCGCCGCCAGGAGCCAGAATGGCCACGCCATTTTCAATAATCGGACACTGGCCTGTGTACCATAACGGAACTTCCGTATTGTATTCGGCTTCAAGGTCGAGGCCCCAGAGAAAATCACCTGTTTCCCTGTCAAGGCACATTACATGTCCGCGTGGACCAATGGTGAGAATATAATCTTCCGTAACTGCAGGCACAGTCCGTGACATTCCGTGATTGCGACGGATCTGAACATCATACCATCGCCGCCAGATTTCTTCACCCGTGTCAAGAGCAAAACAGCGCAACATATCGGCCCGCAATTCTTCATCATAATCCAGCACATAAACCAATCCTTCATAAATGGCAGCTCCTGCATGCCCTTCTCCCATCTCAACTTCCCATAAAATTTCCGGAACCTGATTATTAAAGCTGTTTATCAAGGGAATATCCGAAGTATAAATATTATCAGAGTTGCTACCCCTGAATCTTGGCCATACTTCACGAAATGCAGGTTGGGTTGTTGAAAACTGCTCAAATTGTTCTCCAATAATTATATTTTCATCAATGGCACCTGCCTCGGTAAAACCGTCTCTGCCTGGCTCTGAAGGTAAGAAATTACGGGTAGGATTATACCCTATCCAGAAAATGAGAGCTGCTACCCCGGTAAATATTACCAGGTAAGGCAGGACTTTTATCATTTTACTCAGGAAGGGGTCCATTGGCAAACTATTAATTTGACCCTTTAATATCTAACTTCTGATGTCAAAGGCCATCAGGGCATTGCCCCGGCGCACATAAAGAATACCATCATTAATTACCTGATGGGCCCAGTGCTGGTCGGACCCCAGTTCAATGAGGGTCTGACTTACAACAGTAAATTTTCCGTTATTGGGTCTTAACAAGGCCAACTCACCCCTTTCGGTATAGGCATAGAGCATACCGTCAGCAGCAACAACAGTTCCTTTATCGATATCCCTGGATTCGTGAACCACCTCACCGGTTCTCCAGTCAACACCAAACCAGCGGCGATTGCGGTCGCCGGAACCATAGACAAACCCATCAATCAAAACGGCTCCACCGGTTTTGGGGTCAAGTTGCGAATTTTCCCAGGCCCTGACCACCCTGCTGCCATCTTCATTTAACCAAAGCTTATAACCTCCCTTGCCATAACCCGTAAATACATAAATTTCTCCTTCATGGTAGATAGGTGTATTGGGATGAATATTATGCCTGTTACTGAATGGGTATGACCAAAGCAATTCACCATTTGAAGCATCAAGAGCAACTACGTTATCTTCCATATGAGCTACAAAAATTTCTCTTCCTCCATGCTTAAACAGCAGCGGAGAACCATAGGTGGACAAGGTTCCCTTTGCCGGACTTGACCAGATTACATTACCATTGTGACGATTTAAGGCAACAATATTGTTTCTTCTCCCACCAGGACAAACATAAATGACATCTCCGTTGACCACCATGTTTTCAGTAAACCCCCAGCGGATATTCTGTCCGTCAAAATCGGAGAATAAATCCTTACTCCATTGCCTGCGTTCGCTGTTTATATCTATGCATACAAGCTCACCATGACCGGTTACCATATAAAGAAGATTATCAGCAATGGTTGGAGTACTGCGTGCACCGGGATAGCTTGAAGAAAAATCTCTACCATAGGTAAAGCGTCTTTCCAACTGACCCTCCATAGATAAAACATACACATAACCTATATCTCCATCCAATGCCGAAACAAAGATTTTATTATGGGCAAAAACCGGTGAAGAAAAACCTTTGCCCAGATTTTCAAAAGCCCACAACATTCGTGGTCCATTTTCCGGCCAGGTTTTCAGCAGGTTGGGGTTGGATTCATGATAATGCCCGTCGCGGTCAGGTCCGCGCCAGTTGTTGAAAGACTGTGCACTTGCAATATGACATGCAAACAAAACGTTCAAAAAAATTAGCAGAAAAGATTTCATTTTGAAAAGTTTAAGGTTTTGGATAAAATTACATGACATATTCTATCATATGCGCAAAAATAGATATTCTATTATGCGCATGAAACATCTTAACATTTTCTAACAGTAATATAAAATGATTCTAAATAAGTGTTTGAATTTACAAGAGTTACATTTAAACTATTTGAATTTGCTGTAACCCTTACCAAGTCTTATTTAATTTTCAAAATTATCAACCGGATCCTGCCCCAGTTTTTTCAATATCGCTTGCCCTTTTTCAGGATGCATTACAAATTCTACAAATCGTTTTGCCAGTTCAGGATTTTCAGTTTTATGGGGTATGGTAAGACCATAAACCATGGCTTCGCCATATTCCGTAATGGTTTCACCCGGGCGGGAACCCAGGGTTTCAATGCTTACGCTACGATACCAGTCATTCAGGGCGAAGTTTCCCAGAGCAAGGCTATCGGACAATTTCAGGTATTCCAGACCATGTTGAACGGCAACACTTTTGTATAGAAAAATATAATCAATGTGATTTTGCTCAAGTAGTGCAATAAGATCGGTTTCCTTGGGGCGAATGTTATCAGTATCCTTTTCCAGCAGCTGCCGGGCAAAATCTTGCTTGTCGTATTTCTTTTCAGCAAGTTTAATTGTAAATACACTCCGCACTCCGCAAGGATCCATGTCCGGATTGCTGCGGCCGTATTTTACATCATTGCGCAATAGTATTTCCATCCAGTTATCCTGGTTTATTTCGCCGGCATAGCGCGCCCGTGGAGTATAAACAATAGAAAGCTCGTTGGTGGCAAAAGGCAGATACCATGATGCATGATCCGGGATGAGCATATTTTCAATCACCATATAATCTGCCGACATAAACACATCGGCAGGTGTATGGATATCAATTACTCTACGCGCCCCCGCCTTGCTACCCCAGGCTTCGGTCAAAACCCTTACACCAGGATTTTCTTCGCGAAAAGCTTTGGAAATTTCATGCACAGGCAGGACAAGGCTGCCGGCATGTATGATATGTAGTTTGTTTGAGTCATCTCGCTTTCCACCCAAATTACAGGTAGTGAAAAGTAGAATACTTAAGATTATTCCAACATAAATGGCAAGATTTCTCATGTTTTTTCAAAAAAAACCACAGCCATCCTAAGATTGGCTGTGGAAATATTACTAAAACTGCTAACAATGAGCAGTTAAACCCAAAAAATCCAATTATGCGTTTTCCTCTGAGGTTAATTCAACTTGAGTTGCATCAGTATAAGCAGGACATAACTCCTTTGATCTGCATCCACTTAAACTGATTCCCAGAAGCATAAGGGCAAATACGGCAAAAACAATTCTTTTTTTCATGATTTTATAAATTAATTCGAAATTTCTTTTCAGTAAAAAACTTTTATATGTTAGCTAATGACGCAGTTGTTTACAAAAATAATAGATTTTTTAAAGCCTGACATATTTTTTTAATTTTATGCATAAAAAACCGCAATTAGTCGTTTTTTTGTTGAAAACTATTGAATTGCGGTTTTTTCAGTCATCTTTACTTTAACAAAACCATTAATTGCCTATTACAGAAATGGTTTGTTTTCCGGGTTTTTTCATAACTTCCAGCGAATGGCTGTAGTTCATAATGTTTTTAACTACATGATTTCCTGGCATAACAGCCTTTTGATCTTCTTGTGGCTGGTTAAAATAGTTTCCCATTATATGCATCATTTGTTTTTGTGTAAGATGCCTTGTGTCAACCATTTCCGTAAGAAGTTCAAGAATCATAGCTAAATCATTTTCAAGGGTAGAGAATTGTTTCATCAACTTTTATTTAATTAAACCAATATTTTCAACAGTATAACGGCATTAAGTTTTCATTTATTTTACCGGGTTACCAAATATTTTTAATAATCGAAATTATCTGCTGTATTGGGCTTGAAATGACAATGAAATTTGTATTTTTGCTTTCCTTTTAAATACCTGTCAGAAACAAAACAAAAACGATAAAATGAATGTACACGAGTATCAAGGCAAAGCCTTACTGAAAAAATATGGTGTTCCCGTTCCCGAGGGGATCATGGTAAAAAGTGTTGACGATGCCCTCAAGGCTGCAAAAAAAATCCAGGAAACAACTGGTAACGATGTTTGTGCGGTAAAAGCACAAATTCATGCCGGTGGCCGTGGCAAAGGCGGTGGAGTAAAAATTGCAAAAAATCTGGATGAGATAAAAACCCATGCGGGAAACATACTAGGGATGCAACTGGTAACACCACAAACCAGTGCTGAAGGTAAAAAAGTCCGCAAACTTCTTATCGAGCAGAATATTTACTATCCCGGACCATCAGAACCTTCGGAAATCTATCTAAGTGTGCTTCTTAACCGTGCAACATCGCGCAATATGATCATGTACTCACCCCGTGGAGGTATGAATATTGAAGAAGTTGCTGAAGAAACTCCCGAGGAGATCTTCACCGAAGAAATTGATCCCAAAACCGGCATACAACCATACCAGTGCAGGCGCATTGCTTTTAACCTGGGACTAAAAGGCGAAGCCTTTAAAAATATGGTTAAGTTTATTCCCAGCCTTTATAATGCTTATGAGCAGAATGACGCAACACTACTGGAGATCAATCCGCTTTTCAAAGCTGCCGATGATAAAATACTGGTTGCCGACTGTAAAATGACTATCGACAGCAATGCCCTTTTCAGACATCCCGATATTATGGAAATGCGTGACATGGATGAAGAAGATCCCATGGAAGTAGAAGCAGGCAAGTATGACCTGAACTATGTGAAGCTGGATGGCAATGTGGGCTGTATGGTAAATGGTGCCGGACTGGCAATGGCTACCATGGATATCATTAAACTTTCGGGCGGTGACCCGGCCAATTTTCTCGATGTGGGTGGATCGGCAAACGCAAAGCGTGTGGAAGAAGCTTTCCGAATCATCCTGAAAGACCCCAATGTAAAAGCAATTCTGGTTAACATTTTTGGTGGTATTGTAAGATGCGACCGCGTGGCACAGGGTATTGTTGATGCCTATAAAAATATCGGGGAAATCAATATCCCCATTATTGTGAGGCTGCAAGGCACCAATGCAGAAGAAGCCAAACAAATCATTGACGAATCGGGTTTAAAGGTAAAATCAGCCATTTTGCTCAAAGAAGCTGCTGAACTGGTAACTGAGGTGCTTCAGTAGGGAGATTGGTGATTAATGATTAGTAATTAGTGAATAGTGAATACCTATTAACCTAATAACCTAATAACC
>SKVR01000194.1 GCA_007129355.1 Bacteroidales bacterium | reverse complement strand
TCAAATCGTTTCAGGATTTCTTCCAACTGGAAACCACTCCTGAAAACAGAAAAAATGAAGGCCTTTTTAAGGTTTTCGCAGAAAATTTCCCAATCTCCGATGCAAGAAACAATTTTGTTCTCGAATTCCTGGATTATTTTATAGATCCTCCAAAATATACAATTCAGGAATGTATCGAAAGAGGGCTTACCTACAGTGTTCCCCTTAAGGCTAAGCTTAAACTTTATTGTACCGATCCTGAACATGAAGATTTTGAAACTATCATTCAGGATGTTTACCTCGGTACTATACCTTACATGACCCCCAAAGGAACCTTTGTAATAAACGGAGCGGAAAGGGTTGTAGTTTCCCAGTTACACAGATCTCCAGGTGTTTTCTTCGGTACCAGTGTTCATGCTAATGGTACACAGCTTTACAGTGCCAGGATCATACCATTTAAAGGTTCGTGGATTGAATTTGCTACTGACATCAACAGTGTCATGTACGCATACATTGACAGAAAGAAGAAGCTTCCTGTTACTACCCTTCTCAGGGCCATCGGTTTCGAAAGCGACAAAGAGATACTTGAGATATTTGACCTTGCCGATGAAGTTAAGGTAAGCAAAACCGGACTTAAAAAATATGTCGGCCGTAAATTGGCCGCACGTGTCCTCCGATCATGGATTGAAGACTTTGTTGATGAGGATACAGGGGAAGTTGTTTCCATTGAAAGAACCGAAGTTATTATTGATCGGGAAACAGTCCTTGAAAATGAACACATTGAACCCATTATTGACTCAGGTGTCAAAACTATTATTCTTCACAAAGAAGATATTAACCTGAGTGATTACGATTTGATATACAATACGTTACAAAAAGACACTACCAACTCCGAAAAAGAAGCTGTAGAGTTTATTTACCGCCTGTTGCGTAATGCCGATCCACCAGATGATGAAACAGCAAGAGGTATGATCGAAAAACTCTTCTTTTCTGATAAAAGGTATGACCTTGGTGATGTTGGACGTTACCGTATCAATAAAAAGCTGAACCTTGAAACTGAAATGGATATCAGGGTCCTTACCAAAGAGGATATTATCAGCATCGTAAAATATCTTATTGAACTGGTTAATGCCAAAGCTGATGTTGATGATATTGACCACCTTAGTAACCGTCGTGTAAGAACTGTTGGCGAGCAGTTGTATGCACAGTTTGGTGTTGGCCTTGCCCGTATGGCACGTACCATCAGGGAAAGAATGAATGTACGCGATAATGAAGTTTTTGCACCTACCGATCTTATCAATGCAAAGACCCTGTCATCTGTTATCAATTCTTTCTTTGGTACCAACCAGCTTTCACAGTTTATGGATCAAACCAATCCGCTGGCGGAGCTAACTCACAAGCGTCGTATGTCTGCACTTGGACCCGGAGGTCTTTCTAGAGAAAGAGCCGGTTTTGAGGTGCGAGACGTTCACTTTACACACTACGGAAGGCTTTGTACCATTGAAACGCCCGAAGGCCCCAATATTGGTCTTATTTCTTCTCTTTGCGTTTATGCAAAAGTGAACGAACTGGGTTTTATTGAAACACCCTATTTCCCCGTTGAAAATGGTAAGGTAGATTTCAAAAATGAGCCGGTTTATTTATCAGCAGAAGAGGAAGAAGAACATATTATCAGCCAGGCTAATGTTTCCATGAATGACGATGGTTCATTCAAGTACGATATGGTTAAAGCACGTTTTCAGGCTGATTATCCTATCGTAGAGCCTGAAAAACTAAAACTTATGGATGTTGCTCCCAACCAGATTGCATCCATAGCCGCATCTCTCATTCCTTTCCTTGAGCACGATGATGCAAACCGCGCACTGATGGGAAGTAACATGATGCGTCAGGCTGTTCCGCTTCTAAACCCTGAATCCCCCATTGTTGGAACAGGTCTTGAAGCCAAAGTAGCTGAAGATTCAAGAGTATTGCTTCATGCAGAAGGTGATGGAATTGTTGAATCAGTTGATGCTAAAGAAATTATAATACGTTATTCGCGGAGCGATGAGGAGAAACTTGTCAGCTTTGATGATGATGTAAGGTTTTATCAGTTGACCAAATTTGCTAAAACAAACCAGAATACCTGTATCAATCTTCGTCCTATAGTTCATAGAGGGCAAAAAGTTGTTAAAGGTCAGCTTCTGAGTGAAGGATATGCTACAAAAGATGGTGAACTTGCCATTGGCCGTAACCTTAAAGTGGCATTTATGCCATGGAAAGGCTACAATTTTGAGGATGCCATCGTGGTTTCTGAAAAGATTGTTCGCGATGATATATTCACATCCATCCACATTGAGGAGTTTTCATTGGATGTAAGAGATACCAAAAGAGGTGTTGAAGAGCTTACCAGCGACATTCCCAACGTAAGTTCAGAAGCTATCAAAGATTTGGATGAATATGGTTTGATAAGGATAGGCGCTGAAGTAAATGAAGGTGATATCTTAATCGGTAAGATTACACCCAAAGGTGAAACTGATCCTACTCCTGAAGAAAAACTTCTCAGGGCCATTTTCGGTGATAAAGCCGGTGATGTTAAGGATGCATCTCTGAAAGCGCCACCATCGACCAAAGGTGTTGTTATTAATAAAAAACTTTTCTCAAGGGTTTTCAAAGATAAAAAAGCGAAAACCAAAGAAAAGATAATTATTGACAAGCTGGATGAAGAGTTCAACCGTGAAATAGCTGATCTGAAAGCTAAACTGGTTGACAAGCTTATCGTTCTGGTTAGCGGAAAAACATCACAGGGAGTTAGCAACAGTCTTAAGGAAGTTGTTGTTCCAAAAGGAACTAAATTTACCCAGAAGATTCTTCAATCCATAGATTATTCTATTATTAATCCCAACAACTGGACAACCGATAAGCAGAAGAATGATTTAATCAAAGAACTTCTGCACAATTATACCATTAAGTATAAGGATATTCTTGGCACTTATAACCGCAGGAAATTTACTGCAACTGTTGGTGATGAGCTTCCTGCTGGTATAGTTCAACTTGCTAAAATTTATCTTGCCAAGAAGCGTAAGCTCAAGGTGGGTGATAAGATGGCCGGTCGTCATGGTAACAAGGGTATTGTAGCTCGTATAGTAAGACAGGAAGATATGCCGTTCCTTGAGGATGGTACACCTGTTGACATTGTTCTTAACCCGCTGGGTGTGCCATCAAGGATGAACCTGGGTCAGATCTACGAAACTGTATTGGGATGGGCCGGACAAGTTCTTGGTGAGAAATACGCTACACCCATTTTTGACGGTGCCAATATTGACCAGATCAACGAACTTATGCGTAAAGCCAGTCTTCCTGAAAACGGTAAAGTATATCTTTACGATGGCGGAACCGGTGAAAGATTTGACCAGACCGCAACAGTTGGTGTTATTTATATGTTGAAACTGGGGCACATGGTTGATGATAAGATGCACGCACGTTCTATCGGACCCTACTCGCTTATTACACAGCAACCTCTGGGTGGTAAAGCCCAGTTTGGTGGTCAGCGTTTTGGTGAGATGGAAGTGTGGGCGCTGGAAGCATTTGGTGCTGCCAATATCCTTCAGGAAATTCTCACCGTGAAATCAGACGATGTTATCGGACGCGCAAAAGCATACGAAACCATCGTTAAAGGTGACAATATGCCAACCCCGGGTATACCAGAATCATTCAACGTTCTGGTACACGAGCTCAGGGGTCTGGGCCTCGATATTAAATTTGATTAGTATATTTTTCAACTTCAGACAGGGCGAAATATTTCTCCCTGTTTGAAGTACTCTGACAGAGATTAGCTCTTGACTTTATTTGACCTTCATTTTTCATCAATATCAACTTTCCTTATATGGCTTTCAGAAAAGAATCCAATGTAAAAAGTAATTTCTCCCAGATCACCATCAGCCTGGCTTCTCCGGAGTCGGTTCTTGAAAGGTCGCATGGTGAAGTACTCAAGCCCGAAACTATTAACTACCGTACCTACAAACCTGAACGCGACGGTTTATTCTGCGAAAGGATTTTCGGACCTGTAAAGGACTGGGAATGCCACTGTGGCAAATACAAGCGTATACGTTATAAAGGTATTGTTTGCGACCGTTGTGGTGTTGAGGTTACCGAAAAAAAGGTAAGAAGGGAAAGAATGGGCCACATAAAACTGGTAGTGCCTGTAGCACATATCTGGTTTTTCCGTTCGCTTCCCAATAAGATTGGTTACCTCCTTGGGTTACCATCCAAAAAACTCGATCAGATCATTTACTACGAAAGGTATGTAATTGTAAACTCCGGAGTAAAATCTGATGAATTCAATTATCTTGACTTTCTTACCGAAGAAGAGTATTTCAATATTCTGGAAACACTTCCCAAGGATAATCAATTGCTTGAAGACGATGATCCCAACAAATTTATTGCAATGATGGGTGCCGAGGCACTTAAAGAATTGCTCATCCGTTTGGATCTTGATCAGTTATCATATAATCTGAGACATAAAGCAAATACTGAAACTTCTCAACAAAGAAAAGCAGATGCTTTGAAGCGTTTGCAGGTTGTTGAAGCTTTCCGCGATGCCAATTCACGTATGGAGAACAAGCCAGAGTGGATGATTGTGGATGTGGTACCGGTTATTCCGCCTGAATTGCGTCCTCTTGTTCCTCTGGATGGCGGAAGGTTTGCTACCAGCGACCTCAATGACCTTTATCGCAGGGTAATTATCAGAAATAACCGTCTTAAAAGACTTATTGAAATTAAAGCTCCCGATGTTATTTTACGTAACGAAAAACGTATGCTTCAGGAAGCTGTTGACTCATTGTTCGACAACTCACGTAAAACCAATGCGGTAAAGACTGAATCGAACCGTCCGCTCAAATCTTTGAGCGACAGCCTAAAAGGTAAGCAGGGACGTTTTCGTCAGAACCTTCTGGGTAAAAGGGTTGACTATTCTGCCCGTTCAGTTATTGTTGTGGGTCCTGAACTAAAATTACATGAGTGCGGTATACCCAAAGAAATGGCATCAGAACTTTTTAAACCCTTCATCATCAGAAAGATGCTTGAAAGAGGTATTGTTAAGACTGTAAAATCTGCCAAAAAAATTGTTGACCGCAAGGATCCTGTTGTGTGGGATATTCTTGAGAATGTGCTCAAGGGTCACCCTGTACTTCTCAACCGTGCTCCAACACTTCACCGTCTGGGTATCCAGGCATTTCAGCCTAAACTTATCGAAGGTAAAGCGATTCAGTTGCACCCGTTGGTGTGTACAGCATTCAATGCCGACTTCGACGGCGACCAGATGGCTGTTCACGTTCCGCTGGGTAATGCAGCAATCCTTGAAGCTCAGCTATTGATGCTGGCTTCACACAATATTCTTAACCCCGCCAATGGTGCTCCCATCGCAGTTCCTTCGCAGGATATGGTTTTGGGTCTGTATTATATGACCAAAGCAAGAAAAAACACTTCTGAGTTCCCGATGAAAGGAGAAGGACTTTCCTTCTACGGACCGGAGGAAGTTATGATTGCATACAACGAAAGAGCAATAGACCTGCATACAATAATCAAAGTGAAGGCTAAGATTATTGAAAAAGGACAATTGGTTGAAAAGGTTATTGAAACCACAACAGGAAGAGTTCTCTTTAATGAAGTGGTTCCTGAAGAATACGGATATATTAACCAGCTTCTTACCAAGAAAGCACTCAGGGATATTATTGGTGGAATTATGAAAACCACTGGTATTGCCCGTACATCGCAGTTCCTGGATGACATCAAAGACCTTGGTTTTTATATGGCATTTAAAGGTGGACTCTCTTTCAATCTGGGCGATATCCTTGTTCCGGAAGAAAAGAAAATTCTTATTGATGCAGCCAATGAACAGGTTGACGAGGTAAGAGGAAACTATAGTATGGGTTTCATTACCAATAATGAAAGGTACAACCAGATTATTGACATCTGGACGCACACCAATGCTAAACTTACCAAAGTTCTGATTGATAAAACCACTGCCGATAACCAGGGATTCAATCCTGTTTATATGATGCTTGACTCCGGTGCGAGGGGATCTAAAGAGCAGATACGGCAGCTCTCCGGTATGAGGGGTCTTATGGCGAAACCGCAGAAATCAGGTGCCAAGGGTGGTGAAATTATTGAGAATCCCATTCTTTCTAACTTTAAAGAAGGTTTGTCGGTACTTGAGTATTTTATTTCAACACACGGTGCCCGTAAGGGTCTTGCGGATACCGCTCTTAAAACTGCCGATGCCGGTTATCTTACACGTAGGCTGGTTGACGTTTCACAGGATGTTATCATTACAGAACCGGATTGCGGAACTTTGCGTGGCCTTACTGCTACCGCCCTCAAAAATAACGAAGAAACTGTGGAAACCCTTTATGATCGCATTCTGGGTCGTACAACACTTCAGGATATTGTGCATCCTACAACCGGGGAGCATATTGCTGCTTCCGGTGATGAGCTAAATGAGGAGATCTGTCAGGTTATCGAAGAATCGCCGATTGAAGCGGTTGAGATCCGTTCGGTACTTACCTGCGAGTCTAAGCATGGTGTATGTGGCAGATGTTATGGCCGTAACCTCGCAACAGGACGTATGGTGCAGGCCGGAGAAGCTGTGGGTGTTATTGCTGCACAGTCAATCGGAGAACCTGGCACACAGCTTACACTGCGTACTTTCCACGTGGGTGGTACTGCAAGTAATATCGCTACTGCATCTAAAATCAATGCGAAATATGGCGGTATTATCGAGATAGATGAACTCAGAGCTGTTCCATACACTTCATCAGACGGACGTAATTATTTTGTGGTAATCGGACGTTCTGCTGAAATGCGTATTGTTGACAAAAATACCCGTATGATTCTCACAACACAGAACATTCCTTATGGTGCTAATCTTTATTTAGAGCACGGTTCAAAGGTGGAGAGCGGACAGCTGATCTGTGAGTGGGATCCCTACAACGCAGTTATTGTTTCGGAACTAAGTGGTAAAGTTGTATTCAACAATATGGTTGAAGGAGCCACCTACCGTACTGATTCTGACGAGCAAACGGGCTATTATGAAAAAGTTATTATTGAAAGTAAGGATAAAACCCGCAACCCGTCAATAAGTATTGTAAATAAAGATGGCGAAGTGCTGAAAACATATGACATGCCAGTGGGTGCTCACATTGTAATTAACTCAAACAAGGATATTACCACAGGTTCTATTATTGCCAAGATACCAAGAGCCATTGGTAAATCAGGAGACATCACAGGTGGTTTGCCCAGGATTACGGAACTTTTTGAAGCCCGTAACCCCTCTGATCCGGCTGTTGTTTCTGAGATTGATGGTGTGGTTTCTTTCGGTAAGAAGATAAAGCGTGGTAACCGGGAAGTAATTATCACATCAAAAACCGGTGATGAGAAGCGTTACCTGGTGCCATTGTCAAAACAGATCCTTGCCCAGGAGAATGACTTTGTTAAAGCCGGAACGCCTTTGTCAGACGGACCTACTACCCCGGCAGATATTCTTGCCATTAAAGGTCCTACTGCTGTTCAGGAGTATATCGTGAACGAAGTGCAGGAGGTATATCGCATGCAGGGTGTTAAGATCAATGATAAGCACTTCGAGGTGATTGTACGCCAGATGATGCGTAAGGTAACCATTGAAGATCCGGGTGATACCCGTTTCCTTGAAAACGAAATTGTCAACAAGATCGACTTCATGGAAGAAAATGATGAGATTTTCGGCAAAAAAGTAGTTGAAGATCCGGGTGATTCAATCCTGAAACCCGGTCAAATCATAACTGCCAGAAAACTCAGGGATGAAAACTCAATGCTTAAGCGTAAAGACAAGAAGGTTGTTGTTGCGCGCGATGCAAGAGGTGCTACAGCAAGGCAGCAGTTGCAGGGTATTACCCGCGCTTCGCTGCAAACCAAGAGCTTTATCTCGGCAGCTTCATTCCAGGAAACAACCAAGGTACTCACAGATGCGGCAGTTAATGCCAAGGTCGATACATTGAAGGGTCTTAAGGAGAACGTTATTGTTGGACACCTTATCCCTGCCGGTACAGGTCTGCGTGAATATGAAAATATCATCGTAGGTTCTATGGAAGAGTACAACCTGCTTATGGCTTCGAAACAAAAAGTTGAAGCTGAAGAAGAATAGAACACAGATTTTAAGAATCTTAAAATGTAATTATTATGTCCGAAAAGAAAATGCCCGGTGGCCAGCAATTGAATATTGAGCTTGGTGAAGATGTTGCCGATGGAACTTATTCCAACCTGGTAATCATTACCCACTCCAATACAGAATTTGTTCTGGACTTTTTAAGGCTTATGCCAGGGGTTCCCAAGGCAAAAGTGAAATCAAGGATAGTTATGACTCCCCAGCACGCCAAACGCCTGCTCAGAGCTCTTAACGAGAATATTTCCAAATATGAGGAGAAACATGGCCCCATTAAGGAAAGCCCTGAAGGTACCAAGTTGCCCATGAATTTTGGAGGCCCTACGGCTCAGGCATAATATCTTAAATATTCTTTATAGAAAGGCCATGGATGATTTTTCATCCATGGCCTTTTATCTTGAGTAATTTTTATAGGAACTTCTTTAAGGTTTAATAACCTTGATATTATAATCTCTTGTTTCAGGATTCTCTGATTGGATTTGTATGATATAAATACCAGGGTAAAATTCAGAAGAATTGAGTTGGAAATTGTTAAGGAAAATATTCCTTCTTTCGGCCAGAAGACGGCCGCTGATATCAAATATTCTGATATTTCCGGTTATGTTCCTGTAAGCAATATGCAAAAAGTTTCCGTTGCCAGAGAAATATATTACAGGATCATTTTTTTGATCATCAACCAGATCAACGCCTGTTGGTTCATCGGATGGTTCCCGGTAAATGTCGCGATATTTTATAGTAACAGAAGGGTTATCTTCAGATCCTTCTATAGCCACATAGCTAACCTGCAGAATGGGGATCTTTTCGTTTTTTGCCAGCCAGGAATACCGGGTTGTGGTTCTTTTTAGTACAAAGGGGTCTCCCAATGATTGCCAGAAAAGACTATCCGATTCATAAATAATGCTTTTCAGTCGTAATACATCAAACTCGCCATATGGAGTAATAATGTTGCCCCATCCATCAGCTTCATTAACACGATATCCCTGTTTTGTCAGGCTTAGAGTATCACCCAGGTTGGTAGTTCCAAAGAAAGTGGTACTATCCTGATCAGCATAATTAAGGGGGAAAGAATAAATTTCATCTGCATCAGAATAATTCAGGGGCAAAGCATTTCCGTCAATCATTACAAAAAAGCCATCCAGAGTATATTGGGCAGTTGATTTACTGAAAACGCTGTAAACTCCATCCACATCTATTTCAAACTCATCAAGCGGGAGGTCATCGATTGCACTGGTGGCTATGGCATCCATTCCGAAAATAAACAGAGCCACCAGATAGTTAATACTACTTACCAGTTGATACTCTTCAAGGCCCTGTGCCTGATGTGTTAATGTTGAAAAATCCCACTGAAAATTTTCACCGGTTTGAGTGAAGTCAAACTGATGGGGATTTACAGTAAGACTGTATCGCAGGGTATCTCCTGCGGCTGGCATGTCATTCTGGTTGATGGTGATCTGGCCCAAAAGTCCGGTCGATATCAGTTTAAACAGAATGATGAAAATTGTAATCTTTTTCATAGGACAGAGATTTAGTTTTGAAAAAATCGGTCATTCCCCAATTCTGGTTTTTCGGGCAAAATCAGGATAACTTTTTTAGGTATCAGAGATTTTTAATCAATTCTCTGAAAATGAGTGTCATCTTAGGTTCAGCTTCACCGGCTGCATTTTGAACTTCATCATGAGAAGTTCCAATTTCACCCTCATCAAAAACTGCCATGTTGGTAATAACTGAAATGCCGAAACATGTTAAACCCGTGTGTCGTGCTGCTATTACCTCCGGTACGGTCGACATACCGGTTGAGTCTGCACCCAGAATGCGGAACATTCGGTATTCAGCAGGAGTCTCCAGTGTAGGCCCTGAACTTCCTACATAAACACCGGTATGGTATTTAATGTTGTTGCTTTCTGCAATGTTTTTTGCTTTTTCAATTAAATCACGGCTGTAAGCTTCGCCCATTTCAGGGAAACGGGTTCCCAGTTTATCCAGGTTTTTTCCTTTGAGGGGATTGTCTGGAAACATATTGATATGATCCTTGATTATCATCAGGTCGCCTACTCTGAACGACCGATTAAGTCCGCCTGCTGCATTAGAGAGAAAAAGATGAGTAATGCCCAGCATTTTCATTATACGAATGGGGAATACAACCTGTTGCATACTGTATCCTTCATAATAATGAAAACGCCCCTGCATGGCAACAACTTTTTTCCCGTCAAGGAGTCCAAATATGAGCTTACCATCATGACCTTCAACAGTAGAAACCGGGAAGTTAGGAATATCGCTGTATTCAAAACTGTGTTTTACATCAATTGACTTTATCAGGCCACCAAGCCCCGAGCCTAAAATGATACCTGCCTCAGGTGTAAACCCTGTTTTTTCTTTTAAGAACTCTGTTGTTTTTTTAATTTTTTCCATAACTGTAGTGCTTCTTTTAATTCATTTTTGTAAATGCTAAGTTAATAAATTTGCTATTTAGTTCGGCAAGTTAACAAGTGAAGGGGACTAAATAGAGCAAACATAATAAATTCCAATCCTGAGACCTTTATGGTATTATTATGTAAATTTGTATGTTTTTAATTGTGTTTTATATATCACAGAACTTTTATAAATTCTTGTTGTTCATAAAACAACCCTTGAATGTCATCATACTTTTCTGAAAGAAGATTGAGCCCTTCAGGGTTTTTAATAGCATGAATTCTAATAATTTACACTTTATTACGCAGAACTGAAAATAGTTTGAAGAACATGGAAAATCCGGCATACGATATAAAAAACACAGATAACATTCCTGATCTGATAATTCATGATGCGATGATCCTCACCATGAATCCTGAGTTTAAGGTCTATGTAGATGGTGCAATAGTAATAAAAAATGACCGGATTCTGGCCATGGGCGATACATCTGATATTCTTGAAAAATATTCTGCCCGCGAAATAATGGATGGATCTGGTAAATTGGTCATGCCTGGTCTTATCAATACTCATACCCACGTGCCCATGACCATTTTCAGGGGGTATGCCGACGATATGCCTTTGCATGAGTGGTTATACGATTATATTTTTCCGGTTGAGTCGGAATTTGTGAATTCTGATAATGTAACACTGGGCACAAAACTCGCTATGGCAGAAATGATCCGCAGTGGTACTACTACATTCAATGATATGTATTATCATATTGAAGACATTGCCACAGTTGTAGACCAGGTTGGAATGAGGGCAGTGCTTTCGGAAGGTTTAATTGATTTCCCCGCGCCCAATAGTCCGACACCTGCAGATGGTTTAAAAACATCTGAAGAGCTTATTAAAAAATGGGGCAAACATTCTCGTATTACGATTTCAGTTTCGGCTCATGCACCCTACAGTTGTTCGTCTGAACTGATTCAGAGCGCCAAAGCGCTTGCTGATAAGTACCAGGTTCCATTCAATATTCATGTGGCCGAAACCCGGAAGGAGTTTGACCAGACCATGAAAGATTTTAACCTTACCCCGGTAGGTTATCTCGACCAGCTGGGTGTACTGGGTCCCAATGTTATTGCTGCCCACGGAGTACATATTACCCCCGACGATATTCAGATTCTTGCCCAACGAGGGGTTTCAGTAGCCCATAATCCTGAGTGCAACATGAAACTTGCCAGCGGTGTTGCTCCCATTCCGGAGCTCATGAAGGCAGGTGTAAAGGTTGGACTGGGTACCGATGGTGTAGCCAGCAATAATGATCTTGACCTTTTTAATGAGATGAATACGGCTGCCATTTTGCATAAGCTTAACAGCCTGGATCCTACAGTGCTTGATGCACAAAGTGTTGTGGAGATGGCTACCATGGGAGGAGCAAGGGTACTTGGTATGGAAAATGAAATTGGATCGCTGGAGCCGGGAAAAAAAGCTGATATGATTTTACTGGATATGATGCAACCTCATGCGCATCCCATATATAATATTTATTCACTCCTGGTTTACAGTATGAAAGCTGCCGATGTGGAAACCGTTCTTGTGGATGGTAAATTTATCATGCGCGACAGGAAGTTACTCCACCTGGATGAAAAATCTATTTACGGAAAGATTGAAGAAGTTGCCCTGCGAATCAGGGAGAAAAATAATTTATTATCACCTTCAAAGCCTCCGAAACACTAGCCAGTGTGCGGGTTCAATCTCATTGTCATCTGCCTGTCAATTACCGCAAAGAGCTGATTGGGTGCATATTTACGCCAGTTAAGGTCGTTAAAATGCTTGCCGAAGGCGATATAATAATCAATATTGGCTGATTCAAACTCGCGGATCACAAAATCCCTGAAATTGATGCCCACAATCCATCCGTCTTCAATTTCGTCAAACCACTCTTCATAATAACAATCATCGGAATAGTGAAAATTCAGGATATTTTCGCCCATAAGAATGAATTTTGTAATGCCTTGTCCAATAAGGGGTTCAATAATGTTTCTTTTCAAATACATGATGTCGTTATGCAGGCAGTCGTTCCATTCTCCTATCATCTCAATAATAGTGTATTGTGACTCATAATCCGTGTAAAGAATTTTGATAAAAAGAGTGGGCGACCCGATTTCATCCCACTGCGGATGTATCAGGTGATTATAAATGGCATGGGTGAATTCAAATTCGCTGTAATCTCTCCCGAAAAAGGGTGAGCGCTCATCCTCAGAAGCGATGTAAACGTTTCTCCATGAGTAGAAAGGCTCAATATCGTGCATAATGATAAAATGTTTTTCAGGTCAATTAGTATAATTTACTCCCTTAAGGGTAAAATAAATTTAGCTAATTTCCGGGCAAAGACAAAGCTTTTTGTCCTTTTTGGGAAAATTTGGAAATCGTTGAATATTTTAAGAAATCAGGGATTTTCAGTAGATTTTTCTGGTTTCAAAATCCATCCATCTTTGGAAAGGAGAGAAGAAGCTGTCGGGTTTCATATTGATGGTTGGAAGACTTCTTTCATCAACGGGCAGCGAAACTTCGCGATATATATACGAATCGTCGAAACCGGCTTTGGCAGCATCGGTGTTTTCGGCAGCGAAAATCAGCATTTTGGGCCTTGTCCAGTAAATGGCACCCAGACACATGGGGCATGGTTCGCAGCTGGCATAAATAATACAGTCGGTCAGCTGGTATGAATCAAGATTTTTACATGCATCACGAATCGCAACTACCTCAGCATGTGCAGTAGGATCATTGGATGATGTTACCCTGTTTACTCCCCGGCCAATAATTTTTCCATCCTTAACAACCAAAGCACCAAAAGGGCCTCCAATGCCTGTATTAACATTGTCTGCTGCCATTTTTACGGCTTCTTTTATAAACTCTTCATGCTCCTGCATCGGTATCATTTTTTTGATTTCGGTTCTGCTAAATTAATGAAATCCGCGATTTGATTCATGCCATTTAAAGCAATGTTTGCTATTCTTATTAACTTTGATGCAAAGCTTTTTGTATTAAGCAGAATGGAAAATCCCAAAACTGCAATATAACAACGATTCAGAATTTGGAGATAACACAATTCCATCAAAATAATTTTTAAACATGAACTGGAAAGCACTTCTTTCAACCCGGCGTTTTGGACAAACGCAAAAGACTGGAAAGGGCAGTGGCGATATTCGTACTGAGTTTCAGCGCGATTACGACCGGCTGATTTTCTCATCACCCTTTCGTCGTTTGCAAAACAAAACCCAGGTATTTCCATTGCCGGGAAGTGTTTTTGTACATAACCGTCTTACCCATAGTCTGGAGGTTGCCAGTGTGGGCCGCTCTCTTGGTAATCTGGTTTACGATAAAATAAAACCTTTACTCTCCGATGATGAAAAAATACTGGTTCGCGAAATGGATACTGTAGTGGCCACTGCTTGCCTGGCGCATGATCTGGGAAACCCACCTTTTGGGCATAGTGGCGAAAAGGCCATCTCCCACTTTTTTGCTGAGGGTGATGGAAAGAAGTTAAAAGACCTGATTTCTGCGATTGAATACGAAGATCTTGTGAGTTTTGAAGGGAATGCCAATCTTATACGCCTGCTTACCCATCAGTTTCAGGGTCGAAGAAAGGGCGGATATGCACTCACTTTTGCTTCACTTGGTACCATGATCAAATATCCTTATGATTCATCGCAATCAGGCAAAAAGAAAAAATACGGTTATTTTCAAACTGAGAAGGAAACCTTCACAGAGCTGATGAAAGAACTGGAAATACCTCTTACTGAAAGCCAAAAAGGTATTTATGCCCGACACCCCTTGGTTTACCTTGTTGAAGCTGCAGACGATATCTGTTATCAGATCATGGACCTGGAAGATGCCCATAAACTGAATATCATTGGCAGGGAACTCATCGATGAGTTATTCATGGGTTTTTTCCCCGGAGAGAATAATACTGTAAGACGCGATAAAATAAAGCAAACTCTTACTGAAGTTACTGACCCCAACGAACAGATTGCATTTCTGCGGGCAATGGTTATCGGACAAATGGTGAATGCTGCAGCAAATGTTTTTGCTGCCCGGTTTGATGAAATTATGAAAGGGACCTATCAAGGTAAACTTCTTAAAGAAATGGAACCGTATCTTGGCGATGCCCTGAAAAGGTGTGAAAAAGTGGCTGTAAATCAGGTATATAATCATCCGTCAGTGATTAAGATCGAAATATCAGGCTATAATGTTATCGGAGCATTGCTTGAAGAATTCTATCGTGCTGTTATGGATCCGGAATCGGACTATGCAAAGAAAATGCTTTCTCTTATGCCATTGCAATATCAGTCGCAAACAACTGATGATTATAAAAAAGCCCGTTCTGTTGTGGATTTTGTTTCCGGCATGACGGATGTGTATGCCGTTGATCTTTACAAGCAAATAAGAGGATTGCAACTGTAAGAAAGTTTCTGAACCCGAAAGTGAAATTATGGAGCAGATAAGGAGTGTTGCTGAATTACTGGAAGAAAAGTTTGTTCAATATAATCGCCCTTCATTTATTAAAGCTGACCCCATAAGTGTTCCACACCGATACAGCTTAAAGGAGGACCGTGAGATTTCCGGATTTTTAGCTGCCACCATTGCCTGGGGCCAACGAAAAAGCATTGTACAAAGTGCCATGAAGCTTATGGTATTAATGGATGATGCTCCTTATGATTTCGTCATGAACTTCAGTGAAAGTGACCTGAAGCGCTTTGATGGTTTTGTGCACCGAACGTTTAATTACACGGATATCTCTGTTTTTCTTTATGCATTAAAAAATATATACCAGGTTCATGGCAGAATGGAAAAGGTATTTGCTGATGGGATAAAAATGGGTGGAATGGACCATGCCATTGCCCATTTCAGGGATGTGTTTTTTGAAGTACCACATGCATCTCGCACACGCAAGCATGTAAGTAATCCGTTGAGTGGTTCCTGTGCGAAGAGGATCAACATGTACTTAAGGTGGCTGGTCAGAAACGACGGGAGAGGAGTTGATTTCGGAATCTGGAAAAGCATCCGGCCCGATCAGCTGATTTGTCCGCTTGATGTTCATTCTGGAAGAGTTGCCCGCCGATTGGGCTTGCTTAAAAGAAAGCAGGATGACTGGAAAGCAGCTATAGAGCTAACTGAAAACCTCCGGCTGCTTGATCCCTCCGATCCGGTAAAGTATGATTTTGCACTTTTCGGGCTTGGAGTATTTGAAAAATTCTGATGCCTAAACCGGGGTTATCTTATAATCTCATCAATCCTTCTCAATTCATCATCTGAAAAACTCAGGTTATTCAGAGTTTTCAGGTTGTTATCCAGTTGCTCAACGCTACTGGCACCAATCAGAACAGATGTTACCCTATGGTCTTTGAGCAACCAGGCAATAGCCATCTGGGCAAGACTTTGACCACGATCACTTGCAATAGCATTTAGTTTGTTAACTATCTCAATTTTTTCACGCGTTACCTGGTCGGGATTGAGAAAGCCGGTGGGTTTACCTGCCCTGGAGTCTTTGGGAATACCCTGCAGGTAGCGGTCTGTGAGAACACCCTGGGCCAGCGGTGAGAAGGCAATACACCCCATGCCCAGAGTTTCAAGCGTATCGAGTAATCCGTCCTCTACCCAGCGATCGAGCATGGAATAGCGTGGCTGGTGAATAAGACATGGAGTGCCCAACTGCCCTATAATATCTGCAGCCTGACTGGTTTGCTCAGGTGAGTAGGATGATATTCCCACATAAAGCGCTTTACCTTGCCGAACCACCTGATCAAGTGCCATCATGGTTTCTTCCATAGGAGTGTGGGGATCAGGACGGTGGGAATAATAAATATCTACATAATCCAGGCCCATGCGCTTTAAGCTTTGGTCCAGACTGCTGATCAGATATTTTCTTGAGCCAAAATCTCCGTAGGGCCCGGGCCACATATAATAACCCGCTTTGGTGGATATAATCAGTTCATCTCGGTATGATTTCAGATCAGAAGAAAGCATCTTGCCGAAGTTCTCTTCAGCACTGCCCGGAGATGGGCCGTAATTGTTAGCCAGGTCGAAATGTGTGATGCCGGCATCAAAAGCCCGGTGAATAATCTTACGGCCGTTGTTAAAAACATCTACATCTCCGAAATTATGCCATAAACCCAGTGAAATGGCAGGTAGTAAAAGTCCGCTGCGTCCTGTGCGGTTATATTTCATGGTTTCGTATCGTTGGGGGTCGGCTGAATAACTCATAATGGAGTAGTTTAGGATTTGATTTATACAAATCTAATGATTAATGAAAGCATTAAACAGTAAATGCTGATTTTTTTAACAAGGATTAAATATTTCCATCTGTTTTCATATTTTCCTTTTTCTATCTTTGCCCACAAAAAAAAAGCATTCTATAAATGTAGGGGTTTTTTATTCAACTGTTTTTCCTGGTATTTTCCGGTTTTATTTCCCTGGTTGCATTCGGGCAGAATGACAGGCAGGAGTTACAGGCTGTAAGAACGGAAAATCCGCCTGTTATCAATGGTAAACTGGATGATCCTGAATGGCAACGGGCTCCCGTTGCAACCGGTTTTCAACAGTATGAGCCCCATAATGACCGTCCGGCCAGTTTTGAAACCTATGTGCGGGTATTGTATGACGATGATGCCTTATATATCGCTGCCAGGATGATTGACCCCGAACCGGATAAAATTCTTACCGAGCTTGGACTTCGTGACTCGGGCAACAACCTGAATGCCGACCTTTTCTGGATTGATATCAATCCTTTTGATGATGGTATCAATGGATTCAGATTCCAGGTTTCGGCCTCTGGTGTTCAGACCGATATCAATATTTCAGGGGCAGGGGGCTCACGGGGCGATGTAAACTGGGATGCTGTGTGGCTCAGTGATGTTGGTATCGATGAAGAAGGTTGGATAGTGGAAGTGAAAATCCTTTAATCTGCCCTTCGTTTCCCACGCAATGACGTGCAGAAATGGGGCATCAATTTCTGGCGCGAAATACGCCGCACACGCGAGTAATCAAGCTGGAATTTTGTAAACCGCCGCATTGGAGACCCACTGGCATTTTTAGGGCAATTGAAAGGAATTGAAGGGATTATACCACCTTTACGACTTGCGCTTTATCCTTATGTTTCATCTTATCTTGAAAAAACGGAGGGGGCGATCAGTGGGCCAATACATTTGTGGGCGGTATGGACCTTAAGTATGGCATAAGCAACAGTTTTACAATGGATATGACTCTGATACCCGATTTCGGTCAGGTACAGTCGGATGCCAGGGTCCTGAACCTTACTCCCTACGAAGTAAAATATGATGAAAACCGGCAATTTTTTACAGAAGGAACGGAGCTGTTTGGTAAAGCTGCTCTAAGTCAACAATATTTTTCAGGGAATAATGATATTATTGGATATAAGTATGATATTACCGCCGGAAAAGTAGGCGGTATATGGCAATATACCTATAACCGGCTTGTTTTAAGCGACAGTTATGATCCCAATGATCTGGATGTAAATAATATCAACTACAATGCTTTTACCGTTGATATGCTGCTTGCATGGCATTTTGCACCGGGCAGCCAGTTGACATTTGCATGGAAAAACAATATTGACAGCAATATTGCCCGCATAACCCGCAGTTATGCCGATAATCTCAGAAATACTCTTGAGCAGCCGCAGGTCAATAGTTTTTCCATAAGATTGCTTTATTATCTGGATTATCAGAGTTTAATGAATTTGCTTTCCTGAAAAGTATAATAAAATAAAAAAGCCGGCGCAAAATTGCCGGCTTTTTTATTAAGATATCTTACTCAGATTATTATCCGATTTTGGCAATCAGGCCAACAACTCTGCTGGCATATCCGTACTCATTATCATACCATGAAAGTACTTTAATGAATTTTCCATCCATAACCTGAGTCATCAGTGAGTCAAACACAGATGAATGTGTATTGCCAATAACATCGGCAGAAACGATTGGATCAGTGCAGTATTCAAGAATACCTTTCATAGAGCCTT
This sequence comes from Bacteroidales bacterium, assembly GCA_007129355.1. Taxonomy (GTDB): domain Bacteria; phylum Bacteroidota; class Bacteroidia; order Bacteroidales; family UBA7960; genus SKVR01. The sequence goes on along the minus strand of SKVR01000194.1, from coordinate 7,810 downwards.
CAGCAGCTTCTTTCATTGCAGCATTGATCTCTTCTTTGGTAACTTCTTTTGCAAGTTCAGCGGTAAGATCCACAACCGAACCATCGGGAGTAGGAACACGCATTGCGAAACCATCGAGTTTTCCTTTTAAATCGGGAATTACAAGGCCTACTGCTTTTGCAGCACCTGTAGTAGTTGGTATAATGCTCATGGCTGCAGCACGTGCACGGCGCAGGTCATCGTGAGGAGCATCAAGAATGATTTGGTCGTTGGTGTAAGAGTGAATAGTATTCATCAAGCCACGCACGATGCCAAATTTATCATGCAATACCTTGGCAAAAGGAGCAAGGCAGTTGGTTGTACAGGATGCATTTGAGTAAATTTTGTGCTCGGGTTTGATATCATGGTCGTTTACACCCAAAACTACGGTTGCATCAACATCATCAGCTTTTTTTGAAGGAACGCAAAGAACAACTTTTTTCGCTCCTGCTTCAAGGTGAAGACTGATCTTATCGCGTGAACGGAATACTCCGGTTGATTCAACAACAACATCAATTCCATGTTCTTTCCAGGGAATATTGGCCGGATCTCTTTCGGAATAAACTTTAATTTTTTTCCCATTTACAACCAGGTCTTCACCATCCACATCAACAGTACCTGGGAATTTTCCATGTACAGAGTCGTATTTTAACAGATGAGCAAGGGTTTTGCTATCAGTAAGGTCGTTAACTGCTACAATTTCCATGTCGCTTCTGTTCAATGAAGCTCTAAGGGTTAATCTTCCAATTCTTCCAAAGCCATTAATGGCAACTTTAATTTGTCCCATATTAATTAATAATTTTAAGTTTAATAAATTAGTCTGCAAAGATAAGCATTTCTGATGGATTTGTTTTTGGTAAACATATAATTCAATACATTAAATTTTTATTAATCTTTCTGCCCATCATGTGCAAACCAATAAACTAATTATCCTAATTTTGATGTTTCATTTAAAGGATTGTTGCCAACAGTTAATTGATTTTTTTAAACCTTATCATCCTATTAGAAATGGAAGAGATTAATCAGTTTTTAACTCAGGAGTTTTTAGGTAATTCTTTGCTGAGTTATGCATGGTTTTTACTCATTTTACTTGCCGGTTTATTGTTTAAGCGCTTTGTTTCAAGATCTTCTAACCGATTGCTGTTTAAACTTCTGAAGCGTTATTCGCATGATATTCAAAGCGATAAGTTTGTAGAGCTTATGCATAAACCTGTGGGTTTTACAATCATGCTTATTGTCGTATTTATTGCATTTTCCCATCTTAGTTTTCCTCAAGAATGGGGTATGGCTCCCAAAGATCAGTTTGGCATTTTGATGTTCCTTGATAAAGGTTTTCAGATTTTGCTATATTCTTCCTTTATCTGGATATTTCTTCGTCTTGCTGATTTTCTTTTGCTTATCATGCTTCGCAGGGCAGATAATATGGATAGTAAATATTCCGGGCAGATTGTCTCCTTTTTTGTTGATTTCATCAAAATCATTGTGGTTATTTTCTGGGTTCTTATCATTTTAGGTTCTATATTGAATGTGAATGTGGGAACACTGGTTGCTGGTCTGGGTATCGGTGGTCTTGCCATTGCTCTTGCCGGAAAGGAAACCCTTGAAAACCTTTTTGGCTCATTTACGATCTTTCTCGATAAACCCTTTGTTGTAGGCGATATGGTGCGGGTAGCAGGAATTACCGGTGTTGTTGAAAGAGTGGGTTTTCGCAGTACCCGCCTCAGAACGCTTGAAAAAAGTTTTGTTACACTTCCCAATAAAAAAATGGTTGATTCGGAGCTGGATAATCTCACACTTCGTACTTTCCGTCGTTCCAACTTTACAGTAGGTGTTACCTATTCCACCACATCCGATCAGCTGAAAGGTATCGTTGCCGATATTCAGAATTATATTGATAATCACCCCAATACCAATCATGAGAGCAAAATAAGATTTCATGATTTCGGACCCAGCAGCCTCGATATCATGGTATTGTTCTTTGTTGATACCATGGACTGGACCACATACCTTGATGTGAAACAGGAGATCCTTTATAAAATCATTGAGATTGTTAAGAAACACGGTGCAGAATTTGCCTACCCATCTACCAGTGTTTATATTGAAAAAAATCTTAAGCCTGAGTGATATTCTGCTGATTAATAGTCTTGTTCACAAAACAATTATTAATTTTGCATCAACAAAATAAAATACCTTTTTCACAGTTATTTAAGCGAAACCTAAAACAGGAAAATTTAAGTTAAAAAATTCATGATAAATTCGTTGCTATTACAGGTTCAGTTGGGTGGGCAGGTTGCCGACACCCTGGCCACTCAAGGCCCCACGGAAGAAACTCTCAGCTTCTTTTCACTAGCTTTTAAAGGCGGAATTGTAATGATTCCCCTGTTGATTCTCTCCATTATTGCCATTTATATCTTCATTGAAAGGTATCTTGCTATCAGCAAGGCATCGAAAGAAGAATACAACTTCATGAACAATATACGTGATTTTATTCATGACGGACGTATAGATAGTGCCAAATCCCTTTGCCGCAATAATAACACACCGCTTTCGCGGATGATTTCCAAAGGTATTACTCGCATAGGCCGGCCTCTTAACGATATCAATGCTGCCATTGAAAATGTGGGTAAGCTTGAGGTTTCCAAACTGGAAAAAAATATCGCATTCCTTTCAACCGTTGCCGGTGCTGCACCTATGCTGGGCTTCCTTGGTACGGTAATAGGAATGGTGAGGGCATTTTATAACATGGCCATGGCTGGAAACAACGTTGATATATCTTTGCTTGCCGGAGGTATCTACGAAGCCATGATAACAACCATTACCGGACTAACAGTAGGTATCATCGGTTACATTTGCTACAATATTCTGGTGTCGCGCATAGAAAAAGTTGTTTTTATGCTCGAAGCAAGGGCCACAGAGTTTATGGACCTTTTGCACGAACCGGCAGCTTAATTTTTTAACGCTATGGCTATTAAACTAAGAAACCCAAGAAGAGCAGAGTTCAACATGGCTTCCATGTCGGACCTGGTTTTCCTTTTGCTTATATTTTTTATGCTTACATCTACATTGGTTGCTCCCAATGCCATTAAGCTGCTTTTGCCTACCAGCGACAGCCGCACCATGGCAAGGCAAACGGTTACTGTTTATATAAATGCCGATAACCATATTTACCTTGAAGAAACACCGGTTGATCTTGATGCATTGCAAACAGGACTGATTACAGCCCTGGGAAATCAGACAGAAGGCTCGGTGGTGCTCCGCTCAGACCAGACTGTGGCAGTGCAATACATTGTAAGCGTAATAGATGTTGTAAATAACATCAATGGTATGTATCAAACCAAACATAAAGTGATTCTGGCAACACAGCCACAACGATAAGATGGAAGAAACCAAAAAGAAATATGATAAAAAAGCCATAATGGGCACCGTGATCTTTCACGCTGTCCTGTTACTGGTATTTATCTTTTTTGGATTATCCACACCATTGCCGTTGCCAGAGGAAGAAGGTGTTCTGGTAAACCTGGGATATACAGAGGTAGGCAGTGGAGATCGTCAGCCATTATCGGCTTCACCGCCACCACCACAGCCTCAACCTACACAGGCGGCTCCCGAAGCTGAAGATGTGGCCACCCAAAGTACCGAAGAGAGCATAGCTATTCCTGAAGCACCAAGGCCTACTCCTGACAGACCCAGGCAGCAGGAACCCGTAAGAGAACCTCCGACGCCGCAGCAGGAAACCACTCAGCAACAGCCTGAACCTGAACCTGAACCTCAGGTTGATCCCAGAGCCCTTTTCCCGGGACGTGACAGGCGAACAACCGAAACCCAGACCCAGGGTGAAACTGCCCAGGCCGGAAACCAGGGCAGGCCCGATGGTACTACCGACGGCACATCTTATGAAGGCGGTGGCCAGGGAAGTGGAGTAGATTACAGCCTTACCGGAAGAAGATCCAATTTTTTACCACTTCCCGATTATACTACCCAGTCGCAGGGCAGGGTAGTGGTTTCCATTACCGTTAACCGCAATGGTGAAGTTACCCGTGTAACTGCCGGTGCACGAGGAACTACTACATCTGACAGGGTACTTTGGCAAGCAGCAGAAAATGCAGCGCGAAGAGCCAGGTTTGATGTTAAGAACGATGCACCCCATGAGCAAACCGGTACCATCACCTATAATTTTATCAGGCTTAACTGATGAATTATCAGCAAACCCTTGACTTCCTTTTTTCTCAATTGCCCATGTTTCATCGCATTGGGCCCGCGGCATATAAAGCCAATCTTGATAATACGTGGGCTCTTGCAAACCACTTAGGGAATCCGGAAAAGAAATTCAGAAGTATACACATTGCAGGAACCAATGGTAAAGGGTCAGTGGCACATATGCTGGCATCTGTATTCCAGGAAGCCGGTTATAAAACCGGATTGTGTACTTCGCCCCATCTGAAAGATTTCAGAGAACGCTTCAGGGTAAATGGCGAAATGATGCCTGAAAGTTATGTATCTGAATTTGTGCAGGAACACATGGACTTTTTTGAGACCATCAAGCCTTCCTTCTTTGAAATGACCATTGCCATGACTTTTGCCTGGTTTGCAGAGCAAAAAGTGGATATTGCGATTATTGAAACCGGTTTGGGTGGCCGGCTCGATTCAACCAATATCATTACTCCGGAGCTTTCTGTAATTACCAATGTGGGGCTTGATCATGTGAATCTGCTGGGAAATACCATAGAAGAAATCGCCGGTGAAAAAGCAGGTATAATTAAGACAGGAATACCCGTTGTAGCTGGAAAAAGCAGAAAAGAAGTCATGCAGATTTTAAAAATAAAAGCTGGAGAAACCGGTTCGGAGATCTTTTTTGCAGATCAGAATATCAGAGTTGAGCTAACAGGTTTCACTTTTGTTGACGGAGAAAGTTTAATGGAAGGTTCAATAAATGGAAGTATGGGGTTAGTTGAATTTCAGTGTCCGCTTACCGGTACTTATCAATTGGAAAATATTTGTACTGTTGCTCAGACCATATATGGTGTTAATCTGGCAGGAAGATTCTTTGTTTCTGAAGATGCACTGAAAAGAGGATTGAAAAATGTAATTAAAAATACAAGTATGGCAGGGCGCTGGCAGACTCTTTCAGAAAAACCACTTGTAATTTGCGATACCGGTCATAATGTTGATGGCATAAGATCTGTTCTGGAAAACATTAATTTAACGCCCCACAAAAATCTGCATTTTGTGCTGGGAATGATGAATGACAAGGATATTTCAGGTATACTTTCCTTATTGCCTTCTGAAAATACTACCTATTATTTTTGTAAACCTGATGTACCAAGGGGGCTTTCTGTTGATGATCTGGAAAAAGAAGCTGGTAAACTTAGGCTAAAGGGCAGAAGATTTGAGAGTGTTAAAGATGCCCTTAACCAGGCAAAATGCATGGCATCAGAGGATGATCTTGTATTTGTGGGCGGCAGTACCTTTGTAGTAGCAGAGGTAATTTAATCACTCAGTTTCCTACTTTGGCCCACCTGATCCGGCTCATGATCTGTTCTGAAGATAACAGTGAATTGGGCATTACAAAATCCGGACAAAAACCGATTTCATCTTTCACTATAAAACGTTTACAACTACTCCAGCAAGTTTCCTCACCCAGGCAGTAAAAATATTTATATCTGATTCTAGAGTCTTCCGGTATTTCAAGCTCCCCACTGAAAAGATTGCATTTACCGATCTTGGAACATTGACGATTCATAAAAATATCCTGATTTATGCATGTAAAGTTACATAACTATACGCTATAATCTACAAAAAGATTCATTTTGTGGAAAAAAAAAGATAATATAACATCTGGTGATATGTGTGAAAATGGTTTTAACTTTTCGGAGAGAAATATTTTAGTCCGAGATTTTCACCATCAAATACAGCATATGAAAACGTATTTACCCAATCGCCAGTATTGATATACCTGGTTTCAGGACCAATTTCAATATCAAGCGGAAGATGTCTGTGGCCAAAAATAAAAAAATTATAGGGCTTAATCTTCACCATATCGTGGCAGAACCTGATAAGTCGTTCTTTCTCTTCTCCCAGGAAGATCTCATCTTTTGCCCCATTAGCCATCCTGCTCTTCCTGGAAAAATAAAGTGCCAGTCCGGTTCCAAATCCCGGGTGTAACCACGAAAATAATTTCTGGCAAACACGATTTGAGAATACTTTTTTCAGGAATTTATAGCCATGATCGGCTGGCCCGAGACCGTCGCCATGGGCAATAAAAAATAGTTTACCGTTGATTTCTCTCTCCTGATGTTCACGGAACATAACAACGCCGAGTTCCTGCTCAAAATAATTGAAAATCCACATATCATGATTACCCGTAAAATAATAAACCGGTATGCCTGAATCAGTAATTTCTGCTATTTTCCCGAGCAACCGAACGTAGCCTTTGGGTACTACTGTTTTGTATTCGAACCAGAAATCGAAAATATCACCAAGAAGATAGATCTCGGTGGCATCTTTCTTAACTTTATCAAGCCATTGCACCATAAGCTTTTCACGTTGAAGACTTGAATCATGGGTTGGAACTCCAAGGTGAGCGTCAGAAATAAAATATATACGATGTGGTTTTTTCAAAGTTTTTTTTGCAAAGATATAAATACTCGTTATACCAGAAACCATTATTGGGCTGGTATGGACATGATGATTGCGGGCTTCTCAAATTTTGTTATCTTTAAAGCCCCGGAAAATAGCAGAAACAAGATAAATTCTTATATCTGCAAGGGTTTGATTATCAGAAGAGAGAAATAAATATAATCAGTCAGGAAAATGAATAAAAACAATAAGCTATGAAAAGAGTACTTGAAAAACTTGAAAAACTGGATCCCGAAAAGATTGAACCCAATATTCTTAAAATAACGCTCAATACCATTGATTTTGCTCATGTGGATTATATGTCATTTCTTGGAGGCAAAGGTTGCGAAGAATATTCACGGATTTACATCATGGAATCACCTTTGCGGGTATTTTTAAATATCTGGCCTCCTCAACATCAGCTTCCCGTGCATCAGCATAATAATTACTGGGGCTATATAGCAGTTTTGAAAGGACTTCTTACCGAAACATCATTTGTTTTTGAAGAGGAGAAAAATCAGCTTTCCTGTCATCCACCCAAAAACTACAGAAAAGGCGAAGTGATCTTTGAGCCATTGAATGGTATTCATCATATTCAGAATCCATCACCATCAAAACCGCTGGTGACAGCGCATATTTATCATCCATCAATAATGGATTATAATGGGGTAAGGATTTTTGATATTAAAAAGAAAAAAATGGCGTGGATGAATGAAAAAGCAAACAGAGTTTCATGGGACCATCCTAAAGATCATTATTCAAAAATTGAAAAGAAAGCTTTTTCTGTAGTGAACCTATGGTAATAGTGCTGAAGAAAAAAATGCCGGAGAAATGATATGGATCATTCTCCGGTATTTCTTTTAATTACGTTTTGATTGCAATTGTTAAAGATTTTTTAGCAACAGATCTTCTAACTCATCAACAGAAAAGTTTCTCGCAATAATTATACCTTCCCTGTCTATCAGAACTGTATGTGGTATTTCAGAAAAATTATAAAGGTTTACTACCGGCGAATTCATAAACCTCAGATCACTTACTTGTTGCCAGGTAATGTTATCTTTTTCAATGGCATTAAGCCACTGATCTCTTGTTCGGTCAAGGGAAACGCCGTAAATCTCAAAACCCCGGTCCTGGAATTTTTCATAAAGTTCGCCCAGTTTGATGTTAGCCGTGCGGC
>SKVR01000181.1 GCA_007129355.1 Bacteroidales bacterium | reverse complement strand
TTGGCTCGGTGGGTATGGGTTCTCCGTAATAGTCAAGGAGGTCTTCATAATTTGGCGTTCTTATTACTGCTGTATCCGTGTTATTATAAATAATGTACGTCCGGTTGTGCGCAAAGTTAGGGTCCTCAGGAGAATTGAAACCGGGATGATCAAAATCAAATGAAACATTTCTTACCAATACCAGCATACCCTGCATATCTTCGTTAAGTTCATCTAACGTAACCACCATGGGCTCAACAGTGTTGTCTGTAGAGTTGGGTGTTCCGAAATCTTCAGTGGGAATAAACTGAAGCATATTCTGGAAAACAGATAATGTACCTTTAATATTGGTAAGTCCGTCATAGTTGTTGTATTCTGTGGTGATAATGCCGGCAACGTCATCAATCATGAGAGCTGCCGATTCATCCTGGATATACATCTGACCGCGGTAAGCCTGTTGCTGGTGGGTAATAATTACTTCACCGGTCACCTGATAAATAAGGTCACCTACCTCGGCATCATAAAGTGCTGCAATATTGTCTACTTCAATGGCTTCCGGTGCCTCTTCAACCGATATATCATCAATAAACCATTGATGTGCATTATCACCCTGGTAAACAAAAGCAATATATATAACCTTTCCAGCATAGTCGCTAAGGTTAATAATTCGCTCTGAGTAATTTGCAATTGGAGAAGATGATTCAAATACTTCAACAAATTCATTTTGCTGGGGGTTACCGCTACCTGTTGAAATTTTTACTCCACTGTAATCATATCTGTTCATAAAGGCGTTTCTCTGGAAAAATTTGAATAGCATGCTTTCTTCTTCAGGAAGTTGAATTTGAGGAGAAACGAGCCATGAGTCTACTTCACCGGCATCGAAATCATGAAGAGCTGCCTTTTGACCCGAATTAGCATTTGGAGTTGACGCCCAGCCACCTGGGCCATAGGCATAATGACTCCATGTTAACGGAGGAAATTCTTCACCTTCAAAATCTTCATCCCATGGGAAAACATCAACCATATCAGGACTTTCGGCAACAAGTACAACAATTACAGTAATATCTTCACCTGAAATCGTTACCTGCCTGGTACGAGTAAAATAGCCGGTTTTTTCAACTGTATAATTGTAGATTCCTGAAAATACGTCTGCAAAAAAGTATTCTCCTGCATCGTAAGTTGTACCGTCAAATGTTATTACAGCATCTGTAATAGCAACATCTTCTTCGTCAATAACAGAAAATGTTACATCAAATATAGGAACTCCGTCAAGGTAGATATCTTCAAGTGACCTGGGAAAAATCTGCATATCACCTGCATATTGAGAAACCAGTGCAACCATATCATTGGCTCCTTCGGGAACGTCGGTACCAAAGTAATCAAGACCTGCACTCTGGCTGGGTGTACGCAAAATACCTGTTCCGCTGGGATCTTCTATGTTATAGTTTGTACTGGGATTGAACGTTGTATAATCACCCACAAATTCAACTTCGTTAACCCTGATTAACATTGCCTGGTGTTCAGGTTGAATATCGTTAAGTGTAATAACCAGGGGTTCTATAATATTGTCAGCTGATGTAGCTTCACCGGGGTCTTCAGCAGGTCTAAACTGTAATAGGTTCTGAAAGGCACTTAATGTACCTGAAACGCCTGTAATACCGTCATACAGATTATATTCTGTAGTTATGATACCATCAGGGTCATCAATTACTATGGCACCGGTATCGTCCTGGATATACTTTTGATTTCTTTGACCATGTATGTGTGTGATAACAACTTCACCAGTTACCAGATAAACAGTTTCGCCCATTTCCTGAGCCCGCAGTTCGCCAAGGTTGGCCACTTCAACTGCATTTTTGGTTGATTTGTTGTTTCCGGCAAATCCTTGAATTGCCATAATAGAAATTCCAACAAAAAATAATAAGCTTAATAAAGTAAATCTTTTCATAATTTTTTCTTTTTGGTTAGTAAATGTATTTTTTGATTTCTAAAGCGTTTTAGATCATTCAGTCAATTGATAACAAATTTAGGAAAAACTTCAGGCCTTAAGAAATTAATTGATTAAAGTTTTATTAAATCTTTTCGCATTTAAAGACCCCAGACTAATTCTTGCGTTATTGCAGTAAATCTAATTTTGTAACTTTGCTTTCCAACTTTTTATTATGCATATTCTATCCTTATCGTTGCTGAACTTTAAAAACTACAGCGTAGCTTCACTTGACTTCCTGCCCCGCATAAATTGCTTTGCCGGCAACAACGGAACCGGTAAAACCAACTTGTTGGATGCAATTTATTATCTTTCATTCTGCAAAAGCTTCAGCAACCCGTCTGATATCCAAAATATTCTTTTTGATGAAGATTTTTTTGTGATACAAGGAAAATACAAAGTAAACGGCAGCAAAGATGAACTTTATTGTGGTGTAAAAAGGGGGCACAAAAAAGTTTTTAAAAGGAACAAAAAGGAGTATGAAAGACTGGCCGATCATATCGGTACCTATCCCCTGGTGTTGATCTACCCCGGTGATGTGCATCTTATAACCGGCGGAAGCGACGAAAGACGAAAATTTGTTGACGGTGTAATTTCTCAGTATAACAAGGAATATCTGCAAAAACTTCTGGATTACAACAAAGCACTTATGCAGCGCAATACACTTCTTAAAATCTTTGCAGAAAAGCGTTACTTCGATGAAGCGAGTCTTGAAATTTGGGATGAGCAACTCAAAATCAACGGAACTTACATTTTTGAAGAAAGAACCAGTTTTTTTGAGCGATTTAAACCTGTTTTCCAGGAAAATCATGATAAGCTTACAGGTAAGGTTGAAAGTATTGACATAGAATATGAATCGCAGCTAACTGAAGCAAATCTGGGTCAGTTACTGCTGGAAGCCAGAAACAAAGACAGGATGGTTCAGCACACCACAGCAGGAATACACAAGGATAATCTGGCTTTTTTGCTGAACGGACAGCCATTGAAAAAATTTGGCAGCCAGGGACAGCAGAAATCATACGTTATCGCCCTTAAGCTGGCACAGTTTCAGTTTACAAAGCAGATAAAAGGGTATAATCCCATACTGTTGTTTGATGATATTTTTGATAAACTGGATCCCCGGCGGGTGGAGCTGCTCATTCAGATGGTGAGTGAAAAGGATTTTGGCCAGATATTCATTACCGATACCCATACCGAAAGGCTTGAAGTCATCCTTGAAAAACTGGATACAAGTTCCCGTATCTTTGATATTGAGAACGGCCGGATAAAAACAATAAGAAATCTGGGATGATCGAAAACTCTTAACTTAAAACCTAGTCCTGAATCTTCATTAATTAGAAATCATAGAGTCTCTTAATCTGAAAGCTGAATCATGCGAAAAACCAATGAGCAAAGCCTTGGTGATGTCATCAGGCAATGGCTGAAACAGTCGAATATGGAAGAAAAGATCACAGAAGTCAGGATCAATGCTTCCTGGGGGAGTGTTATGGGCAGTGACATTCAAAAGCTCACAGAAAGGCTGGTATACAGAAAAAGAATTCTTACGGTTTATTTACGTTCGGCACCATTGCGCGAAGAGCTTTCTATGGCAAAATCCAAAATTGCTCAGATGATCAATAAGGAGGCCGGCGCCAATGTGGTTGATGAGGTAATCTTCAGATAATAACAAGTTCAAGGCGGCTTTTTCGTATCCTGTCAACCTTGCATTTAACTGTTTCCTGTTCTTTCAGAATATCTACCTGCCCGGGTTCAATAAAAAGTTTAACTGGCTCACTGTAAGGATCATCAACCACCAGTACATCCTGTATATTCCCATCAGAAAAGTGAAGTTTATGAATTTCAAGAATTTTATATTCATAAATTTCACCCTTTTTATACCAGGGGTTTTCCGGTTCCAAAAAAAAGAAACCTTCGCTGGTAAACTTATCAACACTGCAATTTATGGTCATTCCCATTTTTAGGCCATAATGGACATAATACTTCTTTTTCAGAAGGTGCTTGTTTCCGTTTTCATCCTTAAGAACATAGTAACTTAGCTTATCAACCGGGTTAATGCGTTCACCCACAATAGTGAAGATGTAAGTCCTTCCTGTAATAAGCCCGACATGTATGGGTTTGTCGCTTTCAAGCGTGAGAAAAAGTTTGCCTTTTTTAATTCGTTCGAGCCTGCAACTGATTTTTGAAGAGTTTTCTTTAACAAACTTTTCAGAATACACTTTAACAGGCCATTTAAGTCTGCACACATCTTTTACTGTAATGAAAAACTCTTGCTCATCAAGTATATTGATGCGTACACCTGAATTCAACACATCAAATTCATAAACATGTCCTTCTCTGTAATGCGGGTGTAACGGTTCCAGAAACATTCGGCCATCGCAATTGATCTTGTCAACCCTGCAATCAATGGTTTGTCCGGGTTCAAAACCATAATGAGGATAAAAATGTGCGGGCATTAGAATTTTATAACCCAGCGGATCCTGCATAACAAAAAATGAATCATTGCCAAACTCCATACTTTTCAAAATTTTGAAAGTATAGTAATTACCTTCGGTTAATCTTGAATTGGAGACTGTCAGGTTTCTGATGCGCATTCAATCAGTTTTTGCGGGAGGTTTATAAAAATGAAAGAAGTTAGAAACGAATAAAAAATTCAAAATTTGATTTCAGATGAATGGATGATTTTTCCACCCTTTTCTGTTACAGATTGCTTCATCTTTTCCCATCCTTCATTGTCAATGGGTCTTGTGGCATCATCAATGAGGGTAGTTTGGAATCCCAATCCCAGTGCATCGAGTACTGTAAATCCAACACAAAAATCGGCAGCCAGGCCGCCCACAAAAACACGTTTCACTCCTCTTCCCCTGATATAATCGCCCAAACCTGTCGATTTTTTTTTTTCCGTTATCAAAGAAACCGCTGTAAGAGTCAATACCACGGTCGGTTCCTTTGCGGAAAATAGCTTCAACGGCTTGCATATTTAATTGAGATGAGAATTCGGAACCCTTTTCTCCCTGCACGCAATGGTCTGGCCAGAGGATCTGATCCAGACCACCAAGTATGATGGTGTCAAAGGGATTTTTGCCTTCATGATTGGAAGCAAAACTGCCATGATCCTTCGGGTGCCAGTCCTGTGTGGCTGCAACAAGGTCAAAATGTTTCTGAATATGGTTCAGAACCGGTATAATCTGATCACCATCGGTTACAGCAAGTGCCCCTCCTGGCAGAAAATCATATTGTACATCTATTAAAAGCAAAGCATTCATAACCATTATCTTTTTATTTCACAAATAACTTCCTAACTATACTTATGGAGAAGTTCGTCACGCGTTTTCATTACTTTTTCGCTGATCCCCACTTTGTAAATATGCGGAAAATCAAATCTCTGGTGCTCAGGTGGCAGAAGATTCAAACGTATTTTCAGACGTTCATTAATCTTCTGAGGGTTTTCAGGCTGATTGGTCATTTTGCCATCTTTCATGGCAGTATAAAGCAATTCCTCACACTTGAAACCTTCCAGGCTCATGGATTTGTGCTTCTCAAAAGGATTGACCATCCTGTTAATGTCCATTTCATCAATCATGACCACTGCATCGGCGTAAAACATTCCTTCCCGGTCATAATATCTCAGTATTTTCTTTTTGCCAGGCAAAGTGGTTTTTTGCAGATTATCCGAAATTTTCAGAACATTTCTGCCATTCACATGTGCCAGTTTGTAAACACCATCAAGTGCGGCTTCGGGTTTGCCGGTAATAAGGCTGGTGCCTACACCAAAAATGTCAATGGGAGCTTTTTGTTCAAGCAAACTTTTGATCACGTATTCATCAAGTTGGTTTGAAACTACAATTTTCACATCAGTAAACCCATCATAATCAAGCATTTCTCTGGCTTTTTTAGAAAGATAGGCAAGGTCGCCACTGTCAAGACGTATTCCTTTGAGCATGTGGTCTTCTTGTTTCATTTCCTTTGCCACTTTAATGGCATTGGGTATGCCCTTGAACAAAGTGTTATAAGTATCAACAAGAAAAATACTGTTATCCGGAAAAGCATTTGCATAAGCTCTGAAGGCCGCAAGTTCATCTCCGAAACTTTCAATAAAACTGTGAGCCATTGTGCCGGCAAAAGGTATTTTATATCTTTTGGCAGCCAGCACATTGGAAGTACTGTTAAAACCACCGATTATGGCAGCCCTTGATGCTTGCATGGCGCCAAATGACTGGGCACGGCGAAGACCGAAATCACTAAGAATATGATTTCCGGCAGCAAATCTCATTCTGCTTGCTTTGGTTGCAATAAGTGATTGAAAGTTTACCACATTAAGAAGAAGAGTTTCAATAAGCTGGATCTCTAAAAGACTGCCCTCAACCCTTATTACAGGCTCAAATGGAAAAACAACGTCTCCTTCTCTTACAGAGATTACATCACCCCTGAATCTGAATTCCCTCAAATGATTCACGAAATCTTTATCAAAACCCGACTCAGAAAGGTACTCCAGATCATGATCAGTAAATACAAGATTTTCAGTAAGCTCCAAAAAGTCAAACAGGCCAGCAAATACAACATACCCTCCTTTAAAGGGAATTTTTCTGAAAAAATAATCAAAAGAAGCTTTTTGCCGGTGCATTCCGTTTTTAAAATAAGCCTGAGCCATTGTTAGCTGGTAGAGGTCAGTATACAATGGCGAAACCTGCCTGAAATTATTCATTATAAGAAGGTTTAGTGAGTTTAACTTTTTTCTAGGTTCAACAAGGCATTTACGTGTTCATGGTAGTCTCTGTCTGTCCACACAACCATTCGTATGGTTTTAACACTTTTCAATTCAGGCATTTTATCATAAATGGCCTGCAAAGCAACCTGGGAGGCTTCTTCAACCGGATATCCAAAGACCCCTGTTGAAATGGCAGGAAAAGCAATGCTTTTTAATTTGTATTCTTCGCATAGGTTAAGGGCATTGGTATAGCATCGGGCCAGCAGTTTATCATGCGGCACATCCCGGTCATACACAGGACCCAGAACATGAATAACATGCTTATTGGGCAGGTTGTAAGCCTTTGTAATAATAGCTTCGCCAGGTTTTATGGGACCTTTTGTTATGGCTTCTTTTTCCAGCTCAGTGCCTGCGGCTTTATGAATAGCACCGGCAACACCACCACCTATTCTCAAAAATGCATTAGCGGCGTTGGCAATGGCATCCATATCGGGTTGTTGAACAATATCACCCTGAATAACCTCCAGATGAGCATCTCCGTGTAATATTTGTTCCTTTCTCATGATTATTATACTTTAATGACAAAAATCTGTGAGGTTTCGTATTTAACGACTTTCACTTGTTCACCTTTATCAATATATCCTGTTAAAGCAGTGGCATCATAAACATCATCTTCAATTTCAACTTTACCACTTGGTCGGAGAATAGTGTAAGCTGTTCCGGTTTTACCCATTAGATCTCTCATTTTAACGTTTATGGATGAGTAGCCGGCCATAGTATCCTGTACCGTATTCAAGGCAAGAATATTGCCGAGTCTTCCTTTAGATGTAAGCAATTTTGCACTCGTATACATTGAAAGTGATAGAGATAAAAAGAATGCAATTATTACAATCAAAAATGCCCTTCCTACTTCAGTCAAAGGAACACCTGTAAAATCAGGTCCCTGGTTGCCCACCATGGCAAATGCCAAACCTGAAATGATGAATACGATACCCAGTACTCCCGCCAAACCAAAACCTGGTATGGCAAATATTTCCACAGCCAGCAGCGCCAGACCCATAACAAAAAGGATAATTTCCCAATGTGATGCCATTCCTTCAAGATACAACGGAGCAAAATAGAATAATGCTGCAGTAAAAGCTGCCAGAATGGGAAATCCTACACCCGGGGTTTGAAGCTCAAAATAGATGCCTCCAAGTATTACCATGATCAGTAGCCCGCTTACAATAGGGCTAATGAGAAAATTAATAATGCGGTCAATAATTGTAAGTGTTTGTTCAATAATCTGATAATTTTCAAAACCAGCTAATTCAACTACTTCTGTAACGTTTTCGGCCATACCTTCAGCAAACCCCCATCTCATAGCTTCAGATGCAGTGAATGTAAGCACTTTACCTGCTTCTATCACTCCTTCAATTTCTATGGAAGGATCTACCATGGCTTGGGCAATATCCTGATCTCTGCCCTTGGCCTCGGCAGTTGAACGCATCATAGATCGCATATACGACTGGAACTTATCTGGTACTACTTCACCTGTTTGATCAACAACTGTAGCAGCACCTATATTAGCCCCGGGACGCATATAAATCCTGTCGGTAGCTATGGAAATCAAAGCCCCTGCAGAGGCAGCGTTATTATCAATAAATACCATTACCGGAATCCTGGATTGAAGAATACGGGTACGGATGGAATCGGCAATATCAACCTGCCCGCCATAAGTGTTCATGTGAATGAGAATTACATCTGCTCCAAGTGTATCAGCGTCTTCAAAGGCACGCTGAGTTCTGCGCAAAGCAGGAGCCATGATGTTTTCCTTTATTTCAAATTTGTATATTAGAAATTCTTTTTCAGGATTATCATCTATCAGTCGACCAATGCGGTCTTCACGTTCACTGCCAGATACAAAGGCCGCTGCTAAAATGAGCAGACCCGTTAAAATGAACTTATTCATTCGAATTTGTTTTAATAGTAAATATTTTTAGCTTATTTTTCCTTGAAATATTAACAAAAAGTACTTCCCTTTGTTGGAAGATTAAATTAGTCGGAAGCTTAGTTTACCCATAAGTATAATACCTTACGAAATTAAAAATAAAAAACCACCAAACACAATTTTATTCTATGTGTTAGATGGCTTATCTCATTTTGAACCTGTTTCTTTATTTCTTATTGTGGTCGGCAAGAAATTTTTCAAGACATTTGGACACGAATGAAAAGGCATAAAAAAAGTGAGCCTGATATCGCACCGCTACGACCGCCTACCCTTGCTACCTTCCGGTCCTGGGGGAGTTCAGCAGGAGCTGGTCGTACCAGACTCACGGCTGCAAAAGTATAAAAAAT
>SKVR01000219.1 GCA_007129355.1 Bacteroidales bacterium | reverse complement strand
TAAAAATTGACAAAGGCGATGGAAGGGTAGGTCCTACAACCCAGATGAGACAGCAGTTTGGTGTCGGTTTCGTTTATAATTTTAAATAAATCTAAAAGCCGGAAAATAAAAAAAGAGACTGTCTCTTTTATTGAGACAGCCTCTTTTTTGGCAAAACATGGTTAAAGGAGATTTATTTAATAAAAAGCATTTCACGGTATTTAGGCAGTGTCCACATTTCATCGTCAACCAGCAGTTCAAGTTTGTCAACATGATACCTGATCGTATCGAGATAAGGCCTGACCTCATTGCAATAGAAAAACGCCATTTTGTCTGCCTCTTCAATTGCATTTGCTTCCTTTCGTTTTTCAATCATTTTTTGCACATCTTGTCTTATTTCTATGATATGCTCTGAGATTTTTCCAATGATATATTTTTGTACTTCTGCTTGTTTTTCAAACTGTTCAACAGATAATATCTCTTTAAGTCCCTTGACATTTTCAACCAGATTATTCTGATACCTTATAGCGGTGGGAATGATGTGATTTCCGGCCAGATCAGCGAGTACTCTTGATTCTATCTGAATAACCTTGGTATAATTTTCATGTCTGATTTCCCAACGCGCCTTCAGCTCTTTTTCGGTAAATATTTTATTTTGGATAAAAAGCTTTTTGGTGCTGTCAGAAATATATGCTAAGAGGGCTTCAGGTGTATTCTTGCGATTTGAAAGTCCTCTTTTTTCGGCTTCAATAACCCATTCTTCACTATAACCGTTACCTTCAAAAAGGATTGGTTTTGATTCAATAATGTAGTCTCTAAGGATTTTAAAGATAGCTTCATCCTTATCTTCTCCTTTCTCCATCGCACTTTCCAGAGAGGCTTTAAACTCCTTTAACTGTTCGGCAAGTATGCTGTTTAGCGCAATCATTGCCGGTCCGCAATTGGCTGACGAACCCACTGCGCGGAATTCAAATTTATTTCCTGTAAAAGCGATGGGTGAAGTTCTGTTTCTGTCGGTATTATCCAGAATGATATGGGGTATTTTCCCGATATTAAGTTTGAGTTCCGTTTTTTCATCTGGGGTCATTTTGCGGTCTTTCACTTTTTTCTCAAGATCATCCAGAACTTTAGTAAGCTGAGAGCCTATGAATATCGACATGATTGCAGGTGGTGCTTCATTGGCACCTAACCGATGATCGTTGCCTGCTGAAGCAATGACTGCACGGAGCAAATCAGAATGCCTGTAAACAGCTTTTATGAAGTTGACAAAGAAGGTAAGAAACAGAAGGTTGGTTTTGGGCGTGTGGCCCGGGCTTAAAAGGTTTTTACCTGTATTGGTAGCCAATGACCAGTTGTTGTGCTTGCCACTACCGTTTACACTGGCAAAAGGTTTTTCATGATAGAGTATGCGGAATTTATGTTTGCGTGCAGTATTTTCCATTACTACCATTACCAGTTGATTGTGGTCAATGGCAATATTGGCTTCTTCATATACAGGTGCCAGCTCAAACTGATTAGGAGCAACTTCATTGTGCCTGGTTTTTACCGGAATGCCCAACTTCCATGCTTCAACTTCAAATTCAGTCATAAAGGCTTTAACTCTTGGAGCAATAGCTCCAAAATAATGATCTTCCAATTGCTGACCTTTGGCCGGGCCGTGGCCCAGCAAAGTACGACCTGTCATGACGAGGTCGGGGCGTGCATGGAAGAGTGCTTCGTCAACGAGAAAATATTCCTGTTCCCATCCAAGAGTGGGGTATACGCGGGTTATGCTCCGGTCAAAAAGCTGGCAAACATCTGTGGCAATTTCATCTATAACACTGATGGTTTTTAGCAGTGGTGTTTTAAAATCCAGTGCTTCGCCCGTATATGCAACAAAAATAGTGGGTATACAAAGTGTATTTCCCATGATGTATGCAGGAGATGATGGGTCCCATGCAGAGTAGCCGCGGGCTTCAAATGTGTTGCGCAATCCGCCGCTGGGCAAACTACTGGCATCAGGTTCCTGCTGCACCAGTTTACTTCCATCAAATTGCTCAATATTGCTATTATCAGATGAAGGGCTGAAGAAGGAATCGTGTTTCTCAGCTGTTGCTCCATTTAATGGTAAAAACCAATGTGTATAGTGAGTGGCACCTTTACTGATGGCCCATGCGCGCATGGCAGATGCTACCTGATCCGCAACCCTTTTATCAATTCGTTCTGCTTTTTCAATGTTTTCACTTATACTTTTATAAACGTCATCAGGCAAATATTCACGCATGGCCTGATTGTTAAAAACATTTATTCCATAGTATTCTGAAACTTTGGACGGACTAGCATTTGACTCAAGTGGTAAATGACTTAGTGCTTCCTTAACGGCAGTAAATCTTCTGTTACTCATATTTGTTGAATTTTTAATTAATACGTTGCAAATGTATAAAAAAAAGATTGTTTATATGGAAAAATGTTAATAAAAAATGATAAATAGTATAAAAAAAGGGGGGTATGTGTAAAAAAATAACAAAAATACTGAAAAGGTGATTTTTAAGTTGGCGTGAGATTTTTTTTTTAGTTACGACAATATTTTGGTATTCTTCAATTAAAAATTATCATAAATTTAACATTGATGAGTATATTAAATTTGTATATTCGAGAACAATTCAGGAAACTCTCTGGCATTCTCTAATCTGGAATTGCGAAAGACTACAAAAGAATATCGTCATGTTCATAAATGCAGAAGGTATTAGTGACAAGGGGTTGCGAAGATCAAACAATGAAGATCATATTCTTCTGGATGATGAATTATTTACCGACAATCACCTGCAAAAACAGTTTGATGCCATCTGTTCACATGCCATTTTTGCAGTTGCTGATGGTATTGGGGGACACCGTGCTGGTGAAATAGCCAGTGCAGAAGTCCTTAAGGGTCTTTACCGTTTTACAGAGCAGCTACCTGCTGGTCTCTCAGTCGAAGAAATTAAAATAGCATTCTTTAAATGGATAAGAAGTATTCATGAGCATTTAAAGAAGATGAGCGGAGAGAACCCTTCCTATGAAGGAATGGGGACGACACTAACCGGTATCTATTATTACTATGGAAAGTTCTATCTTTTTCATGCCGGCGATAGCCGATTGTATTTATTCCGTAATTATGCATTAAAACAACTAACTACTGATCACACGCTTGCCTGGCTAACCAATGACCCTACCATTCCTTCCAATTATATTGCCAATTCTGTGGGTGGTGGAAAAACTCCTTTTATTGATTTTCATGATATTACATCCATTCTGAATGCAGGAGATAAACTCATTATTTGCAGTGATGGTCTAACAGATATGCTTAAAGACAAAGAGTTTGAGCAGATGCTACCTGATAAGGACATCAAAAAAATAATGGAAGCGGTTTATGAAAAAGGTGCCAGAGACAATACTTCTATTTTGTTGTTATCAATAATTGAAACATGATTTTCTTCAATAATGTAACTTCTTCTCTCATGAATACCCCTTTATTTTTTTAATGGTATTGTAGGCATCATTTACCTCCTGAAATTTTTCTTTGGCAGCTTGCTGGAATTCTTCACCCAGATGGCTTACCCTGTCAGGGTGGTATTTAAGCGCCATTGCGCGATAGGCTCTTTTTGTTGTTTCTTCTGATGAGTCGGGTGGTATTTCAAGTATTTTCCAGGCGCTTTCAGTATCTTTTACAAACATGTTTTTAATGGAAAGAAAATCAGACTGACTTATGCCCAGCCAGTCTGAAATATTTTCAATCGTTTTAATTTCTGTGGTATGTGCATGTCCATCCGACAAAGCAATACCAAAAAGGAAATGGAGTAATTGCAAACGGCTGTGCAGATCCATATGAGTTTTTATTTGTATGCAAACATCCTGCAAGGGAATATCCTGTTTAAGAATATCCCGGAAGGCTTGCATGTAATGGCGGGTTGCAATCTCGCCAAAATTTTGGATAAAAAAACTTTTAATATAATTGAGCTCCGATTTAAGTTGCTTGCCGTCAGCTTTCATTACTGCAGCCGAAAGTATGAGAAGACTGATTCTGAAATCGCCGGGTTGGGTTCCTTGTTGCCGGGGCGGGCGGTATTCAAATTCGCCGGAATTCATACTTTCAAAGGCGGTTCCCATAATAAAACCAAGTATTCCGCCGATAGGACCACCCAGAGCCCAGCCCAAACTTCCCATTACCCACTTTGTGTATTTACTCATGATACAATCTGATGTTTACCTGCAATTTCTGACTTTTAATTCTGTAATATCTTTTATTTTTCAGATCAGTAATAGACCTTCTGAATAGCACGCTCAATGAAATTAATAATATCGCTGGCCAGCAAACTTTCTGCCGGTTTTCTTCTGACTGCCAGATCGGCTGCAAGTCCATGAAGAAATACTGCAGCAACAGAACTAAACTGTGGTGAATAACCCTGGGCCAGGAACCCCAGTATCATTCCTGTAAGCACATCACCCGAACCTCCTGTGGCCATACCTGGGTTTCCTGTTGAATTAAATATAACTTGCTTATCAGGTGTAACCACTGCGGTGTGTGCTCCCTTTAAAACCACATAGCAGCGAAAACGGAATGCAAAATCTCTTGCCTTTTCAAGTCTTTCCCAACCGGCTGTACATTTTCCCGCAAGCCTTTCAAACTCACCCACATGAGGCGTAAGTATACTGCCTGGAGGCAAAAACGACAGCCATGTCGGGTTTTCTGCCAGTATATTCAGGGCATCGGCATCCAGAACTATCGGGTGCGAAACATTTTGAATGAGTAGCTTAAGCGCATTTTGTGTAACGGAATCTTTGTCTAATCCCGGGCCAATTCCGATGGCTGACCATGTATCGGGGTTTTTAATTCCGGTAAAGATTCTTTCATTCTCATCAATACTAACCATGCCTTCAGGAATACTGGTTTGCTGGATAGTATAATTAGCTGATGGTACATGAGTTGTGAGCAAGCCAGTTCCGGTTTTTAATGCTGCTTTACCTGCCAGAACTGCAGCCCCGCTTTTTCCATAACTGCCAGCAATTAGAAGTGCATGACCAAAGATTCCTTTGTGGTCAAATTTTTTACGATATTTATAAAAAGGCAGCAGGTCCTCCTTGAGTAAAAAATGATAGGGTGTATCCTGACGGTTGATAAACTCCTGGTTGAGCCCGATATCGAGCACCTGCCACTGACCAAGGTATATATCATTCTCAGGAAACATAAACGATAACTTAGGTAGCTGAAAAGTAAATGTATAATCGGCTCTGATTATGTTTTCCGGAATATTATCGGTATTGTCTTCTCCAAATAATCCGCTGGGAAGATCAATGGCAATAATCCTTGCATTGCTTTTGTTGATGTGTTTTACAACTTCAGCAGGAAAGCCTTCCAAAGGGCGGCTCAACCCGCTGCCAAATATGGCATCAATTATAATATCCTTTTCGGAAATTTCAGGAAGTTCCTGTTTACAGGAAATCTCTTTAAAATCTACTTTCTTTAACTTCCATAATCTTTCTTCATTTATGGCAAAATCCGGAGATGAGTTTTCTGAGTGGACAATTTTGCAGACACTTACATCATAGCCTGAATTAATGAGCATACGTGCAACAGCCAGTCCATCTCCTCCATTATTCCCCATTCCGCAAAATATTCTGATCTTATCCTGCTTTTTCAGCCGTTTCTTAACCTGGTCAAAAAAAGCTTTGGACGCCCTTTCCATAAGGTCAATGGATGCTATGGGCTCATTTTCGATGGTATGTTTATCCGTATCCCGGATTTGTTGGTTATTTAGAATCTTCATGCAGCAAGTCATTAAGCTTATATTAATTTAGCAAAGATACGAAATTGAATTCGCCAAAATAATTTAGAAGATTATCGGCAAACGGGACGTTCCATTTTATATTTTTGTTCTCTTAATAAAAGATTATGCCAGTTAAACGCCGCAGAAAAAGAAAACCGGTAAAATTATTGAAACCTCATTGGCAGGAGTGGTTGAAGGCAGCCTTAATTGCTGTTCTTACCATTATCCTTTTCAGGTTTTTTGTTTTTGACCTGGTAAGCCTTTCAGGAAGCACCATGGAAGGCAGCTTGCTATCAGGAGATATAATTGTTGTAAAAAAATACAATTACGGTACGCGGCTTCCATTAAGGGTTGTACCGCAGCACTGGGTAAATCTGTTTTTATCGACTGATGCCTTACCTCCGGTAAGACAACTGCCATATTTGCGATTACCCGGCAACAGAAAAATTCAACAAAGTGATTTAGTTTTTTTCAATACTCCTGCCTTTCATAAAACACCTATTGATAAAAGAGCTCCACGTGTTAAACGCGTTGTGGCCCTGCCTGGTGATATCATTGGCATAAACAACTCGGTAATTTATATCAACGGAAAGCCACAAACCGATCCGGGAAGTGTTCAGTTCAATTATTGGGTAGATACCCGCAGAGATGTCATTAATGATGATTTTCTTAAAAATTATGGTGTAAAAGAAATATCAAAAACGAGCGGTCGTAACCGGTTTTTATTTTCTCTTACACCTGATATGGCTGATTCCATTTTAAAGCTACCAGATATATTAAGAGTACAAAAAAGCAAAGAAGACCTCCTGACCACCTACGATAATCCTTTTGGAAAAAAAGCTGATTTCTGGACTGCTGATGAGTTTGGCCCTATCGTTATTCCCCGGAATGGAATGACTGTTTATCTGGATTCCGTGAATCTTGATTTATTTTATGAGGCCATACTTTATCATGAGAGACAAAAGATTCGTGTAAGTAATGATTCAGTATTTATTAATGGAAGGCTGACGAATGAATATATCTTCAGTATGAATTATTATTTTGTGATGGGTGATAACAGGCATAACACTTCAGATTCGCGCACCTGGGGACTGGTACCTGAAAGTCATATTATTGGAAGGGTTTCAGGAGTTTTTCTTTCTTTTGATAAAAATGAGGGTTTGATTGGACGCATGCGCTGGAATCGTATTTTTAAAAACGCTGAATAGTTAATCAGAAAACAGATAAATGGATATTTCTTCAAACAATAAGTTATTGCTTTCCACTGCCTGTTTTCCATCACTGGAATACTTTGTCAACTTTTGTAAGTATGAAAAGGTTTTCATTGATATCCATGAAACCTACCCCAAGCAAACCTGGCGTAATCGGTGCAGAATTTTCAGTGCCAATGGCCTGATGGACCTTACCATACCTGTTGAAAAGCCTTACGGTAATCAAACCAAAACATCTGAAATTGTCATAAGCTCACATAACTCCTGGCAGAAAAATCACTGGAGAAGCATTGAATCTGCTTATCGCAATGCGCCGTATTTTATATACTATAAGGATATGGTGGAAGGTCTTGTAATGGATACCCAAACATCGATGCTTTATGAGTTTAATCAAAAGGTTCTTTTAAATATACTCGATGATCTTGGTATACATAAATCTGCAGAATTTACGGATTCGTTTATTCACGATTCTTCAGGATATATTGATTTGAGATTTTGCATTAGTCCTAAAGTAAAAGATAGAATAGGTAGGACAGAAATATTTTTTGAAACTTATTATCAGGTTTTTGCAGATAAGCATGGATTTCAGCCTAACCTAAGTATTCTTGACCTGTTATTTAACACCGGACCTGATACACTTAAATATCTTCAAAATACTATAACTGGGTAAACAGTTTGATGTACAAATCTGAACTGGAATTATCAGCCCCGAAACATTTCATAGAAATCAATTACTTACAGGGTATGCTATTCTGACATGAAAAATATGCATCAGCCGGTTTTTGAAAACTCTTTTGATAATATTGATATCCTTAAAGGTAATATTGGCATTGTCAAACTGTTTTTCTTCAATCTGGGTATTGATAATGTTTTCAACCAGTTTGTCAATGGACTCCTCATTGGGTTTTTTCATACTCCGCGATGCAGCCTCTACAGAATCAGCCATCATTAGCACGGCGGTTTCTTTACTGAAGGGTATGGGGCCATTGTAGGTAAAGATACCACGGTCAATTTCAATGTCAGGATTGTCCTTTTGCTCCATGGCGTAAAAATAACGTGTGGTTGTTGTGCCGTGATGGGTTCGGATAAAATCAATAATATATTCAGGAATGTTGTGTTTTCTGGCTTTTTCAATGCCACGTATAACATGCCCGATAATGATTTCAGCACTTTCAACATAACTTAGTTCATCATGTGGATTGATTTCGGAGTTTTGATTTTCAATAAAATACTGTGGCTGTTCCATCTTACCAATGTCGTGGTATAATGCTCCTGTTCTGACCAGAAGACTATTTCCCCCGATTATATTGATTGCTTCTTCAGAAAGGTTAGCCACCTGCAGCGAATGCTGGAATGTGCCTGGAGCTGCAATATTAAGTTGTCTCAATAAAGGAGAATTGGTATCGGAAAGTTCCAGAAGTGAAAAATCTGTTGGCAGACCCGATGTTCTTTCAAAAATATAAATCAATGGATAGGAGAATAAGGTTAGCAATGCGCTGCCTGCAAAATACACATAATTAACTGGTTCTATTTCTGAGAAAGTTCCTGTTTGTGCCAGGGTAAGGCCGGTAAATACTGCGGCATATGTTAGGAAAATCAGCGAAACGGTTGCAAACAACTGCGAGCGCCTGCGCAAACCTGCCATTGATAATATGGCAATAATACCCGCAATAAATTGCAGAAAAACAAACTCGAAACTTTTGGGCACAAGGAATCCAATGAGAATAATACTGGTAATGTGCACGTAAAGGGCAAGTCGGTTGTCGAAAAAACTACGGATAATAATAGGAACAATGCACACCGGAATCAGGTAAAGCATTTCAATATTGTACTTAACCACCTGGCTTGTAAGGAGTATCATCAGGAAGATTGACAAAAGAATTACAATCAATTTTCGGGTATTGTAAAAGACTTCTTTCCGGAAAACCCAAAGAAAAAGACTTAGCACTACTATAGAAATAGAAACCAGTAGCAACTGCCCCCAAAATACAAGATAGTTGGTCGATGAACTTCCTAGCTGTCTGATGTATTCTGCCCGAAACGATTCAAGAACCTTCAACTTCTCGGTAGTAATCAGCTCACCTTTGGAAATAATCTTTTCACCCTGTTGCACCATTCCGCGAGTGGGTGAAATTCTTTCCATAGCTGAAGCAATGGCCTTGCTATTGGTCTCTTCATCCTGGAAAACCGAATGGGTTATAGAGTTTTCGAGTACATTGCGAAGCAGATTAAGGTGTTCAGGTTCAATATTTTCTCTTTCAAGCATCCTGTTGGCAAACTGGAATGCTTCTCGAACATTGAAAAAATCACCAACTTTCCTTGACCGGGCTATTGCTCCGTCAAGAAGCAGAATATGGGTTTCGGCATTGGCATTTGTCATTTCTCCTTCCAGAAAAATAACACCGGTTTGATAGATGGAGTCAAAAATATTTATAGCAATATTTTTACGGTTTTCTTTAACCAGAGAAGGAATTTCTTTATCACCGAAATTTTCCGACCATAACAGTTCAAACCGATTGTTCATAAGCTGAAACTGCCGGTCATAAATTGCGGAGTCTTTTCTGAAAAAGGGGGTATATTCACTTAATACTTCATCTCTTTCTCTTGCCAGCTCTTCCGGGGTTTTTTGTATGGCAAAGTTAAACGGAGCTATAAGGTCTTCATACATCCACGGACGAGCCTGAGAAAACTCCCAGAAAAAACCTGTCTGGCGTGGAAATAAGAGCACTATCAGCACTATGCTGGTGGCAAATAAAATTACTCTAACGATGTTAGAGAAATTTTCCTGAAGCCAGTGGTAGATTCTTATCATTATTCAGGTGTTTACTATTTCCAAAGTCTGGATATAATTCAAAACATTATTGCTTTATTTGTTCATTCTGAAAAATAAGACTTTTTATTTTAACCTTTAGCCATTGTTTTGCTAAAACCAGATTATAAAAGTACAGAAAACTCTGTATAATCCATATTCCATGATTGTCTAACTTATGCAAAATACCATAAAAGATCTGAAAATTACATACAATACTTTGCAATATAATTATTGGATACGGCAAAAAAGTTATACCAAACCATATGAATCTCATTTACTAACTCCTGGTTTTTAGCCAAATTCAATGAAAATAAAACTGTTTTTTTACACATAGGGTTTAAGGCAGATAAAAACTGCCTTATAACTGGATCCATATGATTTTATTATGGAACCACTAACCCAAAATTCTCATAGTATCATTGCCCCCGGTTTTACAACCACCTTCAGACAAACAGGACTTTATCATAAACTCTATTCCACTCCGAATATGGGAAATTCTCAAAACTATTTTTAAAAGATGCTAACTATCGGCCCGATGATCCCATTTATTCCCTTTTGGTATTCGGCGACTATTAGTTTGAAAATAGCTACACAAAAGAAGTATTTGGACAGGGAAGTGCTTATGACCAACCTTATTATTTATTTACATAGCATTTCCGCATGTTCTCCCATTGTTAGATTTGTTTGGCAGGGAGCCAACTGAGCTTTTCAATAATCCCACATGAGCTATACGCGATCAAATCTAATTTTGTTTATCAGGAGTAAGTAGGATTATTTATATTTTAACTATTTTTCATTTCTGGTAGTGTTGCCTGGCCTTTTCAATATGGCATAGAGCTCTTTCCCATAAAGTATCAGGAGCCCTGAAATAATTGCGATTACCAGTATTAAAGAATTGATATAGATATTTAAATTAAGATAAAGCTTTATTACTTCCAGAAGGATAGCTAACCCAATTATCCCAAAAGGAAAAACCAACATTTTTTTGTAATTCCATTTGATGGGAATAATTTTTTGCTGAATAATAAAAAGTATCATTACCTGGAAAAATGATGAAATAAGAAAAGCTATAACAGCTCCATAATAACCTATTCGCGGCGTAAGAATCCAGTTGATTGTCAGGTTTATAATCAATACAAAAAAATTGAGGATAAAAAACCAGATAGTTTTTTTGCTAAACATCAATGGCCAGGAAAAAATTACATATTGTACCCTGAAAATATACCTTACAAACAGAATAGCCACTATTCCTGCTGATAGCCGAAGGCTGGTTTCATAAAAAATAAGAATAAAGAGCATTACAGGAATGATGGTAACTGCTATAATTACAAGTGATTCAGCCAATAGCAGGGATGATAGTTTTTTGATATCATCATGTCTTTTTTCTACACCTTCTTTGAGAAACCGGAAGATTTCGGGTTGCACACTTGCCGATAATCCCTGTATTAACAGTTGAATGCCCATTGCAAATTTGAGAGCATTATCATAAATACCCAACTGCTCAGGATTTCCCAAAAGGAAAAACCTGTCGGCAAATAAAAGACCCCAGAAAATCAGTTCAGAAAAAAACAAGGGCCGTGAAAATGGGTAAAGCTCCGAATTAATGCTCTTTTTATTTTGAATACCACTTTTTGAGTAAATAAAAATGATGATTCCCAGGGCAACAATTCCTCCTCCGATAGTTGTTCCGTATACATAACCCTTGAACGAAAGCTCATAAAATAAAACACCTGCTATCTGAAATCCAGAACGAAATAAACCAGAAAGCAGGCTTATTATAATGAAATAAATTAGTTTTTTTTCATGGCGAAAAAGAACTACCGCCATGAATATTACGGCACGATTGAGTCCTGATATTACTGACCAGGGCCCGTATTCGCTGAAATTTTGCAGTGCAGGTTGATTAAAAATACTGCCAATGAGCGGAGCAAATAAAATGGATATTCCTGTAAGCAGTAAACCACGAGTTATGATTCCCGATAAAACTGTAGATACCAGTTTGTTATATGCCTGTTTATCATCTCGTTTGTCATAATAAAGTCTGGCAAGTCCGTTGGCTGTTCCAAAAATGCTAATGGTAAAAACCAGGGAAATAATTACTTCTACTATGGCAAGATAACCAAAATCTTCAGCACCCAACCGGGTTTCTCCTTCAATTACAGGATATACAATCAGCTGTAAAAGAGCAGGAAACGTTGCAAAAAACGTATAAATGGCTGTAAGCTTAAAGTGCTCTTTAATGTTTATCATTCCGGTTTGGCAGTAATCTGTAATTTGGCAAAAATAAACCTATTTATCTGTTTAACAGAAATATCAATGCAACTTTTCTGCAAATAAAGCGCAAAAAGTTGATTGATTTATCACGCCACCTCTTAATTTAGAATATATAATCCTGATATAATTCTATTTTTCCAAGGATAATAGCCGCTTTTTCTATATTTTTACTCACTAAATATCAGATTATGAAGTATGGTATATGCTTGATTGCTGTTGCACCAGTGCGATTGTCGCCAGACGACAGAAGTGAAATGGTATCACAGATGCTTTTCGGAGAATTAGCAGAAATCATCGAAACCCAGGACAAATGGTTGTCTGTAAGACTCCTACATGATAACTATTCAGGCTGGATATCGCGGGGACAAATCACTGGGCTTTTTGATGATGATTTTGGAAATCTGAATAATGCAATAAAATGGGTGAGTTCAGACCTGGTACAGGTTCTTGAAAATAAAACGCGAAACTCAAGTTTTCTGGTATCAGCAGGAAGCACCTTTTATGATTGTAAGGATAGGAGCTTCAACCTTTTGGGAGATGACTATGTATACCATGGAAACATGAACCCGGTAAAAGATTTTGATCGTGATTTACTGGTAAACAGTGCAATGATGTTTTTGCATTGCCCGTATTTGTGGGGAGGCAGATCGGCTCTCGGTATTGATTGCTCGGGTTTAACTCAGGTGGCATATAAAATTGCAGGTAAATCCATTTTACGTGATGCCTCGCAGCAGGCTACACAGGGTGAAATGATAAATCTTATCCATGAAGCATTACCCGGCGATCTGTTATTCTTTGATAATGAAGAGGAAATTATAAATCACGTAGGAATTCTGCTGGATAGTGAACATATCCTGCATGCCCACCAGAAAGCGAGAATAGATAAAATTGATCACCAGGGAATTTTTAATACCGAAATCAAAAAATACTCTCATAAGCTGCGTCTGATCAAAAGAATGTAATTCCTGAGAATATAAATCTTTGGTGCATGCCAATTATAAGTAGAAAAATGTTTATACATAATTCTTGAAAAACCGGAACCATGATAAAAGATTGATGGTTTTTTTTTGCTTTCAGGACTTTTAACCAACTGCATGACCCAGTTGACCATGTTTAAACAATAAAAATTGCCGGTTTTCCTCTATTATTTTTTTTATGTGAACCTTTGATTTGGGTAAGCGTTAAGATGGAAACATTAAAAATTCTTTATTTTCCATCCAAACGGCGTAAAAGCATATTTTTTCGTACCTTTGCCCCCTTAAAATTCAAGGAAATCATATGATCAAAATAACTCTTCCAGATAACTCAGTTAAAGAATTCCCCAAAGGTGTTACCGGTATTGAAATTGCCAGGAGCATCAGTGAGGGGCTTGCACGAAATGTGCTTTCGGTTAATGTAAATGGTGATGTGTGGGATCTTGATCGACCTATCAACGAAGATGCGAAGATTAAGCTTAATACCTGGGATGATAAGGAAGGTAAAGCAACCATGTGGCATTCATCGGCACATCTTATGGCAGAAGCCATTGAAACATTGTATCCGGGCACTAAGTTTGGAATTGGTCCTGATGTTGAAAATGGATTTTATTATGATATAGATCTGGGAGATCAAACCATTTCGAGCAATGATTTTGAGAAAATCGAAAAGAAGATGCTTGAACTTGCCCGCCAGAAACAGGAATTTGTGAGAAAGGAGATCCCTAAAGAGAAAGCCCTGGATTTTTACAGCAAAAAAGGAGATGAATACAAGGTAGACCTTCTTCAGGACCTGGAAGACGGGACCATCAGTTTATATGAATCAGGAAACTTTACCGATCTCTGCCGTGGTCCGCATCTTATGGATACCAGCTCCATAAAAGCAGTAAAGTTACTCAGCATTGCCGGTGCTTACTGGCGTGGCGATGAAAGCCGAAAGCAACTAACAAGAGTTTATGGTATTACTTTCCCCAAGCAAAAGCAGCTTACAGAATATCTTGAAATGCTTGAGGAAGCCAAAAAGCGCGATCATCGAAAAATCGGACGCGAACTGGAACTTTTTGCTTTTTCACAAAATGTAGGTCAAGGACTTCCGTTGTGGCTTCCCAACGGAGCGCAGCTTAGGGAGAATCTGGAGAAGTTTCTGAAAAATGTACAGCGCAAAGCAGGTTACGTTCCCGTAATAACACCACATATAGGAAATAAGAACCTTTACGTTATCAGTGGTCACTATGAAAAATACGGGAAGGATTCATTTCAGCCGATTCAGACACCTGCAGAAGGAGAGGAGTTTCTGCTTAAACCCATGAACTGCCCGCACCATTGCGAAATATATAAAACACGACAGTATTCTTATAAAGACCTTCCCATCAGAATGGCCGAATTTGGTACTGTTTACCGCTATGAACAAAGCGGTGAATTGCACGGATTGACTCGCGTTAGAGGATTTACTCAGGATGATGCCCATATCTTCTGCCGGCCTGATCAGGTAAAAGAAGAGTTTCTTAAGGTAATGGATATTATACTCTACATCTTTAAAGCGCTTGATTTTAAGGATTATGGGGTGCAAATCTCCTTGCGCGATGCTGATAATAAAGAAAAATATATAGGTACCGATGAGAACTGGGAAAAGGCAGAAAAGTCCATCATTGAAGCTGTTGAAGAAAAAGGTATTAAAGCTGAAGTAGAACTGGGAGAGGCAGCATTCTACGGCCCTAAATTGGATTTTATGGTAAAAGATGCCCTGGGACGCAGATGGCAGTTGGGAACTATCCAGGTGGATTACAACCTGCCCGATCGCTTTGAACTGGAATACACAGGGGCTGATAATCAAAAACATCGTCCGGTAATGATTCACCGCGCACCGTTTGGTTCAATGGAACGTTTTGTGGCAGTGCTTATTGAACATTGTGCCGGAAACTTCCCGCTTTGGCTTACTCCTGAACAGGTTATCGTATTGCCAATCAGCGAGAAGTATGAGAATTATGCAAAAAAAGTTTTAAATTTGCTAAATAATTCCGAAATTCGCACTCTTATTGATGAGCGTAGTGAAAAAACCGGCAAAAAGATCAGAGATGCTGAAACACGCAAGATTCCGTACATGATCATTGTTGGCGAGAAGGAGGAAAATGAAGGAACTTTGTCTGTCAGAAAACATGGAAAAGGTGATTTAGGCACTTTTGCCCCTGAAGATTTCATAAAACTGGTTGAAAATGAAATCAAAGAACTGACAGAGTTCTGATTTTTTTGTGCCCGGAAGAAATAAAATATTTGTTTAGAAAAGAATTAATTATTCTAATAAAAAGTAAATATTATTTATTAACCAAATTAAGGAGGATAAAAGCATAGCTACACCTTTTAAACCAAGACCCAGGAGAGGTTTTGTAAAACCAGAAGATCCGCATAAGATCAATCAAAAGATTCAGGCACCTGTTGTAAGGTTGGTGGGTGATAATGTTGAACCATCTATTTTGCAAATAAAAGAAGCATTGGCACTGGCTGAAGAACAAGGACTAGACCTTGTGGAAATAGCCCCCACGGCCAATCCCCCCGTGTGTAAAATTCTGGATTATAAAAAGTTTCTTTACGATCAGAAAAAAAAGCAAAAAGACATTAAGGCCAATGCTGCAAAAATTGTCGTTAAGGAAATCCGGCTTGGACCCAATACCGATGAACATGATTTCAATTTTAAAATGAAACATGCTCAAAAATTTCTTGAAGACGGAGCAAAAATAAAAGTATATGTATTTTTTAAAGGTAGATCAATCATATATAAGGAACAAGGTGAAGTGGTTCTTTTAAGATTCGCCCAGGAGCTTGAAGAAATTGGCAAAGTGGAGCAAATGCCCAAACTTGAAGGTAAAAGGATGATTATGCTCATAGCTCCCAAAAAGAAGAAGTAAGAACTTTCGTTTATTTATATTTCTAACCCGTAAATTGAATTAAAATGCCCAAAATGAAAACTAAATCCGGTGCTAAAAAGCGGTTTACTCTTACCGCATCCGGTAAAATCAAGCGTAAGCATGCTTACAAAAGCCATATTCTTACCAAGAAGTCAAAAAAGAGAAAGAGAAATCTTACCAAAACTGCGTTGATACATAAAGCAGATGAGAACAACGTAAAGGCAATGCTTTGTCTGTAAAAATTATTTTTAACAAAAAAATGTAAAACCTTTGTTTAGCCTAAAAAGACTTTTCCTCCTTTGGAAAGCGCTAAACGAAAATAAAACTTAAAAAAATGGCAAGATCAATAAACAATGTAGCTGCAAGGCGCAGAAGGAAAAAGATTCTTAAGCTTACCAAAGGTTACTTTGGTGCAAGAAAAAATGTTTGGACCGCAGCCAAAAATACCTGGGAAAAAGGTCTGACTTACGCTTATCGAGACAGGCGTACTAAAAAAAGAAATTTCAGAAAACTCTGGATTATGCGTATCAACGCAGCTGCAAGAAATTACGGCATGAGTTATTCTAAATTTATGGGCGAATTAACCAAAAGTGAAATCCAAATCAACCGTAAGGTGCTTGCCGACCTGGCAATGAATCACCCCGAAGCTTTTAAAGCAGTTGTGGATAAAATTAAAAAATAAACGAAATATACTACCAGTTTGGTAATTATGAAAGGCTGTTCTTTACGAATGGCCTTTTTTTAGTGGTTTTGCGAATAAGATGCTCGAGTACCTTCATTGTTGAATTGTTAAAAATAGAGTATGTAAGTGGTTCAAATTTTTTAAAGAACTTTTAATCGTCCCGGAGTGACCAGCAAATTTCTCAAAGGTCTGATTCTTATCGCATTTGTATTCTTGATATTGAGTTGCCGGACATCCAAAACCCATTTCGATAATTCTGAACCAGATAACGGCGTATCTCTGGAGATCTTTGATGAACTCCCTGTTGGAGTATCTGCATTTCCCGATACCAATCATTTTAAACTGCCTGCTGGTTTAAGATGTGGCGCAATTTTTCAGATTGCAGTCCGCTTTATACCTGAAGATATTCTGAGTTTTTCTTCATCCAAAGTTACGGGTATTAAAGTTTATATAAACAATCCTGCAACCTATGTCGATGTCAAGATCTGGCAAGGGCCTAAATCTGCTGAAGTTCTGGATAAGGGCCAATTTGTAGTTTATCCCAATCCCACTTCAGATTGGTTGTATATCGAAGCAAACAATTCTTATGAAATTTCTTCGGTTGCTCTCTATAATACTTTGGGTCAACAGTTGATTTATATTGACACCCAGACCCACCCTGGCAATAGAGAAATTATAAGCTTAAATGTCAGTGATTTGCCCGCAGACATTTATCTGCTTTATTTAATTGGTGAAAATTCAAAACAGTTTCAAAAGGTGATCCTGGAATGAAAAATTAGCTGTATTAGAAGTCTTTTTTACCAAATCCCGGCCCTGACCTCAGGGTCGATAAATCTCAATGAGTTTTCCGCAGTTATTTCAAATGCTTCATAAAACTCATTCATATTATAAACTATACCGTTTACCCTTGCTTCGCCGGGTGAGTGGGGACCTTCATTAAGTTGCTGCATCAGTCTCTGGTTGCGCATATGATTACGCCAAATCTGAGCATAAGAAATAAAAAATCTTTGCTCGGGTGTAAATCCTTCAATTTTTTCCGGTATGCCGTCTTCAATAAGTTTGTTCTGAAAAGCCTGGAATGCAATGGTAAGACCGCCAAGATCGGCAATATTTTCTCCCAGACTTAAACGACCATTTATAGTAAGTGAATCAAGCATAACATAATTATTATATTGCTCAACAAGAACTTCAGTTCTTTCCTCAAAGCGCTTGCTGTCTTCTTCAGTCCACCAGTCGCGAAGGTTCCCGTCTTTGGCATATCGTCGGCCCTGATCGTCAAATCCATGCGTCATCTCATGGCCAATTACCATTCCGATGGCCCCAAAGTTTATAGCATCATCGCCTTCGGGGTAAAAGAAAGGAGGCTGAAGAATTGCAGCCGGAAATACAATTTCATTCATTGTAGGGCTGTAATAGGCATTAACCGTTTGCGGGCTCATGAACCACTTGTCACGGTCAACCGGTTCACCAATTTCAGCCAGGTTGCGTTTTATATTGAATTCGCGTGCTGCAAGATAATTCAAAACGAATGGCTGGTCTTTAATTTCAAGGTCAGAATAATCGATCCATTTATCGGGATAACCGATTTTTACATTCATTCTTTTCAGTTTAGCATATGCTTCTTGTTTTGTAACGTCACTCATCCATTGCAGTTGACTGATCCTTTGTTCGAAAGCATAGCGAAGGTGTTCTACAAGATCTATCATTCTTTCTTTTGATTCAGGTGGAAAATGAAGTGTAACATATTCCTGACCCACTGCTTCTCCCATAGCTGAATTTAAACTGGCAAGTGCACGTTTCCATCGTTCTCTTTGCTTTTCGCTCCCAGTCATTACTTTACCGTAAAATTCAAAATGGGCATCTTCAAAACCTTTTCCAATAAACTGGGCCGTGTTTCTAAGAACAGTCCATTCTAAATAGGTTTTCCAGTAATCAATTGGTTTTTCTTCAATAAGCAAATCTACATTCTCGAAAAACAGCGGTTGACCCACATTCAGTTCTTCAATATCCAGACTTCTGTTGGAAAGATAATTATTCCAGTTAAAAGAAGGCATAAGTTCTTTCAGCTCATGGGTTGTCATTTTGTTATATGTGGCATAGGGGTCGCGCCTTTCCAGGCGTGTCATCGAAGCTTCGGCCATACTGGTTTCCAGTTCCATAATTCTGCGTCTTGCTTCCCTGGCTTGTCTTTTGGAATGACCTGCAAGAATAAAAATCTTTTCAATAAATAACTCGTAGTTCTCTCTGATTTCAATGCTTCGGGTATCCTGATTCAGATAATAATCCCTATCGGACATTCCCATTCCACCCTGACCAATATTGGCAATCATCTCGTCTGTATTTTTTCTGTCCTGTCCTGCTCTTAACCCAAAAACCGGGCTTATGCCAATGTTCTGCAGAAAAGCAATTACTTCTGTTATTTGGCTTTTATCTTCAATTTTTTCGATACGTTCAAAAATGAATTTAATGGGTTCAGTTGTCAATTGGGATTGGGTAACCGTATCCATCGCGCTGATGTAGTAGTCCCTGATTCTCTGGCGGTTACTTCCGGTGGCAGCATTTCTATCATTTCTGATTTCCGACAGTAAAGCGTAAAGCTTTTCTTCGTTTTCTTCGGCAAGTTGCTCAAAAGAACCATAACGACTGTATTCTTCAGGAATAGGGTTGTTATGAAGCCAGCCGCCATTTACAAAACGATAAAAATCATCTCCTGGTGAATAGCTCAGATCCATATTAAGTGGGTCAATCGGAGGCGGTGTTGAGGTTTGTTTGCAGGATGAAAAACCCGTTACAAGTAAAATCAATAAGAAAAGATTCAAAATTGAAATTAATCTTTTGTTCATTGCAGAATTTTTTTGTTAGAAGTTGTGCTTTTGTATCTCTGATTATAAATTAAAAGTACAAAATACATCTTTGTTTTGTTTTGGAATCCCGAAAGTAACACTTTCAGAATGAACCTGAACAAGCCTATAGTCCTTTTAACAAAATTTTGGTGTAAGGGATTGATGGGTAAAAGATTCAGAAGTTTCCCAGGAGCTTATCTTCAAGAAAATTTTCGATGGTTTGGTAGGCTTCTGAACGAATATCCTGTGTTTCATTAAGCAGTTCATGCCTGCCTTTTAAAAGCACAAGTTTTGTGCGGTAAAACCCTTGATTTCTGTACTTTTTTTCTACTAAACCAGGGTCTTTCCCAAAGTTCCCTACGGGGTCATCGGACCCGGAAATTATTAGTGTAGAAAAATTTTTTCTGATCCTAAGATTTTTTTCGGCTTTAATCATTTGCAATGATCCCTGTGCCAGGGTTTTGAAAAATCCCAAAGAAAGCGGGAATCCACAGAGAGGGTCATTAATATACTTTTCTACTTCTTCTGTATTATTGCTGAGCCAGTCAACATTAGTCAGGGTGTTTTTCAGCGAACGGTTATAGCTTTTATAGAAAAAACTATTAAGTAATTTGTGGCAGTAAACTTGTTTTCTGAAAATCCTGTTGATTCTAACGAACGAGAGAAGGCTCTTTAGTTTTGCAGTATCAGGTTCAGTAGTCCCCGAAAGAATCATACCCTTAAAATACATAGGGAAGGTTGCATTATAGTATCTGGTAAGTAAAGAGCCCATACTGTGTCCCATAATAAAAACAGGAACCTGAGGATGTTTTTTCCTGATAGATTTATTAATATTGTGAATAACAGCAAGCATTAAATCCCATCCACCTCTCCAGGGTAAGTGTCCGGCAGGAATCTTTTCAGAAACAGATTTACCGTGGCCCGGATGGTCATGAAGATACACGACAAATCCTTTGTTGCAAAAATAAGTGGCAAAATCCGCATAGCGATCACAATGTTCGGCAAGTCCATGATTTATCTGTAAGATGGCTTTAGGTGAGCTATCGGGTATGTATATGGTTTGCTGAATACTGAGCTCATTCAGTTGAATGTTTTTTTGTGTTACAGTCATGTTATAACTGAATTGAAGATTAAAGGTTGCCAGACTTTTTAGTATATTAAAAAAAAAGCCTTACTAGGTAAGGCTTTTTGTTCATAAATGAGCTATGTATGTTTAGGTATTACACCAGTTTAACATTTACTGCATTTAATCCTTTTTTGCCTTCTTTCAGATCAAACGTTACTTCGTCATTTTCTCTGATTTCATCGATAAGGCCCGTTACGTGTACAAAATACTCTTTTTCTGTTCCGTTTTCTTTAATGAAACCAAAGCCTTTGGTTTCATTGAAAAATTTTACTGTTCCGTTATTCATGTTTAATAAAAAAGTAATAAATAAAAATTGAATTCGTGGCAAAGTTAATAGAAATCTTCAATTAACATAGCGTGATAGAAAGATTTTCGTTATATCTGCTAATAAAAAAGTTAATTATCTTAAACAACTCATTAGTTTTGCCGTAAAAATTTACTAATGGCCATCTTTGCCGGTATGTATATGCCCGTGAGAAACTTCTTCAGGTGTTGCATCTCTTGATGTTATTACTTCACCTTTAAAGTGTAAATTTTGGCCAGCAAGGGGGTGATTAAAGTCCATCTTTACAGTTTCCTCTTCAATTTCGAGTATTTTTCCCTGCAATGGTTCTCCCTGATCGTTGCGCATAGGAACAATCTTTCCAACTACAAGAAGGTCATCTGCTTCTTTGCCGTCAATGGTAAAAATACTTCTGGGTAAGTTTACAACAGCAGTAGGATTGGCAGGGCCGTAGGCTTTATCTGATTCAATAATAAACTCAAAATTCTCACCCGGATTCAGTTCCTGGATTTGACCTTCAAATTCAGGAATAAGGTTGCCTGATCCGAAAAGGAATTCGGCGGGATTTTCTTTCCCTGCAATTTCGATTACTTCACCCTCAGCATTTTCCGAACGCAATTCATAGGTTAAAGAAATAACTTTAGCTGTACTCATAAATAAAGATTAAATGGTTTAAAAAAATTTTGGGGTTTTCTCTAAAAAATGAGAAACAACCCCGATTTTTAATTATTCACGAAATTACAGCAAAAAAAATAGAATATCAAGTTTTTAAAGGTGTTTATGATTCAACTGTTTTCAACAAAAAATCATGGATCTACAATAGATTTCCAAAGCACATCAACCGGATGCAATGCAATTTTTCCGGTACCATCTAAAATCTGATGCCGGCAGCTGGTTCCTGTTGCTGATATAATAGCATCTGACTCGGTTGCACGTATAACTGGAAAGAGATTATGTTCGCCAATGGCCATACTCAATGCATAATGTTCTTTCTCATATCCAAACGAACCTGCCATACCACAACATCCGCATTCAATCTCTTGTACTTCATATCCCTGAGGTATTGAAAGCATTTTTGTTGTAAAACTTACAGATGACAAGGCTTTTTGATGACAATGGCCGTGAAGGTAAATTTTTAAATAATCTGATTTGAATAATTGTCTTTCGATTTTTCCCTGGTCTAATTGCTGGCAGATGAATTCGTCAAATATGTAAACAACCCGGGAGAGGGCTTCGGCCTTTTCTATATATGGTTCGCTGCAAAGTTCGCTGTATTCATCTCTAAGTGTCAGGATAGCTGATGGCTCAATGCCTACAACAGGAATTTTTTTATCAATCCATGGTTGAAGAGTGTTGATGTTAGCATCGGCAAGTTTCGAAACTTTTTTCAAAAGTCCTTTGGATAATGCGGCACGTCCGCTTTCATGAACCGGCGGCATTTCAATAAAATAACCCATTCGGTTAAGCAACCGGCAGGCGTTGATTCCGGTGGGGGTATCATTATAATTGGTAAATTCATCACAAAATAAAATTACTTTATTTTCAGGGTTAGCTGTTCTGTTAAGCTTTTCCAGATTTTTATCGGCCCATTTTCTCCAGGTTTCTTTATGGAGCCGGGGCAAACTTCTTTGCGTGTTAAAACCTGCCAGCTTTTTTACAACAGGAGAAAAAACTGATGATTGTGAAAACAGATTATAAACCGGCGGAACCATACTGCCAAGTCTGTTTAAGGTGCCATAGTTTGCTACCAGTTTTGACCTGAAAGGAACACCATTGGCATCATAATAATGTTGCAAAAATTCGGCTTTGTATTTTCCCATGTCTACGTTCGACGGACATTCCGATTTACAGCCCTTACATGATAGACATAAATCCAGAATTTCCTTTATTTCTGAATGGTCAAAAGGATTCTTTTTGGTAGAGTTTGAAACAAATTCCCTGAGAATGTTTGCCCTGCCGCGGGTAGTATCATGCTCATCAGTTGTTGCATGGAAGGATGGACACATGACACCTTTAAAAGTATGGGGTTTACGGCAGTCACCTGATCCATTGCATTTTTCCACTGCTTTCAAAAAGTCACCGGCTTCGGGATAGCGGAAATAAGTCTTTAGTTTGGGCACAGGGGCACCTGGTGTATAACGAAGTGATGTCTTCATGGATGGAGTATCCACAATTTTTCCTGGGTTGTAAATATTTTCAGGGTCCCAGGTTTGTTTTAACTCCCTTAAAATTTTATAGATTCTTTCACCCAGCATGAGAGGTATAAATTCGCCCCTAAGTCTTCCGTCACCATGTTCGCCACTAAGTGACCCTTTATATTTTTTAACCAGTTTTGCAGTTTCCAGTGCAATCTGGTAAAACCGCTCCACATCAGCTTTATTCTTAAGGTTCAGGACAGGTCGAAGATGAATCTCTCCGGTTCCTATATGGGCATAGTATACACATTGCAGATTCATGTTATCCAGAACTACCTGAAGTTCTTTAACAAAATAGGGCAGGGCTTCCACATGAATAGCGGTATCTTCGATAACAGCAACCGGTTTAGAATCGCCAGGTACATTGCTCAGCAAACCAAGACCTGCTTTGCGCAATGCCCATACCTTTCCGATATCTTTTTGCTTAAGTACAGGGTAGTGATAGCCCATATTCTGGTTTTGCAGCTCCTTAATCATACCGGTAATTTTATTATCGGTTTCGGCTTCAGAATGTTCTGCGAATTCAACCACCAGGATAGCACCAGGATCACCTTTAATGAAAAAACGGTTAGGTGCCTGGCTAATATTAGTTTTTGTGCAATCCAGTATAACTTTGTCAATAAGCTCAACAGCAACAGGATTATTTTGCAGAGCAACCAGGTTTGCCCGCAAAGCTTGTTCAATGGTATCAAGATGAATGCATACTAAAGCCGTATGGATGGGCGGTAGCGGAACAAGGGCAATTTTTATTTCTGTGAAAATTGCCAGACTACCTTCTGAACCGGCGAGCAGTTTGCAAAAGTTAAAATTTACATCTGAATCACTGAA
Source organism: Bacteroidales bacterium (assembly GCA_007129355.1). Taxonomy (GTDB): domain Bacteria; phylum Bacteroidota; class Bacteroidia; order Bacteroidales; family UBA7960; genus SKVR01. The sequence continues at coordinate 37,417 of SKVR01000219.1, read as the reverse complement.
GATATTACTTTCCAGAAGTAAATCCAGCGCATAGCCTGTATTGCGCCTGTGGATGCGTTTTTCAGGATATTGTGCTCCAACCTCATCCTGTATGGTTTTATCTGACAGTATGCTGAAAATATTCTGATATATCTTGCTCTCCAGAGTTTTACCGATGCATTTCCTGCGAAACTCTTCGGGGGTTACCGATCCGAAGGTAGCAATGCTTCCGTCGCTCAATACTGACCTTAATTCAAGGGTATGATCACGCGTACTGCCATAAACTAATGAGTGGGCACCGCAGGAATTATTGGCAACCATACCACCTAACATGCAGCGGTTTGATGTTGATGTTTCAGGACCGAAGAAAAGACCATGTGGTTTCAGAAATTCATTTAGTTCATCAAGGATTACCCCCGGCTGTACTTTGACCCATCTTTCTTCTGCATTGAATTCAAGAATCTGGGTCATGTATTTTGAAAAATCCATTACCAAACCATAACCAACAACCTGACCAGCTAATGATGTTCCTGCAGTTCGCGGAATCAGCGGAATATTGTTCTTTCCGGCAAACTCAACCAGGAGTTTAATGTCATTTTCATTGCATGGCCTGGCAACTGCAATGGGGATTTCCCTGTAAACTGAAGCATCAGTTGCATACAACAACCTGGTTTTAATATCGGTAAAAATATCACCTTCCAATTGCTGCTTTAATGCTTCAATTGCAGGACTCGAATAGTGGTTATCCATAAATTATTTAAGACATAATACTTATACAATAACTAAAAGCTCTAAACTTTAAACTTTCTCACATCATATCCGCCTGTTTCTTATAATAGTTGGTGCTTTCAAAAATTTTATCAGCATTGGCAGCAATGAAACCTGAATATTGTTTGCCATTTTCATCATTATAACGAAGTGTAAATTCATAGAAACAAGACGGAATTTCAAAGGTGCCATCGGTAAATTCAAAGGGCATTATCTCTGCCTTTGTTGCTGATTGCTCAAGAAGCTCTTCAGGAGTACCGTAAATTTCTCCAGCTGCGGTATTCATAATATAACCATTGCTTTTTACAAATGCATTTACATCCTGAAGCTTTTTGAAATTTTTAAGCTCATTTACTTTGATGGCAAAATGATTCGCACGGAAACCGTAAACCAGCAGCCAGGCTGCATACTCCGACTCTTCTCTTAACTTATTGTAAGTTTCAAACGGTATGCGCCCCCAAATGCTTCCTTTAAAAACAAGCTCAGGGTCCTTGTAAACATCTTCACTCACATCATCAATGTATCTCTTAATGGTAGATTGTAAATAATAGCTGCACTCTTCAATGAGCAATTCACTAATAAATGCTTTGGGTGCATTGAGGTCGGTTTTGTGTTCAAAATGCCTTCCGAATACTTTCTTTGACTTAAACTCATACTCGCCCCGTGCTTCATATCCATTATCGGTAAAAATTTTTGCAATGACATCTATATTCATTCGGGGGTCATTAAATGTGCGTAAAGCGATGTGATCGTGTACTACTTTTTCCCTTTGCTGGGAAAACAGGTCGTAAATTCTTTTGGCTGACGGATTCTGGGCTGAGTAGGGCAGCCAGAAGCGGTTAAAAATCTTTTCAGTTTCCATGGGTCTTTATTTTGAGTTTGAATTTTTCTAAAAGATATGCGGTGAAATTCTTTTCACCCAAAAGTCGTAAAAAATTATGGAACTAAAGGAAAAAAAACATGTGGAATGAATTTAAATTAGCACAGAACCTATGTTTTACTCATCTGCTTGGTCACTGCTTTCACTTTCATGATTAGTCTGGGTGTCATCATCTTTTTTCGGGAAGGGGAATATAACCAGATTTCGCAGCATTGAAAGTGTAAGTATAGGAAATATCATGGTAAATATGATCTTTAACCAGAGAGGCTCGTAAAGTCCGCTGAGTATTATTGTCCATATCAATGCAAGAAAAGTAATATCTATTACAATAATAAGTGTGTTTCCGGGTTTTTTTTGCATCCACATAGGGAATGGCAGTCGCACATTTTCTCTGGACTTAATAAATGCATACCGGTAAGTAAGAATTACCCAGAGTGATGGCATTAAAAACCCAAGTACAAATCCTGCAATCCTTGAATCAAAATATCCGAATGAATATAGAAATCCCAAAATCAGCTGAGCCCAAAAGGTTACCTGGAATTGCCTGTAAGAACCCACAGAAGCTTCGACCAGCCTGTAAAGAATTGTTGTAGATCTTTTTTGAGATTCCATAATACACCTTAAAATTGCATGACAATATATCATTTATTCATGAGATTTTCAAATGAAGTTGAAACGATAAACCTCATAATATCTGATGTGCTGAATATTTATGTGCCGGAATTTATATTGCTAAAAAAAATATAAAAAATCACATCCAAATGTTTTAACTTTAGCAACCAAAATATAAAACTATGAAAAGTAAAGACATAATATTAACGTTAGCCGTGTGGGCTTGTTTTTCTTTTTTTTCAGGCCATATATCCACAGCAAATTCTGATACCCTGAACACCCAGCCTGTAAAAACCGGATGGACTTTCGGCGCTCTACCCGCAATTTCCTATAATACCGACTTGGGTTTTCAATATGGAGGGCTTGTAAGTTTGTATTACTTTGGCGACGGAACTACCTACCCCAAGTACAGGCATCATATTTATGCCGAAATTTCAAGATACACTAAAGGAAGCGGTATTAACCGGTTGTTTTACGATTCTGAATTCCTGATTCCAAATATAAGGGTTACATCTGATTTGAGTTACTTTACGGAGAAAGCTATTGATTTTTACGGTTTTAATGGCTACAATGCCATTTATAATAATTACTGGGAAGATTCTGATGATGGTGATTATGTATCAAGAATGTTTTATCGACATGAACGCCAGATGTTCAGATTTATAACTGATTTTCAGGGGCCTATTAAGGGTCGTGAGCTTCGATGGGTGGCCGGTTTCGGGCTATTGAGAAACGCTATTGATGTGGTTGACATAGAAGCTCTCAATGAAGGTAAAGCTGATGATGATCTTTTGCCTGATGAACCTGGTTTGAGTTTGTACGAAAAATATGTAGAATGGGGTATCATTGGTGATGATGAAAAAAACGGTGGCTGGACCAATCATCTTAAGCTGGGTGTGGTATATGATACCAGGGATAATGAACCCAATCCCATGAGCGGAATCTGGTCAGAAGTTGTAATATTTACCGCACCTGAGTTTTTTGGAAATGGCGACTTCGGATATACAAAAATTTCCGCAACACACCGCCAGTATTTTACTGTTGTGGAAGATATTCTTTCCTTTGCCTATCGGTTGAATTACCAGGGTACCATTAGCGGTAAAGTACCATTTTTCATGCAACCCTATCAGATCAATTCCTTCTCATCTTCGTCAAATACAGATGGTATGGGTGGTTCAAAAACTGTAAGGGGTATGCTTAGAAACAGAGTGGTTGGCGATGCCATGGCTTTCGGAAACTTTGAATTTCGTTATAAGTTTTACCGTGGTGTGATTTTTAATCAGAATATTTACCTGGCATTAAATGCTTTTTCTGATGTGGGTCAGGTTTTAAAAGAGATTGAATTTGTTCGGCCTTCGCCATCAGAAATAGATGGATTTTCGGTTGATGCCTCCATCGCTGATTTTTTCCTTACCGATGAAGAAAAACTGCATATTACATATGGCGGTGGTTTCAGAATTGCAATGAATGAGAACTTTATTGTGGGTCTCGATTATGGCCGTCCTGCAGATAAAAGAGATGGTGGTGGGGGTTTGTATATCGGCCTTAATTTTCTTTTTTAGAAACTGCAATTTTATATATCTGGATTCATTATGTCTGATCCGAATGAATACAATTATCAGGGAAGGTTAAAAAGAGCTGTAAATCTTTTAATTTTTTCTCTGGCTGGTATTTCTTTAAGTTTTGCATCTATTTATCTGCTTACGCAATTTCATTTCGGGCGAAATGAAATATCATTCAATGAAGTTGAAATGCAGAGAAAACCGATTGAGATTGAAGAGACCATTGAATCACCTTTTCGCTTCCAAAAACCTGAAGAGAACATTTTTAATGATTTTTACACAGATACATTGAATGAGTCTCATGACTTAACAAATCAATCAAGTAAAGAAGAAGCTGAAATCAATCCAGAGTATGAGTTTTCATGGCCGGAATTATTCTCCGATCAGAAGTAATATTCTCAGCTATTCTCTCTATATTGATAGTGATTACCCGCCTTTAGCCAAATAAAGTTAATGTTGAGCTAAAAGCGGGTTTTCCTGTATTTCAGTAATCAGGTTTTTTTTAATTTAGCGCCCTGTTTAATGATTAACAACCCGGGAGCAATCCTTCGCCTTTTCAATGATACATAAAATCTTTTAGTATTGATCTATAATGTTTAGAATAAAGTTTTGTATTCTGTTTTTACTTTTTATTGCTCCATTTTACAGTAGTGCCGACACTAAACGGCATATCCAGCAAGCCTTAACAATAAGAACTGATAACCCTCCCGTAATTGATGGTATTATTGACCCTGATGAATGGGGTATGGCCGATGTGATCAGTGACTTTACACAATACGACCCGGTTTATCATGCGGCCCCGTCACAAAGAACGGAAGTCAGAATTTTATACGATGACAGGGCTATCTATATAGCAGCAATGCTTTATGATAGTGCGCCTGACAGTATTCTCAGGCAACTTGGCCAGCGCAACTCCAGCCTTAACGCAGATGCTTTCGGTATCAGACTGGATACCTATAATAACCAGCTGGATGCTTACACCTTTGAAGTTTCTGCATCGGGTGTGCAGAGAGATTTTCGCAGGCAGGACAGAACCTATGACGGAGTATGGGAAAGTGCAGTTAAAATTCATGAGAAGGGTTGGTCGGTTGAAATGCGAATCCCTTATTCGGCCCTGCGTTTTCCATCTACTGAATGCCAGACCTGGGGAATGCAAATATATCGTAACATCAGGAGGTACAGGGAGATGAATCATTGGGCCATCGAGCAGAGAGACGTCTCCAATAACCTTATTTATTGGGGACAGCTGACAGGAATATGTAATATTCAGGCACCTCTGAGATTATCATTAACACCTTATATGTCCTTGAATTCCAATCATTATCCGCACCAGATCGATGGTATAAGTAATTTTTCAAGTAGTTTTGGCGGGGGTATGGATTTGAAATACGGTATCAATGAAAGTTTTACATTTGATATGACACTTATGCCTGACTTCAGCCAGGTGCCATCGGATAATCTTGTAAAAAACCTTTCTGCTTTTGAAACCTTACATGGTGAGCAAAGGCCCTTTTTTACGGAATCGATGGATCTTTTTAACAGAGGGGGCTTATTTTACTCCCGCAGGATAGGAGGGAGACCCATTTCATATAATGCAACCTTTTATGAAGCACAAGAAGGGGAAATTGTCATTGATAATCCATCACAATCTAAATTAATTAATGCCTTTAAGCTATCAGGCCGGACTTCCGGCGGGCTTGGAATAGGTTTCTTCAATGCTATTACCGGCAATACCCATGGTATTATTGAAGATGAGTTTGGAAACCACAGGAGTATCCAAACCGGTCCTGCTACAAATTATAATATTCTTGTTTTTGATCAGGCGCTTTCCAATAATTCTTCAGCATTCATAATTAATACGAATGTTTTGCGTGGAGGGGGTTACAGGCATGCCAACGTAACCGGTGCCGGAACAACCCTGGTTGATCCATCGAATACTTTTCAGTTTTCAGTGTCAGGGGCTTTTAACCAGATTTATCATAAAAACGATTCAATTGGTAATCTGTTCAATACTGAAATGGGAGGACGCTATAATGCGTCAATAGCCAGAATACGGGGTAATTTCCGGGTTTTGTTGAGCCGCACTGCCATTAACCCCGATTTTAATGATAATGATATGGGAATAACCCATCGCAACAATGAAATTACTGATCGTGCGGACCTCCATTATAATTTTTATGATCCCATTTGGAAAGTCCGAAACTGGAGAAACCGTCTGCGAGTTCAAAATCAAGGCCGCTATAATGCCTATGGTATTGAAAATATGTATGTTGAGTACACAACCAACACCACCACACATGATTATCTTTATCTGTGGCAACGTTTGTATTTTCATCCGCGTGATCGATATGATTATTATGAACCCCGTGCTTCAGGAATGTATTTCATCAGGCCAAAAGGCATGGGTGGATGGGCAGGAGTTTCTTCTGACTATCGCAGACCTTTTGCTGTTGATTTACAATTTAATTATAACCGTATTAACGATTTTGACAATACCATTCTTGCCTATCGAATAACACCAAGATACAGGTTCAATGATCATTTTTCATTTGCACATACCCTTCGGCTGAACTTTAATCAGAATGATTACGGCTTTGCAGGCCGGGATGATGGTAAGGTGATTTTTGGAAACCGCGATATAACTACCATTGAAAATGTTTTTTCCAGCGATTATATTGTAAAAAATGATATGTCGTTGAGCTTCAGACTCCGGCAATACTGGTCCAAAGGGGAGTATAGTAGTTTTTATCCATTGATGAATAATGGCAGATTGGATAAAACTCAGGATTATCATTTTCCAGCTAACCGGGATTTTAACTTTAACTCATTTAATATTGATGTGGTGTTTAACTGGCTTCTTGCTCCGGGTTCGAGCCTTAGCGTAGTTTGGAAAAATTCCATTCTGCATGAGCAATCAGGTGCCGTAAGCAATTATTTTGATAACTTTGGGCTTTTGTGGGATTCGTCGCAATACAATAGCTTGTCGCTTAAAATTCTTTATTATCTGGATTATCAGCAGATAAGAAGAACCTAAATAATTTGTAAATGATCGTAGCAAGAGATATTAAAAAGTCCTATGGCACATTGCAGGTGTTGAAAGGAATAGATATTGAAATACAAAAAGCGGAAATTGTATCGGTAGTAGGTGCATCAGGTGCAGGTAAAACTACCTTGCTGCATATTATTGGTACTTTAGATAAAGCGGATAGCGGTAGCCTGGTAATCAATAATACCGAGTTAAAGGGGATGGGCGATAAGCAACTATCATCTTTTCGTAATAACAATATTGGATTTGTTTTTCAGTTTCATCATCTCCTACCTGAGTTTACTGCCCTTGAAAATGTTTGCATCCCGGGTTTTATAGGAAACAAACCCCCTTCGAAAGTTACTCTAAAAGCCCAAAAATTATTGGATATGCTTGGATTACATGACAGGCTGGAGCATAAGCCCGGCGAACTATCCGGTGGTGAGCAACAGCGTGTAGCTGTAGCCCGCTCACTTATCAATGATCCTGCAGTAGTGCTTGCTGATGAGCCCAGTGGAAACCTCGATTCGGAAACATCAAAAGATCTCCACCGCCTGTTTTTTGATTTGCGGGATCAACTGGAGCAAACATTTGTGATTGTTACTCACAACAATGAACTGGCCAACATGGCTGACAGGAAACTTACCATTAAAGATGGACTTATTGTGGGTGCCAGAGCCATAAATTGAATGACTACTCAATCATCTTTTTAAAATCATCTTCACTGATGATGGGAATCTTCAATTCTTCTGCCTTTTTCTTCTTTTCAGGCCCCATTTTATCTCCGGCAAGGAGAAAATCGGTTTTTGATGAAAGAGATGACACATTTTTACCTCCCTTTTGCTCTATGAGTTCCTTAATCTGATTTCTGGAATAGTATTCAAAAACGCCTGAAACCACAAAGCTTTTACCTTCAAGTGTTTGACTGCCCTGCTCTGCGGGTGTTGTGGTTTCTGTTCTGAAATTCAATCCGGCTTCTATTAAACGGTCAACTATTATGTTATTTTGCTCATCATTGAAATAGTCCAGTATGCTGCCGGCAATTCTTTCGCCAATTTCAGGCACAGCAACGAGCTCTTCAATACCGGAATTACGTATTTCATCAATACTTTCGAAATTTCTTGCCAGTTTTTTGGCTCCTGTCTCACCCAGATAGCGAATTCCCAGTGCATATAGTACACGCTCAAAAGGAATATTGCGCGAAATGCTAATGGCGTTTAGAATATTATTGACAGTCTTTTCCCTGAAGCTGATCTTTTTTTGTTTACCCGTAATTTCGTCCGTAATAATTTTTTCAAGACCCAGAAGTTGCTCATATTTAAGGTCATAAAGGTCTGCAATATTTTTGATAAGATTGTTCTGTATTAGCACTTCAATTCGTCCTTCCCCCAGTCCTTCAATATTCATAGCCCTTCGGCTGATAAAATGCTCAATTTTTCCTTGAATTTGGGGCGGACAGTTTTCGCTGTTGGGGCAATAATGCACCGCTTCACCCTCATTACGAATCAGTTTGGTTTTGCATTCGGGGCAATGTGTGGTATAGTAAATTTTCTTTGATTCCTTTTGCCGCAATTCGGTATTAACATCAACTATTTTGGGAATGATCTCACCACCTTTTTCAATATGCACTGTATCGTTGTAATGCAGATCAAGTTCATCCATTTTATCTGCATTATATAAAGATGCCCTTTTTACCGTGGTACCCGCAACAAGCACCGGTTCAAGAATGGCAACCGGAGTTACAGCGCCGGTGCGTCCTACCTGGTATGCAACATCCAGCAAACGGGTAACACCCTGTTCTGCTTTGTATTTATAAGAAATGGCCCAGCGTGGAAATTTACTGGTAAAGCCTAGTTGCTCCTGTATTCTGTATCCGTTAACTTTAATAACTATTCCATCAATATCATAGGGAAGATTGTTGCGGTGTTTCTCAACCTTTTCAATAAACTGCATGACCTCTTCAATATCAAAGCATTTTTGGGTAAGAGCGGCCACTTTGAACCCCCAGCTTCTGGCTTTTTCAAGATTTTCAAAATGTGACTGGAATGGCAGGTTTTCACCTAAAAGTCCGTAAACATAACAGTCAAGATTTCTTTTAGCCACAAGCGATGAATCCTGAAGTTTCAAGCTACCTGAGGCGGCATTGCGTGGATTGGCAAAAAGAGGTTCGTTATTTTTCTGTTTTCCGTCGTTAAGCCTTATAAAGCTTTTATGGGGCATGATGACCTCTGCCCGTACCTCAAATTCTTCAGGTAGATCATCAGCATATATTCTCAGGGGAATGCTCCTGATGGTTTTAACATTATTTGTAACCTCATCGCCCTGCACTCCGTCGCCGCGTGTTACGGCCTGCACCAGCCTCCCGTTTCTATAAGTAATTCCAATGGCAACCCCGTCAAATTTGAGTTCACATACATAATCGAAGTCGTTTTCAATACTTTTCCGTATCCGGGCGTCAAAATCCTGCAACTCCTCTTTACTATATGTGTTTCCCAGCGAAAACATAGGGTATTTGTGTCTGACGGTATTAAATTTTTTTGTAATTTGCCCGCCTACTCTTTGGGTGGGCGAATCTTCAACCGCAAGATCAGGATATTTTTCCTCAAGTGATTCAAGCTCTTTAAGAAGCTGATCAAATTCGTAATCGCTTATGGATGGATTATCCAAAACATAATACCTGTAATTATGCTCATTGAGTTGCTTGCTCAACATTTCAATTCTTGATTTTGCCTGTGATCTGTCCATAATTCTGATTTTTGCAAAAATAAGGCGAAAATAGAAAAAGCCGGTTAAGTTCCGGCTTTTTTATAAATAACAACTGAATGTTTTTTCTGAATCACAGACCTCCTATGATAACGCGAAGATCCTGCGCATTGATACACATTACGGGTATTTTCTGCTGGTTGTAAATAATCCTTTCGTCTGTTGATCCGAAAAGGCTCCATGTAATTTTATCAGGGTCAGTAGAAACCATGATCATATTGGCTTTAACATCTTGGGCAAATTTTATAATATTAAAGGCAAATTTATTTTTAGATGGCGAATGGTTTTCTGTAAAAGGAATATTATGCTTCTCAAGAATTTTTTTTACCTGATTAAGATCTGCTCTAATCCTGTTTTGAATATATTCATCGGGATAAACGTCTACAAACAGGTGAAATTTGCAATCGAATTGTTTATTAAGTGAAATTGCCCATTTTACTTTTTGCTTTGAACCGGGCTGCAGATCAAGGGGAAAAACAATATCTTTGAAAGTTGATTCTTTTGCAGGTTTTTGAACCACAAAAACAGGCACAGGACAACTCTTAACAAGTTTGATAGCAGAACTGCCAAGCAGAAACTGTATGCCTTTTTTTCCGTGCGTGCCAAATACAAGGAAATTGGCACCTAATTTAGTGCTTTCATCAGCAATTGTGGTGAAAATACTGCCGTTTCTTGCTATAAAATCTACCTCTATACTATGCTCCTGGCTGATGGATGCAGAAATAGTCTTTAACTTCTCGTTTAAGGATGCCAGTGGTTGCTTTGCTTTTTTCAGGTTTTTTTTACTGGAATTATTGATAACATGAAGCAAACAAATTTTATAACCAAGTAGTTTAGCCATTTTGGCAGCGTTTTCAATGGCTATATCCCCGATGCTTGTAAAATCATAAGCAACAAGAATTACGTTGTTATTCTCATTTTTCATTTCTTGTTTCGTTTGGTGTGTTGAAGTAAATTATTACCAGCATGTTAACATGGTGCCAAAGTACAAAAAAATATTAAATAAAGTTTCTTTAAATATTTGAATTATTTAAGAACCCCGGAAAGTGAACTAATGTTTTCAGCAGAAGTTGCATCCAGCAGATTTAATAATTCTTTTACTTGTGACAAATTATGTTGTTTTGTGCTGTTTCTCAATTTTTTAGATCCTTCAGTAAAGTAATCGTGTTGTAAAATAAAGTTCTGTTGCTTTAAATACCAATCTCTGAAAGTGATTTTATGATTACTGTTTTCACTCCATTCACGGTGCAGCCGGAGTGCAGTAATGAAAAAGTCGCCCCTCCCTATATAATCCAGGTCGGCATCACAAAGTATCATCCCAAGCTTATCCTGCGGTTTTTGTGGAATCTGTGTTGACATAATCATATTTGCAATATATTCAACTTGCCCGCGGGTGTAGTTATACTCAGGTAATATTTCTGTACTATATTCACAAGCTAACTCTTCATTATTTTCATATCTCCAGATAAACCCTGTATCATGCATCAAAGCTGCAGTTTGAAGCAGGATACGGTCCTCTCCATTAACATTTTCAATTTCTGCAAGCCTGTCAACCGATTCACATACATCCAGTGTGTGCTGGTAATTATGATAGTAAAGGTTAGGATTTAATTCCTTTTTCAGCTTGTTTAAAACCAGTTTCCTGAGCGAGTCTAATTCCATTTTTTTGAGAAAAATATTGAGTTTTTAAATCACTTCAAAAATAAGTATTATGATGGTTCTATATCCGTAATTGCATCTATTTTTAAAAAAATATATTTTGTCAGGCATTCAAATTAATTTTTATTGTAAACATGGAACAGTTTGTTTATGAATTTTAAACTTCTGCCATATTAAGTTGTGCATTAAGATTTTGCCAGAAAAGATCATTGGGAAACAATCCTTCTTCATCTTTGCTGTATTCCTTTTTGATTCTAAAAACATAATACATGTCAAACTGATTTTTGTGCTTGGCTTCCAGCTTCCCTCTATATTCGCAGTCAAAAAAATCTCTGACTAGTTCGTAGGTTTCACCTGAAATATTTATTCTTCCGGCTTCACTTGATGTTTCCATCCTGCTGGCAGTATTAACGGCTTCTCCCCAAATATCGTATGCAAATTTGTTTTTTCCTATAACTCCTGCCAGAATTTCTCCTGTGTGAATTCCAATTCTTACTTCACTAAGCCACTGGTTTTCTTCGGCTATTTTAACAAAACTCAGAATTTCAAAAGCGGCCAGAATGGTATCGAACGGATTGGTCTCATTTTGCTCAGGAACTCCCCCCGCGCACATGTATGCATCGCCAATGGTTTTTATTTTTTCAAGTCGATGTCTTTTAGCTATTTCATCAAACTTAGTAAAGCAATTATTCAGCTCATTGATAAGTGTTAATGGACTTATAAACTGCGATATCTTGGAGAAATCTTTAAAGTCAAGGAACATAATGGTTGCCAGATCGTAATATTGCACCCTTACATTGCCATTTGCTTTAAGCTCTTCGGCAATTTTTGCGGGTAAAATATTTTGCAGAAGCTGGTCCGACTTTTTCTTTTCTGCCTCAAGCTGTTGTTTTTTTTCCTCAATTTCGCGGGTTCTTTCCTGAATTCTTTCCTCGAGCCTTTTTTTAATGATGAATAATTGTTTGTTGACCAGTCTTACAATACCCCAAACAATAAAAGCAAGCAGTACAAAATAAACTATTAATGCTGTAGTTGTTGTATACCAGGGTTTTTTGATTTTGAAACTGAAAGTTTCCACATTACTTTCATTTCCAAAGGCATTACGTGCCTTAACCATAAAAGTATAATCACCAGGTTTAAGGTTAGTAAACAGTCTTGATGGCTGAGTTGTCCATGGGCTCCAGTTCTTTCCCATTCCTTTAAGCCTGCTTGAGTATACTGTATGAGCAGGGAATATATAATTGGTGGCAGCGAATCGGAAATAGAAATTATTTTCTTTGTAAGAAAAATCAGGTTTCTGCTTTATCTCATTTTGTTGAATCAATCTTTTTCCTCCAAGATATTCCCTGTTATTTACATCAACTCTTCTAATAAAACAGCTCAGATTGATATTTTTAGTTTCTTTTTCATGTCCCAGTTTATATATAATGTCATCAGCTGCAATCCAGGATTCACGGGTTTCTCTGTCATAATACAAATCTTTAATCGTGACACCAGATAAGAAGTCATAACTGTTATCTTTAATTATAAACCGGCTTTTTTCGTGATCGAAGGCAAGCTTCATTACTTTTTTCTTTCTGTTATGCTTTTTATGCAATTGTATCCAGATATTATGGTCATTTATATTCTCGATAAATTTTACCGATATGTAATTTTGTAAAAGGTGGTCGGCAAAATAGTTCATTCTCCGGAATGATCTAATACCAGTTTGAACATCGGGGATAAATTTCATGATTCCCACATCTGAAATAAAGAAAATATTTTCTTCAAACTTGAATGTCTCAAGGTTTATACCTGAAGGCAATCCATGATTGGAATTATAATGTTTAAACTGGTAACTATAATCAGATTTTTCAATATTTGTTTTATTTCCGGAAGATTGCAGGTTTTTTGAGATTTTCAGAGATGAAATACCTTCACTTCTGTGGGTTAACCAGAATTTCAGGTTTTCATCTTCAGTGATTTGGTAAATTTCATAATGTTTTAAATCGGGAAACTTTGCCAGTAATACCAGAGATTTACATTCCGGGCTCAATTTGTATATATTTAAGCCCACACCCCCGGCGGCAAGAATTATACCGGGGTCTATTTCAGATTGAAGCGTGTAATAAAAATGACCTTCATCCAATTGTTTAACATCTTGATTTTCATCAATACAAAAAAGTCCTTCATTGGTTGATACCAGCAGGGAAATCGTTTCATTCTCAGAGTTTTTTATGGGGTTAAGGTGCCATGTAATTCCCCTAATCTCTTCAATATTTTCAAAACGACCCGAAAAATCCAGGTTTTTCTTAACGGCAATTTCTGTGAGATTGCTTGTGGTGTTAAGCCTGTAAAGCCCTTGCCAGGTGCCTGCGTACATATGTTCGTTAAGTCTGTTTATGGTCAATACAGAACCTCTTGTACCATATTGGCCACTCCAGTAAGTGATTCCAAGATTAAGATTTACTGTGCTAAGGCCGTTATCTAAAGCAAGCCAAAGAACTTCATCGCGATCTTCAAAAATATAGTTTACAGTTTCGTTCTGTAACCCGATATTTTCATTAATAACAGACAGAATAGTACCGGTTTTATCCATAACAATTACACCTGCTTTTAAGGTAGCAAAAGCATAATTGCCGCTTTTCAGTTTTTGGCCATGGGTAAACTGGTTTTCTTTCAGAAAAGTAAATGCATCCTGGTTTGGTAAGGCTACAGGTTCAAAATTGAGTCCGGGATTTGTTATAACATCATTGATGCTGAAAAAGCCGGTTTTGGGACTATAAACCAATAAGTTTGTTTCGTTGAAAGGATATATACCGGAAATATTCAACCCTGCCAATACATCAGAATCTTTAAATCGGATTAAACTGTCATTACTCAGATACATCAATCCTTTTTTATCATCATTATCATAAACCATTATTTGGTCTTTAACCCTAAAGATGTTGCTAAATCTGCTGTATTCCCAAACACTTATTGAATCATCTTTAAAACGAAAAAGATTATCGTAATTAGAGAAGAATATTCCGTCAGATGTAGGTTCAATATGCCAGATAAATGAGAATTCTCTGTGTTCTTCAGAGAAAAAATCAAGGAGTGAATGATAATGCAGAAAGCCTTTTGAGTCGGGTTTAAGCATACCAAATTCGCTATGGCTGCCAACATAAATTACACCATTTTCATCAATGGCAAGTGATGTTACATATTTGTTTCCGGGAAGAGTGATCAATCGCCAGGAGTTACCGTCAAATTCAAGTATTCCGCCTAAATTGGCTATATATATTAATCCTTTGTTGTTCTGAACCACTGACCAGTTTTGAGTTTCAGCCCGATATTCCGAATGATGGTAATTCATCATGGTTGGAATACCCTGAAATGCAAAAACACCATGGTGGAGTAAAATAGTCAGAAAACTGAATATACCAAGTGCAATTGTTTTATGGTATCGTTTTACAGTTATTTTCAATATTAAAATTGTTAGTGGCGACCAAAAATAGAAAAAGAATCCAGATGCAATATCCGTATATTACGGTATTTTGCACTGGAAAGAAAAAATATATAACGTTTAGATAATCAAACTTAGGTGATTAATTTGCTGTGTTAATAACTTTTTGTTTCATGTATTATTTACTTAATTTAAAAAATACATGGCTAAAGCCGTAGATAAATCGGATAAAAAATCCTTTTGTTTGTTATTTTGAAGGTATATGATTATAGTTTATAAATATTCTCCAATTATGTAAGTAAGTTTAGCATATCGTTATTCAATCCTTATTAGTTCTTTTAAAGATTGAATTTTTTGTTGTCAATACTTCCTATAAAAATTAATCCATTGATTTTGAGTATGAGGGGTAAGGAAATTTTTTATACTGGACAAATTATTGAAAAAAAATATTTCGGCAATAGCTTTGCCGAACAAGAGGACAAGCTGTGCAATTTCATTGAAAAACTTGGAGAAGGCATTGGCATTATTGACCCTACGTACGATTTTGTGCTTTGCAATAAGGCCATGGCTGAAATTTTCGAAACAACTCATCTGGAAAAGCGAAACTTATCTGAATTTATGGCATCAGACAATGAAATGGAAAAACTCATGGATATGGCTGGGAAGCTGGATGAGGGAGACAGATTTACAATGGAGATATATTTAAAGACCGAAAGACTACATTATAAACATGTCAGTATTACACTAACACCCCAGTTAGATTCAGAAAGTAAGGTACAGGAGAGTTTATTTTGTATTTTTAAAGATATTTCGCCAACAAAAGAATTGATTGAAGAACTTCAGGCTGCAAGAGACGATGCTCAGAAAGCTTACCAAACCATTGAAGAAAAGAATAAAGAGTTACAGGAAATCAATGAAAAACTTCATGTTTCAGAAACACAGCTATCAGAACTCAATGCCATTTTACTTGAATACATTAAAGCCACCCATAAATAAAGATTTCTAAAAATCAAAGCGGTAGTAAACAGAAAAGTGTATAGTTACCGGGCTGCTTCTTTTTCCATGACCAAAACCTGGAATATAATAAGGTTCAATTTCAGGTTCTCTGGTTCTGAAAAGCGGCACTTTGGTTCTGAGCATCCACCCCAAAAATAGATTTTGAAAAACTTCGGCTCTTACTCCTCCGGTAAGTTCCATCCAGTGAGTGTGATAAGCCGTTTGAGCAATGCTTCCTGAGTGTTCTCCCCAGTAAGGGTTTTCAAGAAAAAAATAGGGTGCATCATGTTGAAGAAAACTATAGGCGTAGCGTAAACCTAAAAGTACAAGATCATTTTGTTGTTCATCAGGTCGACCCAGGATGTTGAAGTCAGCCCCTGTGCGTAAAAAATAACCATTGGATGAATAACTGAAAGTTTCCTGCTCTGATCTTACTTGCATCATGCCTGCTTCCAGGTTGAAGAACCAGTTTCTTAAGAGTTCTGAGTCCAGTGAAAATTCCAGTTGTCTTACCTCCGGCTCATAAATAGACCTGCCGATGGCCGAAACATCAAAACCAAGCCTTACAGAAGGTTTGATGTCAAAATCTTTTGTAAGTGTATCGGTTATGTTTTCATCCTGAGCACTGAGAGCAACACTAAAGGTCACCATCATCAAAAAAAGGAAATATTTTAATATGTTCTTCAAAGTTGTTTATTATTGATGTTTCTTCTATTGAAATACTATCGATCATCATGCGGCTGTGCCTGACTTCTTTGAGTTCGAAAAAACTGACAAATCCGCAATCCATGGAAATTAGCGTAGGCTTAACATTATAAAAGAACCGCAACGTATCCACAACAAGATGGGCAATTTCGGGCGGTGCAGGATAATAAATTAAAAATGCAGAGCTGTCAACATTGGAATTCAGGGGTAGTTCAATGCGGCTTACATTGTAGCGGTAATCATAAATTATGGAATCGTTACCAACTCCCTGTACCTTCAGACTATCGAATGCAAGCATTACCGGCTGGTCCTGGTTTGGATCATCAAAATAAAATCCGATCCTAACAGGCACAGTGCTCATATCTTCACAGATTTCTTCATTCAGACAGGAAGAAAACATCATCAGCAATAGAAACCATATAGCTATAATTGGTTTTTGTACTGCGATGATGATATATTTAACCGGGTAGTTTATAAGAATGCTTTTCATGATCTTTTTATACGGGAGCCAAAATTAGTAAAAAATCCCCTGAGTTATGAGGTTTATTGGAAAATGGGGAAAATAAGTAAATATGTTGTTAAGGGAAGTAAGTTATTGGTTTATAGGATAATTGAGCAATTTGGTTTCAAAAATCCTTCGGAGAAGGCGCATAGCGATAAAAAGAATATAGATAGATGAACAGGCACCCCAGCGGGGTGTGATAGTTTGTTATCTGTTTTATTCCACCCCGCCGGGGTGGCCAGGGAATCGGTGGGGTTATGTTTTCCTATCGCTATTCCACCCTGATGGGCTGGGATAGATGGCGGATTAATAATTGAATTCGTTAAAAATCAACCATATTTAAAGGTCAAATGAGAAATGCCTTCTCAAAAGGGCTATCTGGTCGTTGAGCAGTTCGATTAACTCACTGTAGCACTTGTCGAAGCGACATCTGTATATAAGGCTACTTTACGCTTCGACAGGCTCAGCGTCCGGGTAATTTTAGCCTTTTGAGACAGCCCTATAACGATAGAAAAAATAAACTTCCCATCAATTTTTTAAAGTACTAACTTTACAGTTTTTAAAGGATTTTTATCCGAAATCTGAACTTAAAAACAATTGCAAATCACAATCAAATTTAATTTTTATGAAGGAAATCCTGAAGCGTCTGGGTATTAAAGAAATGAACTCAGGAGTATGCACGGGTAGCGTCTGGCTGCAAGCAAACGGAAAGGAAAATGTATCCGTTTCACCTATCAATAACAAACCCATTGCCAGTGTTCAGACGGCTTCGCTGGATGATTATGAAACCATTATCAGAAAAGCGGATGAAGCCTTTAAAATATGGCGGGAAGTTCCTGCTCCCAAAAGGGGAGAGGTAGTACGTTTGATTGGAAATAAATTACGCGAACACAAGGAAGATCTGGGTTACCTGGTAACGCTTGAAATGGGTAAAATCTACGAGGAAGGCCTGGGTGAAGTTCAGGAGATGATCGATATCTGCGATTTTGCTGTAGGACAGAGCCGCCTGCTCAATGGTTTTACCATGCACTCTGAGCGCAAACAACATCGCATGTATGACCAGTATCAACCTTTGGGAATTGTTGGCTTGATTACCTCTTTCAATTTTCCGGTGGCAGTTTGGGCGTGGAATGCCATGGTTGCTGCTGTTTGCGGTGATGTGGTGGTATGGAAACCCAGTTCTAAAACTCCGCTTACTGCCATTGCCACACAAAAGATCATTGCCGGAGTGCTCAAAGAAAATAATGTGCCCGAAGGTGTTTTCAATCTTATAGTTGCCAGCTCTTCGGTATTGGGCGTTAATTTTGTTGCCGATCGCCGGATTCCGCTGTTTTCAATAACAGGTTCTACGGCAGTGGGGAAAAAACTGTCGGGTATCATCGGTGCGCGACTAGGGCGTTCGATTTTGGAACTTGGAGGTAACAATGCAGTTATTGTAGCTCCCAGTGCCAACCTGGAAATGGCCATCAAGTCAGTGGTGTTTGGTGCCGTTGGAACTGCAGGCCAGCGCTGCACATCTACCAGGCGTATCATTGTGCACGAAAGCATTTATGATCAGGTGGTTGAAAAGCTGAAGATTGCTTACCAAAGTGTTTCCAGAAAGATTGGTAATCCGCTGGATAAGGAAACACTGGTGGGTCCTTTGATTTCTGAAGGGGCAGTAGGTGATTTTCTCAACGCCATCAAAAAAGTGAAAGAAGAAGGTGGAAAAGTACTGTTCGGAGGTACTTCATATGATTGTGAAAACCGCTCCTTTTGCCATTATGTAGTACCTGCACTAGTAGAAGCTCAAAATCATTATGAAATTGTGCAGGAAGAAACTTTTGCGCCCATCCTTTACATCCTGAAATATAAAACCATTGAGGAAGCAATTGCGCTTAACAATGGTGTGCCCCAGGGCTTATCATCTGGTATATTTACCGAAAATCTGCGTGAAGCAGAATTATTCCTTTCCGAAGCCGGCTCCGACTGCGGTATTGCCAATGTGAACATTGGTACATCAGGTGCCGAGATCGGGGGTGCTTTTGGCGGTGAAAAAGATACTGGCGGCGGTCGTGAATCAGGTTCTGATTCTTGGAAAAGTTACATGCGCCGGCAAACCAATACCATCAATTACAGTACCGACCTACCCCTTGCGCAGGGAATTCAGTTTGGATTTTGATGTTTAACTCAATCTTAGCATTTAACCTATGAATCTTAATTTGTACTTAGTCTGGATTTTAGTTTTCTCACTGTTTGCCTGCTCCATGGCTACAGAAAAAAATCTGGATGGTAATGCAGGTCAACTACAGGCAAAAGAAAATCCTGTCATCATGCCCGGAGCATGGCAAACACACGAATATTTCCCTATACTCGAGGGTAAGTCCATTGCACTGGTAGGTAATCACAGCTCGATGGTTGGTGATGTACATCTTGTGGATACATTGCTGGCATCGGGCTTTAATTTGCTGCGGGTGTTCAGTCCGGAGCATGGTTTCCGTGGTGAAGCGGCTGACGGGCAGCGGGTTGAGAGTGGTAGAGATCCCTTGACAGGAGTTTCTGTGGTAAGTTTGTATGGTACCAGTCGACGTCCGGATCCCAAAGATATCATGGATCTTGACCTGATTATTTTTGACATCCAGGATGTGGGCACACGTTTCTATACCTACATTTCTACCATGAGTTACGTCATGGCAGAAGCAGCCCGGCAAGGTGTTCCCATGCTCATACTGGATCGCCCCAATCCCAACGGGCATTTTGTGGACGGACCCATCCTGGAGAAGCAACATTCAACGTTTGTGGGTTTGCATCCAGTACCCATTGTACATGGAATGACGGTTGCTGAATATGCTCAAATGGTGAACGGGCAGGGCTGGCTGGCTGAGGGGCTGAAATGTGAACTTCAGATTGTGCCGGTGAAAAACTACCATCGGCAATTGTGGTATGAACTACCTGTACCTCCGTCTCCCAATCTTCCCAACATGACCAGTATTATGCTTTATCCGGGTTTATGCCTGATGGAGGGCACTGTATTAAGTGTAGGAAGGGGAACAGATTTCCCGTTCCAGCTTTATGGCCATCCTGACCTTCCTTCAAATGAGTTTTCATTTACGTTTACACCTCGGAGCCGCAGAGAATCAGTATATCCGCCGCAGGAAGGAAAACTATGTTTTGGAGTGGATATGAGAACTGCCAACCCAGAAAAGCTAATGGAAATATCAAAAATTGATCTACAACCGCTGTTGCATGCCTGGAAACATTTTCCCGATAAGGAAAACTTTTTTATCAATTCCTTTGAGAGATTGGCAGGTAACGCAAAGCTGAGGAAACAGATCATGAATGGTATGACCGAGAATGAGATCAGGGAAAACTGGCAAGAAGGTCTTCGGGAATTCATTGATATGAGAAAACCTTACCTGATCTATCCTGATATTTTCTGAAAAGATAAATATCACCTGTTTTTTACTATAAAGAGTAGTCATTTCTGAAACAACACTGATCGAATTAAGAGTTATAGCTGACATATGAAAGGTTTAAAAAACAACACACTTGGAGCAGTATGGAAATGGTTTGTTGAACATATCTCTTTAAAGTACAATGAATTGGAAGCAAGGGCCATAGGCAGACTTGTATTTGAACATTATTTAAATACCTCTGCCACAGATTTTGCCCTGAACCGGGATAAACGGATCAGCGAATCGAAGATCTTAGAGCTTTGGCGTGTTATTAAACAGCTTAATAATGACGTTCCGGTGCAATATGTTACAGGGCAGGCCTTCTTTCGTGAACTGGTTCTTGAAGTGAATAAACACGTGCTTATTCCACGCAGCGAAACGGAGGAGCTGGTAGAGTGGATGCTGGATGATTTGGTGGAAATTAATCATGAGCCATCCCGTACCATAAAATGCTGGGATATTGGCACCGGAAGCGGGGCAATCGCCATTAGTCTGGCAAAAGAGTTGAATGGAGCCAGGGTATATGCCAGCGATATAAGTGAAAAAGCACTGGAAGTGGCCCAAAAAAATGCCGAACGGAATCAATCTTCAATTGACCTTTTCCTTCACGATATTCTGAAGGACCCTGCGCCTGAGCAAAGGTTTGATTACATTGTTAGCAATCCGCCCTACTTAAGGGAATCAGAAAAAGCATTTATGCAGAAAAATGTGCTGGATTATGAGCCTCACCAGGCTTTGTTTGTTGCCGATAATGATCCGCTACTCTATTATTCCTCTATTGTTTCTGCAGCCAAAGCAACACTCAACCCGCACGGAGCTTTGTATGTGGAAATCAATGAAGCATTGGGCCAGGAAACTACACAGCTATTTGAGCAAAATGGTTTTTCTGCAGTAGAAATTCGCAGAGATATGCATGGGAAGGAGAGGATGGTGAGAGGAAGGTTGTGATGTCAAATTTATGATGTCAGATGTGTGATGTCAAATGTGTGATGTCAAATGCTGAGAACTGAAGGTTCGAAGTCCCGCTAATGCGGGATCAAATGATTAGAACCGCGGAGACGCGAAGGGCGCGGAGTACCCTCCGGGTACGACTAAAGTTCGTGCCCGGAGTTGGGGTTATGTGGGGTTATGATGTCTATATCCGGGCTGCAACGGCTAGGGGATCCTTCGTTCCGCTAAGCTGCACTCAGGATGACAGGCATCGCAAGAAGAATAGAGAAAAAGAAGAAAAAGGGGGCGGCTTCGCCGCCCCCTTTTTCTTCTCCTCACCCACACCGGCCTTGTCATCCTGAGCGCCAGCGAAGGATCCCGCAGCCATACTGCTGCATTCTTAAAGCCCGTTTCTAACATCACAAACGCATGAATGATACCAAGAGATTGCATTCCTGATTATTCAGCGTTCGCCGTTCTTCGGTCTTCCGTTTTTCGTTCTCCGTTTGCTGTGATTCCTTGCGCCCCTCGCGAAAACCTTGCGCCCCTTGCGGTTCCCATCTTGCTTACTTTCTGCTTCCCAATTCTATCAAATTAATTACTTCGGCTTCGGAAAACCAGAAATCATGTGTGTCTTCTGTGATGATAAGGCCTTTCATCAGAACAATGCGTAAGTAAAACCTGCATTAATAAAGATATTAAACCTGTTGTTAGTTACATAACTAAATCCGTTTTGGATAGGAGGTGTAATAAACATGAAATTATCTGTTTTGTAAAAGTTATAACTTACTGAACCATTGAAGTTAAATCTGAGTCGCGGTGAGAAGTAGTAGTAGCCATTAATATTCGGAACTGCAAAAATTCTTTCATAAATAAGGTCTTCCTCTTCGTAATCAAAATCTACAGGGTAAAAATAGCGTTCCATGTCATTTTTGCGCCAGCCTGCTTGAATCCCAATACTAACAGATGACCTTGTATTCGGAAAATACCTATATCCGCCAAATAATGTAAGCTCCAGATTATTTTGTCCGCGTTGTTCTTCAGGAAGTTCCTGAACTTTTCGTGTATTCTTTGAAAAAGTATAGATTAAGTTGGCTGAAAGGGTTCGTTGCCAGAAATGATTTAATGGCTTCTCATCAATTGCACGAATCCAGAATCCATAGTCTATGTAGCTGTATCTTTCTTTAAATTCAGAATCAGGTAGTGGTGAATCAATGATCTTGGTAGATTCATTGAATATTGATGCAGAGAAATCAAATTTTGGCCCTCCTGAAACTCTAAAACCTGATTCCCTTTGAGGATTGTTTGCATATAGCCAGTTATCGTATATAGTTGTAAAATAGGTTGCATCCGATTGATTGACTAATCCCATTGATGTTAGCAAAGAATCAATAGCTCCGATTTGTGCAATTACCCGGTGTCGGTCATCAAAGAATCTTTGGGTTCTTTTTCGCGATATTAGTTCTGCCAATTTATAAATTTCCTGGTGGGTGGGGTCCTTCTCAAGCCTGTTTTCTTTTAATAAATCCTTTAAAATAAACAGGGCCATCTGTGCATCAGTTACGTTCTCTATTCTACCATAACCACCGCCAATTTCAATACCCGCGTTCAATTGAGGATTGTTTTCCTTTATGATTCTTTCGTATATTGTATTTCCAGCGGGGTCCTTTTCAATGGTTTTAAAATTATTAAGATTATAACCAAGATCAATTTTTGGGCCCGTTTCAATAAACCAACGGTTGCGATTGTAAAACCTGTTACGTGAACTTCCGCTTATTAGAAAATTCATGCGACTAAAACTGGATATTGCAGAAGATTCATCATTATAGACTGATTCTGAACGGTTGAAGGGCCTGATTTGAATATCAGTGTATATTGTATAGCTTGATTGCTGTTTTGGGGTATTGAGATAAAGGCTATAAATGCCTCCTGTGTTAAAGCGTGAGCTAATATTTGAACTACTGAAATTGAAGTCTGTTGTGTCTTTCCAGGAATTAAACTGGTTTTGGCTGTTTAACCCAAAATCAAGATCAAGCCTTTCATATCTTAAATAGGGAAGTTTGAAATCGGAAAGGTCAAAGGTTTCCACCTGGGCATATGAAACACCAAAAAATAATGCCAGGGCAGCTGAGTAAAAGAACTTCTTTTTCATGTTATTAAGGTTTAAGGCTGATGGTTGATTTAAGTAAATGGCTCATATGAATACAAAGTCATATGTGAATTACTTCTATTTAAAATAATTCAAGCATAAAAGTATTACTTATTTAACTATATAATCTTAGGTAAATTACGGAAAGTTGGATGAACTCCGGGTCATTTGATTTTACTTTCAGTTTTTTAAAGTAAATCTTCCAATGCTCTTACAAAGTCATCGATATCCTGCTCTGTGGTCTGGAAATGGGTCATCCATCGTACTTCATTATTTTTTTCATTCCATACATAGAAATAATATTTTTCTTTCAATGGTTGGATGATTTCAGGTGGGATGGATGCAAATACCGCGTTGGTCTGCACGGGCATGGTAAGCTTGACTTGCGGTATGTGTCTTATCTTTTCTGCCAGCAGCTGTGCCATGCGGTTAGCATGAGATGCAGTTTTCAGCCAGAGATCGTTCTTGAAATGGGCTATAAACTGCGCCGACATATAGCGCATTTTGGATGCCAGTTGCATGGATTGTTTTCGAATGTACTCAAAATCTTTTGCCAGCTCCGGGTTGAGAAATACCACGGCTTCACCCATCATAAGTCCGTTTTTGGTGGCACCGAATGACATAACATCAACACCAGTCAGGGCGATCATTTCTTCCAGGCTGATATTCAGTGCCGCAACCGCATTGGCAATACGCGCACCGTCAAGGTGAAGGTAGATATTGTTTTTCCTGGCAAAATCCGATATTTCCTTTATCTCATCAGGAGTATATACCATGCCCAGTTCGGTGCTCTGGGTTATGGAAATAATACCGGGCTGAGCGTGATGCTCGAAACCCACCGAGTGCAGAAAAGGTTCCAGTTGTTTCACTCGCAGCTTGCCATCTTCCGACGGAACAGTATGCAACTTGCTGCCTGTAAATTTTTCAGGGGCACCGCATTCATCATTATGAATATGGGCTGTGGATGCACACATGATGGTTTGCCACGGACGGATCAGGTGAGATATAGCAGATACATTGGCGCCGGTACCATTGCAAACAAAAAAGACCTTGACTTCGCGTCCAAAGTTCTCATTGAATAAATTACTGGCTTCTTTGGTATAGGGGTCGTCTCCATAGGAAACATAATCTTCATGGTTGGCATCAATAATGGCCTGCATTACTTCCGGATGAACAGGTGCATTGTTGTCGCTGGCGAAACTTCTTTTCATGGGTGGAGAGGTATTGAGTTATTGAGTTATTAGGTTATTGAGTTAAAAGTAAGAAAGTAAGAAAATGAGAAAGTGAGAAAGTGATTTTTCATTAATTCGATAATTTAGCAATTTGTTTATTAAATATAGCGAATACCGCCAATACAACTCCCCATTGCACCACTACCGTCATGGGGCTGAATCCGCTGAAGGGATTGTACCACTGGTCGGGGGCGAATTCGGTAAATGATAGCCACAGCCACCATCCCAGCAAAATGACACCTGCTGAGGGCACAAAAAAGCGGATCAGGAAATGCCACCATTGGCCCAGGGGCCAGTCGCCGGTAATAATTCCATCGGATGATTTGAGCCTGGTAAGTCCATGTTTTACAGCAAACAATGCAATAAATACTCCCGACACCATCAACCCTAGTCCCCATACAAAATCCTGGTTGCTTAATACATTCAGGCTCATGGCTGATGGTATGCCGAGCAGGTAAACCAGCATACCAATGATCAATACAGCATATTTCCTTTTAATGCCACGATCAACCAGGGTGCGCGAGCTCAATTCAAGCATCGATATAAGGGATGAGAAACCTGCAAAAGATAAACCCAGGAAGAAGAAAATGGCAAGTATCCTTCCGCCGGGCATCAGGGCAAAAAGCTGGGGCATCCAGATGAATGTTAATCCGGTGGAAGCCGGCCCTGATGTTTGCATTACTTCCAGTACTTCCGGATCAGTATATCCCAGTCCGAATTGCAAAACGGAGAATACTGTTCCGAATATCATAATCGCCATGAGTAACGAAATGATGTTATTTCCGAAACCGGTTATGAACGCATTTTTCACCGCACCATGTTTAACCTGCATATAGGCAGCGTAGCAAAGAAATAAACCCCAGCCGGCACCCGTATCCCATGCGTTTTGGGTAAGTGCCTGCAGCCATATTTCAGGAGTTTTTAATTGCGCCCATTCAACGGTGAACAGGTAGGATACTCCATCAATGGCACCGGGCAGCATCATGGCGCGTGTTACGGCCGCAAGTATGATTATTATCAATACTGGTATCAGCACCTTATTTACCTTTTCGATGGAGTTAATTCCTTTCCAGATGGCAAAAATTCCGGCTGCTACAGCGATAAAATGCAGGAAAAAGGGGAGGTGCGACTGCTGAAAACCTTCCCATGCCGCAAGGGACACCTCATTAGATGTAGGCAAGGGTTGGGTAACCATAAGGAAAAAATAATACATGGCCCAACCTGCAATAACGGCATAGAAGAAGCTGATAGCCGCGGCTACAAAGGCCACAAATGCTCCCATCCAGGCAAAGCGTTTGCCCATTCCCTTCACAAAAGAACCTACAACGCCATAGCGGTATTTGCGACCGATCAGGTATTCGGTGATGATTAGCGGAATACTCCACAACAGCAAGAAAATAACCCATGCCAGTATTAATGCACCGGCCCCTTCATCACCTCCATTTTGCGCCGCAATGCGTGGAAAGCGCCAGATATTTCCAGTACCTACAGCTATCCCCAGGGCACTGAGCAAAAGTCCTAGCCTGCTGCTGAACCTTTGATTTACCGATTGATCTATCGACATTTTTCGTGTGCTTTGGTTTGCGAAAACCCAAAAGTATGAAAAAACCTGAAACCGGCAGAGGGGGTATCAGGTTTTTGTTTGTAAAATCTACTTCACCATATACCTCGGAATATCCGCCGGGATGCGGGTTAGGGTCTGGTAATTGAGCTGGTTACTCATTTCTGAGAAAGATGCCACACTTATATTCATTCGGTTTTGTTTTCCTATAATAACCACTTCGTCACCGCGTTCCACATTGGGTATGTCGGAAACATTAACGGTCATAGTGTTCATGGTTACGGTACCGATAACTGATACCCGTTTGCCGCGTATCAGCACCCGCCCCATATTGGAAAGTGATCGGCTGAAACCGTTGCTGTATCCCACCGGAACAATGGCGATCTTCATTTTTTTATTGGCAAGGTATGATGAGCCGTAACCAATAAACTCTCCTGCTTCTACTTCTTTAACTACCATTACCCGTGATTTCCAGGAAATGAGTCTGCGCAGGGGATTCTCATCTTGCGTGTCTTTGCGGAAACGGAACATCTGCGTTTCGGGACTGGGCCAGAATCCGTACTGCGCAATTCCTACCCTTACGAGATCCATGATGGTGGTAGGGTAGGTAAGCACGGCTGCAGAGCAGGCGGTGTGCTTTCTTAAAGGTAGGAGGTCATGACGCTGAAAATATCTGTAAAACTTGCGGTACTGAGAAATCTGCTCACGGATGCGCACATAATTGGCAATACTTTCGGCCCCGGCAAAATGGGTGCAGAGTCCTTCAAAAGTGAAATGTTCGAAATTGTTTTTGAGTTTTTCGAGTAGCTCGGGCATGTAATTGTAATGAAAACCTGTTCGATGAAATCCTGTTTCCACTTCAATGTGCAAACGGGCCCGCTTATTAAGTTTTTTTGCCGTTTCAATGGCTTTATCAAGTCGTTCAGTATCAAAAACATAAAACTCCACATCGTTCACGATGGCCCATTCTATCTCCTCATCATCCAGTAAGCCCATGATCATAACATCTGATTTATGTGATTTTACTTTGCATACCTGCAAAGCTTCAGATGCAGAAAAAACACTAAAGTGCGACAAACCATTTTCTTCGGCAAGGGGTACAATATTTTCAACTCCGTGGCCGTAGGCATTTCCTTTAATAACGGAAGAAATAACTGTATGATCACCTACCAGTTTGCGCAGATATTTGATGTTTTTTTTGTAGGCTGATTTGCTGATCTCTATGTGGGATGTATGAAACATTTTGATAATTATTTTATGGAAGATATTAATGTCATCCCTTCGGGATCTTTTTTATGTTGTCTTGCTTTTATGCTATAATCATTTCACTCCTTCGAGTTATTTTCTTTGAATGCGTCTAAGAAAGGTTAAACCCAGCTGGGCCTATGCCATTGTTTTTAGGTATTGAGAATTTTCCTGATGGTGTGATAAAAAACCTGCACGGCATGGGGCAGAATTTCATCGGGAAAATCGTAATCATTGTTGTGCAGGCCCGGACTGTCCTTTCCACTGCCTATTCCAAAGAGTGTCCCTCTGAAGTTACTGGTAAAATGACCAAAATCCTCCGACCAGCGGAAGGCCTCATCTATCTCAACTATTTCTTCTCCCAGTTCATCACACATATGCCGTATGACATCATTCAGCTTTTTATCATTGATGGTAGCCGGAAAATCTTCGGTGTATGATATTTCAATCTTCATTTTGTACTCTTCAGCAAGAGATTTTACAAGCCGTTCGGCTTCCTTAACCAGTACTACCATATCATCGTTGTAGTAGGTTCGAAGTGTTGCCATAAGAACAGCCTTACCGGGATTGGTGCCAAATGCAACCTCACCCAGCTTTGAATGAATAATGGTTGCCAGGGCAAAGTCTTTGAATTTTGCCGATTTTTTGTGCGGAATCTCTGGTATCTCGCGCATAGCATGGGCTAGCATTTTTACCGGACTATTACCCTGTTCGGGTTGGGCAGCGTGAGATGAAGATCCAGTGATTTTAATGATCATACCTGTTGATGCGGCAGCAAATGGTCCATCTCTGAGTACTATGGCAGCCTTTTCGAATCCGGGCAAATTGTGCAATGCAATGGCATAATCTGGCTTGATCATTTTAAAAGCTTCATCGGCAATTACTTTGGCCGCACCTTTTCCGGTTTCCTCTTCGGGTTGAAATAACAATATTATTCTGCCTTTAGGAAGCGGATTATTTTTCAATGCAATACCCAGTGCTGCCAAAATGGTGCTATGACCGTCGTGTCCACATTTATGTGAAACTCCATCATTTCTCGATTTATGGGCAAAGGTATTTACTTCATCAATGGGAAGAGCATCCATATCGGCTCTTACCAGTATAGTGGGACCTTTCTCATCAAAAACATAAACAGCGGCAACACCAAAACCACCCAAACCTGTTATGATTTTATCGGGTGAGGTTTGCCGGATGAATGTCTCCAGTTTTCGCGAAGTGTTTTTTTCCTTACCGGAAAGTTCGGGGTTTTTATGCAACCACTTGCGCAAGGCAAGCAGTTCTTTTAACTGGTCATTATTAAGCAATTCCATAAAAAACAAATTATGGCTCGCAAATTAGTAAAAAGGGGTGGATTATAAAAATAAAGAATGATAAAGTTCTTAATTGGTTATTAAAAGAAAAAATTTTTATTTAAAAATATTAATCAGTTCTTTTTTTTCATTTTCCCGGATCCCGATGGGTTTTGAAGAAGGATAGAATTCGTATGGTTTTATTTTCCTCATCAATGATATTATGAATTGTGAATGGGAATTTCTCAAGGTTAACCACAGCAAGCTTATAGATGTATTATCACGAAAAGTAAAGGGCGGACGGGTTATCTCGCTTATCTATAAATACTTTAACCTAGTGTCCTCGCAAATGTAGCATCTTCAGACCTTAAATAATATTAATCCCATCTTCCCCTTGGTTGTTTTTGATTTCAATACACCTCAATCCCATTCCCGAATCGCTCACGCTCCCGGGTTTTTGCTAAAGCTTAGCCTCAATCTCAATCTTAACATCAACCTACTCCACCCACTTAACCTTCTCCGGGTCCCATTTATCCTTGGACTGGTCGTCCATCAGGGGGTAGCCGATAGGAATTATATTGAGAGGGATGATGTGCGGCGACAGGTCAAGTGCTTTGCTTACTGCTGCGATGCGGGCTTTGTAGGGGTAAACGCCGGTCCATAGAGCTCCCAGTCCCAATGCTTCGGCGGCCAGCAGCAGATTTTGTGTGGCTGCTGAGCAATCCAGTGCCCAGTTGAAGAACTGTTCTTCGTTGGGGTTTCCTTTCTGAGTGTCGCCGGCTACAACGATGGCAAGGGGCGCCTGGCTGAGCATTTTGGCGTAAGGGAGTTCATCGGCCAGCTGGTTAAGAGTTTCACGATTTGTTATAACGTAAAACTGCCAGGGTTGGATGTTGCGGGCAGTGGGCGCGGCCATGGCTGCACGAAGCATGGTGTCAATTTTTTCTTCGGGTACGGGAAGATCAACATATTGCCTTACGCTTTTTCGCTGGTGAATGATGGTGAATACATCTTTCTGAGGTTGCTGACTCATAAGCTGAAGTATTGGGAGCATGAAAACCAGAAGCATGCCCGGGGTTAATAGTTTTTTCATGGTGTTGGGTTTGGTGGAGTAAATTTAGGAAATTATGTCAAATTCAGAAAGCCGTAGGCTTGAAATCCCATTCGTAAGGGATCAAATGTTGAGAAATGGAGGATAATATCATATTTTTGCGGGGTTTTTCATTATATTTGATTTTTGCATGTCTGTAAAATAGGGCAAGGATATGACGCATGTTTAGCTGAGATCATTGGATGATATTGACAGAAAACTTTTCAGTGATTGGTTTCAGAGGGCAGCAGAATAAATCCCGGTTTTGTAAATTTGACAAGAAATCTTAATTATAGGAATTAAAAATTCAAAATTTCCCATGCATAATAACGCTTCAGAACAGAACTCCCCGAAAGTTACACAGGAACAAATAGAAAAAGAAGGTCTGCAGAAGATACATGAAAATTTACAGTCAGCCTTAACTTCATTTCAGGATGTCTTAATGTGTCTGGATGAAAATACGGTTGCAGAAATGCTGCCTGTGGGCTCCGGAGAAAATATTCCCGAAATTACAGATGCGGCGCAGAATGAGAAACTCATACAGGCCTTGAGTATTTCCTTCCAGTTAATGAATCTGGTTGAAGAGAATGCTACCGTTCAATTCCGAAGAAAGCTTGAAAATCATATAGGTATGGCGGCCATTCGTGGCTCGTGGAGCGAAACCTTCAAAAAGCTTCAGGACAGGGGGCTGGGTCAGGATGAGATAGCCCGGGTGCTTTCGAAGGTAAGAGTAATGCCGGTGCTAACAGCGCATCCTACTGAAGCCAAAAGAGTATCGGTACTGGAATTGCATCGCGATATTTATTTGCTTTTGCTTAAGAAGGAAAATTCCATGTGGTCAAAATCAGAGCACATCGCCATTGATGATGACATTAAGGCCCGGCTTGAACGTTGGTGGCGCACCCGCGAGATTCACCTTCAAAAGCCCGACCTGGAGTCGGAGCGCAATAATGTAATGCATTACTTCACAAAAGTATTTCCTGAGGCCTTAAAAACCAGTGACAAAAAGCTGAAGTACTCCTGGAGTTTTGCGGGCTTTGACCCTGAACTGCTCAGGGAACCACATCATTTTCCTGTGCTGGAGTTCGGGAGCTGGGTGGGAGGCGATCGCGATGGTCATCCTTTTGTTTCGGCCGAAGTAACCCAAACCACTTTGAAATTGCACAGGCAGGCTGCTCTGAGTATCATAGGTGAAAGCATGAAAGAACTGGCTGCACGTATCAGTTTTTCTGATGGTCAGAACCCGGTTCCTTCGTTTTTTCACAATGCTATTGGTCAGATGCGCAGTGTTCTGGATGAACAGGGTGAAAAAGCGGTGGCAAGAAATACCCGCGAACCCTGGCGTCAGTATGTTAATCTGATGCTCGCGAAACTTGAAAATACCATATCGGAAAATCATGGGGGCCCTGGCTCATTTTACCCTGATGCTGCAGCAATGCAGAAAGACCTGAAATTGTTCCGCGAAAGCTTATTTGAGATTGGTGCCGGACGTATTTTGGATGAAGTGTTGTTTCCCCTTGAAAGGCAGGTACAGTGCTTCGGATTTCACCTTGCCCGGCTGGATATTCGTCAGAACAGTGATTTTCATGAAAAAGCACTGGAACAAATGCTGCAGGCAGCTTCCTTCGATGACTGGCAGTACAGCACCTGGGATGAAAAAAAACGGATTGAATTCCTTACACAGGAATTGAAAAGCAGCAGACCTTTTGTGATTGCAGATGCCAAAGTCGGACCTGAAGCTGACCAGGTAATTGCTTGTTACAGAGTATTGAAAAATCATATAGCACTTTACGGACATGGAGGTATTGGCTCGCTTATCGTAAGTATGACCCGTGGACTCAGCGATTTGCTGGTGGTTTATCTTTTCCTGCGCGAACTGGGGTTGCTGGATATTCCCCTGCAGGTAGTTCCGTTATTTGAAACCATTGAAGATCTCAAACAATCCGATAAGATTCTTGATGCATTTCTTTCTCATCCAATGACACAAAGTCTTGCAGCTAATATGCCACCGGTGCAGGAGGTAATGCTGGGATACAGCGACAGTAACAAAGACGGCGGCATCATAGCCAGTCGCTGGAACATATACAGGGTAGAGCAACGACTTACCGAAGTGGGAGAGAAGCATGGAACAGACCTGCGCTTCTTCCATGGTATTGGTGGTACTATAAGCCGC
The DNA here is from genome assembly GCA_007129355.1 of Bacteroidales bacterium. Classification (GTDB taxonomy): domain Bacteria; phylum Bacteroidota; class Bacteroidia; order Bacteroidales; family UBA7960; genus SKVR01. The sequence continues at coordinate 5,436 of SKVR01000219.1, read as the reverse complement.
GGCGGGGGTAAATATCACAGATTTATGAATAGCATGCCACGGGGCAGTGTGAGCGGACAAATAAAACTTACCGTGCAGGGAGAAACCATTTCTCAGCAATTTGCCAATATGTGTAATGCAGCGTACAATCTTGAAATGCTCGTGTCGGGTGTTGTACTGCAGACTGCCTGGAAAAAATCGGATGAAGAATCGGCGAAATTTCCCTACGAAGCACTCGACAGGCTTAATGTTCTTTCACTGGAAAAATATCAGGAACTTATTAAACATCCTGACTTCATTGAGTTTTATGGTCAGGCCACTCCCATTGATGTTCTGGAGAACAGTCGCATAGGATCGCGCCCAGCCCGTCGTACGGGTCAGCGAACCCTTGACGATTTGCGTGCCATCCCCTGGGTATTCAGCTGGAACCAGTCAAGGTTCAATCTCACTGCCTGGTTTGGAGTAGGATATGCACTAAGGACCATGAAGGAAGAAAATCCGGATCTTTTTGATCAGATTAAGAAATATGCTCATCGATGGCCCTTTCTCAGGTATACGCTCATACATGTAGAGACCAATTTACTCAACGCTGATCCGGATCTGATGGCCGCCTATGCCGCAATGGTCGAAAACAAGGATGTAAGGGATGAGTTTATGGAAATGATTATGCCCGAACATTCAGAAGGTATCAGGCAAATTATTGGATTGCTGGGCGAAGAAGCAGAAAACCGCCGTCACAGCCTGCTCGATAATATTGAAAGACGGAGTAAAATACTCCAGAAACTTCATCAGATGCATATTGCCAGAATAAGGGAGTGGCGCGCTATGGATAAAACCGATCCCATAAAAACGGGAGCAGTTCTTGATAAACTCCTTATGATTACCACTGCCATATCGGGTGGATTAAAAAGTACCGGATAAATGAAAAACCAGGATTTTAAATACTGTGCTTATGCCTGAAAAGCTTAAAACCATTCTTCCAGACCTTTGGGAAGTAATAAAAAATACAGCCATTCGCTGGGATGAAGCTAACCCCTGGCGCCAGAGTGCCATTATTGCCTATTATTCTATTTTTTCGCTGCCAGCGTTGTTACTCATCATTATTGTAATGACCGGGTATTTTTTTGGTGAAGAAGCAGTATCTAACCAGCTCTCTTATCAGATTGAAGATATGATAGGTGCAGAATCAGCCAAGGTGGTAGAGACAATGGTTGCCAATGCCGCTGATCCCGGCTCATCGCGCATAGCGTTTATTGCAGGTATCGGGTTTCTGATCTTTGGGGCAACTACCGTTTTTTATCAGTTGCAGTTATCACTCAATAGAATTTGGGGTGTGGTGCCTAAACCCAAACAGGCTTTTCTTAAATATTTGAAAGATCGTTTGTTCTCATTCGGCCTTATATTGGCTATAGGTTTTCTGATGCTTATGTCACTGGTAGTTAATTCTATTATTTCCATGCTGGGCGACTGGCTGAAAACACAATGGCCCGATACGATCTCTTCAGCTATGCATTTTTCCAATTACCTGATATCACTTTTTGTGATTACGGTAATGTTTGCCCTGATGTTCAAGATATTGCCCGATGCCATTATCCGCTGGCGCTCCGTTTGGGTAGGAGCTTTTATAACTGCCCTACTGTTTGGGTTGGGTCAGTTCGGACTAAGTGTTTATTTTAATTACACCGATCCGGGTTCGGTATATGGAGCTGCAGGTTCCATTATTCTTCTGCTGGTTTGGATATCATACGTTGCTATGATCCTGCTCTTTGGGGCTGAATTTACAAGGCAATGGGCACTGAAATTCGGTTATGGAATCAGACCCAAGGAAAGTGCTGAGCTGATGGATGCCGGTGAAAATCCTTTTTTAGGTACTGAGTAATCTATTTAATACAAATTAACTGCTTTCAGAGTGTAAATGAAAACTAAACTAATTTCACTAGGACTGATTTTACTTATAATTAGCTGTAATCCGACACAACAGGAAGACAGTGTGGCAGGTGATATATCAGAGAAAAGTGAAATCGACACAAAGAGTTCTGTGGTATATGACCCTTCAGGAGCAATTTGGAGATATGACTACAACCAGCAGACAGAAGAATTTGAAGCAACACAATTAAGACCGGTTAACAGAGACACATTAACAGGAGAGACTTTAGAAAAAATAATAAACAAATCCTGGCCGAGAGTGCAGATTAAATTTATCGGAACTTCAAATGATACAGCATTCATATCCATTCCAGACAGTGAAGTATTGACACAACAAATGGGAACAGCCGGAGCGGAGAGTTTTATGATTTCGACAACATTTTCCTTTACTGAATTACACGGAATAAAATACGTGTCTTTTGACTTTGAAGAAGGAGACCATGGAATACCGGGTGTTTACGACCGGAATTCATGGGACGAGAATAAAAAACCAATAGAATGAAATAAACATAGTTGCCAACATGCCATACCTGACAATTAGCTTCGCTGCTACCGTTCGATGTACTCTCCGCATCGCTTCGTGGTGCATGTGCAGTGCAGGTTTTAGGGTTTCTGCTTCGCGTTATCTTTCGTCTCGGTGGATAGTTTAGCAGCCCGTAATCCGCAACTGGGTTGTAAGCTCCCTCAAAAAACGGACAGTTGAAAAGAAGACAAATTTTGTAATTATAAACTGTATATAAAAGGCCAAATTTACCGAGAGTCTAATAATAATAATCCTAAAATTAAAATCAATAAACTTGAATTAATCGTAATAAAAAAGCATCTTTTAAGATTACGTATTTTGTTTGCAGGTGTATTAATTAGTTTTATGTTTGTATCTTGCTTTGTTTGTAAAGAGTGTACCGTTTATGATTGTGATGGTAATCCTTTTGGAATTCAAAAACTATGTGGTGAAGATTTAAAAAAGGCAGAAAAGGATTCTGTTCATTATAAAGGGTGAGGTTAAGGATTTATCAGCGTAAAGTCAATTAAGCAACTTTTGATAAAACTGGAATCTCAGTAGGGATGGATATGCCTGACCCTTGGCTGGATTTGATTTACTGAATCAGGATTTCTTCCCCTTCTCAGAAATTTTACGGATATTTGGGCTTTTAAAAACCCCGGTATCATGAAACCATTGCTAGCTTACAGTTTTTGGCTTTTTATTTTAGCTATTGTTATATTTTGTCATAGTTGCACAACAGCGATACAGATTACCCCTGCACATTACGAGCGTGCAGAAGCCTTGCTTGCATCAAATATCCTTAAAAATGTTTACCATCTTGAAGTTCAACCCAACTGGCTTGTCGACAGTTCAGGGTTCTGGCATGTTACCCAAACCCGGGAAGGTAAACGTTTTTTTAAAACATGGCTTGACGAAGCCATAACAAGTCCGGCATTTGATCATAAGGCTTTGGCAACTGCACTATCTGAATTGACAGGTAAAGAAATCAACTATGCAGATTTGCCGTTTGACAGGATAAGTTATCGTGAGGGCCGCTTGATTGGGTTCAGGTACGAAAACACCAACTGGGAATTTGATACAGAAAGCAACCAGTTATCAAAAAGGGATACTAATGATGATGACAGGCGAAAAAGGGGACTGTCGCCCGATGGAAAGCTGCAGGCTTTTATTTGCGACTACAACCTTTTTATTCGCGATCTCAAAACCGGAGAAGAACTGCAGCTTAGCCTGGATGGCCAACATAAATACGAGTATGCCAGCACCTACGGTTGGTCAGACCTGATGGAAGGAGAGGGAGGCAGCCGGCCGGAAAACCTTTTTGTTAACTGGTCGCCCGATTCCCGTAAGCTTCTTACCTATATTGCAGATATTAGAATGGCTGAGAAGATGTATCTGCTGGATTTTTCCATAGATTCCCTTTTCAGACCCAAATTATTGAGCTACTACAGGGGTTCACCGGGCGATACAACCGTAGTATGGTACCGGCCTGTTATTTTCGATTTGGATAAAGGCGCAGAGATCCATCTGGATTTGGATCCCATACCCCATTTTATTGGAGTGTCTTTCCAATGGACACAGGGTTCCGACAGCCTTTTTGCTTTGCACGCGCACAGGGGTTTCAAGCAGGCCGATGTTATAAAAATTGATGCTGACACCGGTACTTCCCGGGTTCTCATTTCCGAAATCAGTGATACATCGGTTGAATACAGCAATCTTATCATGCGGCGGATCGGAGATGGGCTGTTGTTGTTCAGCTCCCAGGCAAGTGGCTGGCATCATCTCTATTTGTATGACTGGCAAAGCGGCGAACTGATCAATCCGGTAACCAAAGGGGAATATTTAGTGAAAAGCGTTTTTCATATTGATGAAGAAAATGAACTGATCTATTTCATTGCAGGCGGCAGGGAACCCGGCAGGAATCCTTATTACAATCACCTGTACAGTGTAGGTTTCGACGGGAACAATGTCACACTTCTTACCCCGGAAAATGCTCATCACCAGGTGAGTATTTCTCCATGTAAAAAGTATTTTGTCAATAACTATTCACGGGTCGATTTGCCCACAGTTTCGTTATTTAGGGAGCTTGAAAGTGGCCATACAGTATTTGAGATTAGTCGTGCAGATGTGGATGACCTGCTGTCTTCCGGCTGGATACCCCCCATGACCTTCACTGCCAAAGGACGCGACGGCATTACCGACATTTACGGAGTTATTTACCAGCCAGAAAATTTCAATCCACGGAAAAAATATCCCATCATTGATTATACCTATACCGGTCCGCACACATCCATCACCCCCAAGTCATTCTCCAATGCCCTGCTCAACATTCAGAATCCATTGAGGGCATTCGGTTTTGCCATTATAGTGGTAGATGGTATGGGTACTTCACAGCGTTCCAAAGCCTTCCGCGATGTATCATACATGAATATGGGCTATAGCCTCGATTGTCATGTTACAGCTATACGCCAGTTGGCTAAACATCACAACTGGATCGATACCACCCGAATAGGCATTTATGGTCATTCAGCCGGCGGTTATGATGCCGGCAGGGGCATGCTTCAGTACCCTGATTTTTATAAGGTGGGAGTGGCATCAGCTGCCGATCACGATCACAGGATGGAAAAGGCCTGGTGGCCCGAAATGTATATGGGATACCCCGTAGGAGATTATTATCACGAACAATCTAATGTTACCAATGCACATAAACTGCAGGGGCACCTGCTGATTGCACATGGCGCTAAGGATGAAAATGTCAACCCATCAGCAACCTATAAACTGGCAGAGTATTTAATCAGGGCCGGAAAAGATTTTGATATGCTCATTCTGCCCGGTACAAATCATAGTTTTGGCAGGGCCGACGGGGATTATTTCACCAAGGTCAGATGGAATTATTTTATCAGGCACCTGTTGCCGGCTGAACCTGTTTTGCATTACCAGTTAGAAACCGTTAAATAAGCATCGAAGATTTATATGACTGTTGTAATAACTGAAAAAAAAAATCAGTTTTAGCACTTATGCAGCCATTT